>DATKIY010000197.1:0-13223 GCA_035543875.1 Actinomycetes bacterium | reverse complement strand
GCGTGAGGCCCTCATTGAAGGAACCCGGCGTTGACGTCTCCAGCGCCACCGACGCCGCCGCGAAGATCGTCAGGAACAGCGACACAACCAGCACCAATGCCTGGGCTGCGCGAAGGACAGGAAAGTCGGCGTCTTGGATCTTGCGTAGCTGCCGAATGAACACCCAGACGAACAGGCCCAGACCGACGATCGCGAAAAGTACGCCTTGCGCCTTGATGTCGTCAACACCGAGCGGCATCACTGCATACGCGCCGATGATTCCAACGACCGCGACGATGGTCCGAAATGACGACCACGCAATGGCATGCCTCATCTCGCGCGGAGGTAGGTCGCTCAACTCTCGCTTACCGCTCTGCGTAGGCATCCATCACCAGTCCGTTAGTCGCCAACTGCCATTCAATCGTTAATCGCTGCGAGCTGCCCGCATGCTCCGTCAATCTCGCGACCGCGCGTGTCTCGCACTGTCACGGGAACCCCGTGTGCCTCGATCCGTCGAACAAACTCCCGCTCATCCTCCGGTCGCGACGCCGTCCACTTTGAGCCTGGCGTTGGGTTCAGCGGAATGAGGTTGACGTGGGCCAGCTGTCCCTTCAACAGTGACCCAAGCAGATGAGCCCGCCATGCTTGGTCGTTGACATCGCGAATCAACGCGTACTCGATCGATACACGCCGACCGGTGATACGCGCGTAGTCCCATGCTGATGAAAGCACCTCAGCAATCGGCCAGCGCGTGTTCACCGGAACCAGCGTGTTACGTAGCTCGTCATCGGGAGCGTGGAGTGACACCGCAAGAGTGACGTTGAGCTCCTCCTGCGTCAGGCGCTTCATCGCCGGCAACAACCCGACCGTGGACACGGTGATGCCCCGCTGCGAAATCCCCATTCCGGCTGGTGACGGATCAGTGAGCCTACGAACTGCGCCTATCACCGCGTTGTAGTTAGCTAATGGCTCGCCCATTCCCATGAACACGACGTTTGAGATCCGCCCGTCGCCACCGGCAATCTCACCTTTGCTCAGCGAGCGCGCGCCAGCGACCACCTGATCGACGATCTCTGCCGTCGACATGTTTCGCGTGAGACCGGCCTGGCCAGTCGCGCAGAAGGGGCAGTTCATGCCACAGCCCGCCTGCGATGACACACACAGGGTGACGCGGCTCGGGTATCGCATCAGCACACTTTCGACCAATGCGCCGTCGAACAAACGCCACAAAGTTTTCACGGTTGTGCCCGCGTCGCAGGTGAGTTGTCGCACTGGCTCCAGCAACGGCGGAAGCAGGGCGCCGACCAGCTCTTCACGCGAAGCACTCGGTAGGTCAGTCATGGCAGCTGAATCGGACTCGAACCGCTCGAAGTAGTGCCGCGACAACTGGTCGGCTCGAAACGCGGTCTCGCCCAGCTGCTCGACCGCTTCTTTGCGAGCGAGGACGTCCAGGTCGGCGAGGTGTTTCGGCGGTTTCGAACGTCGCGGGGCTGCAAAAACGAGCTCGCCGGGCTTGGGCACGTCAGACCGATCGGACACGGTTCAGCAGATCGTCGGACGAGGCACCGAGTTCGAGTGCTGCGCCTTCGAGCCACAGCTCGAGCATTTGTTGCGGCGTTAGCTCCGGCTCATCGAGCACCACCTGGACCGCCAGCCCGTCCATTAGGGCCGACAGTCGCAGCACCGCGGCATCGGGAGTATTCGTCGACAGCACCCCTTTGTCCACACCGGCGCTGATGATGGTGGCGAGCTCCTTGCGCCACCTCTGGTCCATGGCACGACGCAACTCGTGGATTCTTTCATCGTGACGGGCCTTAACCCAGACCTCCAGCCACAGCTGCCAGTCACCGAACGCCGGTCCGCCCTCGGCAGCAAGGGCTCCCATCTGGACGATCCGGTCACGCGGGTCGGCGGCAGACAGCGCAGCGAGATCCGCGTAGTACTGCTCGTCCAGCGACTTAAGTGCGGCCACCAGCACGTCGCTCAGACTGCTGAAGTGGTACAGCACAAGGGCCGGACTTGTACCAGCCGCAGCCGCGATGTCTGCGACGCGGGTGCCCGAGAAACCTCTCGCGCGCAACACCTCGATTGACGCCTGCAGGATCCGACGCCGGCGCTCCTCGGGTGCTTTGGCCGCCAATGTCATGCCCGCATCCTGCCCTACCAGGGGTTCTCGCTCACTAAGGCACGGCGGCAACCGCCTCAGGCAAGCCCCGCGCCAGAGCCACCCTCATCCCAGGGTGGCAAGCAACAGCAGGGCGACGACCGGAGCCGTCGGAAGCAGTGAATCGAGCCGGTCCATCACACCGCCGTGCTCGGGGAGCAGGTGTCCCATGTCTTTGATACCCAGGTCGCGCTTGAGCAGCGACTCTCCTAAGTCTCCGACGGTCGCCGTGATCGTGGCGGCGGCACCGATGAGTGCCCCCTGCCACCAATGACCACCGAGCAGCAGCGGCAGCGCCACGGCGGTTCCGATGGTTGCAAAGCCGACGGAACCCCCTAGCCCTTCCCAAGACTTCGCAGGGCTAACACGTGGGGCCAACTTATGTTTTCCAAACAAGACACCGGCTGCATATCCCCCCGTGTCACTCAGGACGACGGCCAAGATAAAGACCACTAGCCGGTCTGGTCCGTTGGCCTGCGACAGCATCACCATTGCAAACGCGGCCAGCAACGGCAGGTACACGACGACGTAGGTACCAACAGCCAGATCCCGGAACAGCGAGTGCTCAGCGGGCATAGCCATTCGAGAGGCGGCGACGGCTACCACCGTCACGCCAAATGCGACAGCCAAAGCGTCGGTGCCGTCCGCATACGCGGCAATCAACATGAACGTCGCCCCCGCGACGAGCGGGATCAACGGCACGTGAATGTCTTGCATCCGTAACGCAGTACAAACTTCGTACGCGGCAACAGCCAGCGCCAGAATCACCAGAGCAACAAAAAACTCTTGGACGGTGTAGAGCGTTCCCAGCACCAGGGCAGCCAGAAGAACGCCAACAGTCACAGCGACGGGTAGGTTGCGACCAGCCTTGCCACCAGCCGACCCCACGTTGAGCGTCGCCATGGTTACTGCCTATACCTCAAGCAGCTCTGACTCCTTGTGCTTGAGCAAGTCGTCAACCTGTGCCGTGAACTTGTGTGTGACGTCGTCGAGCTGCTTCTCCGCTCGCCGCACATCGTCTTCACCTGCGTCGCCATCTTTTTGGAGGCGGTCGAGCTCATCTTTGGCATGTCGACGAATGTTGCGCAGCGAAACACGTGCGTCTTCGGCCTTGGCCTTGGCGACTTTGATGAACTCTTTGCGCCGCTCTTCAGTAAGCGGTGGGAACGCGATACGGATAACCGTGCCGTCATCGACGGGATTGACGCCAAGGTCTGAATCACGAATTGCCTTTTCGATGCCCGCCAGCGCGCCCTTGTCGAACGGGGTGACCACCATCAACGACGGTTCGGGTGAGTGAAACGAAGCCAACTGGTTGACCGGGGTTGGCGAGCCGTAGTAGTCGGCCAGAATCTTGTTGAACATGGCCGGATTGGCCCGACCGGTGCGGATCGACGCGAAGTCTTCCTTGGCAACCGCCACGGCCTTGCCCATCTTGTTCTCGGCGTCACGAAGTGTCTCAGCGATCACAGTCGCTCTCCCCAATAGGTCCAGTGTCAGTAAAGCGCCTACGCCTCGTGAGAAACGAGCGTCCCGATCTTCTCACCTCGAACTGCCCGGCCGATGTTGCCCTCCCTGAGCAGGTCGAACACGATGATCGGCAAATCGTTGTCGCGGCAAAGACTGAATGCGGTGGCGTCGGCCACTTTCAGGCCGCGAGTCAGTGCCTCGTCGAAGCTCACCCGGTCGAATCTGACCGCACTCGGATTGGTTTTCGGGTCGTCGTCGTAGACGCCGTCAACGCTCTTGGCCATCAAGACAACGTCGGCTGACACCTCAAGCGCGCGTTGGGCGGCGGTGGTGTCAGTAGAGAAGTAAGGAGCGCCGAGTCCTGCACCAAAAATAACCACGCGACCCTTCTCAAGGTGTCGGATCGCTCGTCGCGGGACGTAGGGCTCAGCGACCTGCCCCATGGTGATGGCCGTCTGCACCCTGGTTTCTACGCCCTGCTTCTCGAGGAAGTCCTGCAGCGCAAGGCAGTTCATGACAGTCCCAAGCATGCCCATGTAGTCGGCGCGCGATCTGTCCATCCCGCGCTGCGACAACTCGGCGCCACGGAAGTAGTTCCCGCCACCAATGACCACAGCGACCTGGGTGCCGGACGCCACGACCTCACCGATCTGGCGTGCGATCGTTCCGACGACATCTGGGTCAACGCCGAGGCCACCACTGCCTGCGAACGCCTCCCCCGACAGCTTCAGCAGGACCCTGGCATAGCTGCCGGGAGCTGGTTGCGGCACCGAGCCCTTACCCGCAGAGTCCCGTGTCGCAGTGCCAGGTTTCATCGTGCCTGGTGCCACAGCGCCCGCTCCTTCGTCTGGTTCGCATGGCCTACGCCACCGGAAGTGTGCCCTACGCCTCGCCAACCTCGAATCGAGCAAAGCCACGCACGCTGATGGCCGCCTCGGCCAACGCCTGTTGAACCGTCTTCTTTTGATCCTGCACGCTCGACTGCTCAAGCAGGGCGACTTGCTTGAAGAAACCGGTCACTCGACCATCGACAATTTTGGTAAGCGCCGCCTCTGGCTTCCCCTCTTCGCGAGCCGTTGCCTCAGCAATGCGTCGCTCGTTGTCGACGATGTCTGGTGGAACGTCATCACGACTGACGTACTGCGGACGCATGGCCGCGATCTGCATTGCGGTGGCCCTTGCGGCTGCCTCTGCTGAGTCAACGGGACTAGCATCGGCGTCGGTAGAAGTGCTGCTGTAGGCAACCAGCACGCCGACCTGCGGAGGCAGGTCACTGGAGCGCCGGTGGAGGTAGACCGTCGTGGGGCCATCGAAAACCGCCACCCGACCGAGGAGCAGCTTCTCGCCAATGACGGCAGCGAGCGCATCAATTCCAGCCTGCACCGACTGACCATCTGGCAGCTGCAACGCCGCTAGTGCGTCACGATCGGCCGGTCGAGCCTTCGCCGCAGCCGTCGCGATGTCCTGCGCCAGCACCTGAAACTGGTCGTTCTTCGCGACAAAATCGGTCTCGCAGTTGAGCTCGATCATGGCGCCATCGACAGATGCAACTAGCCCGTTGCCGGCGGTCCGCTCGGCCCGCTTTCCCAGACTCTTGGCGCCCTTGATGCGCAACAGCTCAACAGCCTTGTCAAAGTCGCCGTCAGCTTCCTCAAGCGCGCGCTTGCTGTCCATCATTCCGGCGCCTGTGGCGTCGCGAAGCTTCTTGACATCGGCGGCGGCAAAGTTCGCCATGATGTGCGTGGTCCTTCCAGATTGTCAGCTTGGTGTCAGGTCGAAATCAGGCCGTTGGAGCTTCCGGGTCAGCCGCTGGTGTGTCAGTAGGCGTCGCAGTTGCGACCTGCTCGCTGGTTCCGCTGGTCGTGGCCGCGTCTGCTGACGTGCTTGCGGTCGTCGGTGCCTCTGCCTGGCCGCCGAGTAGCTCTCGTTCCCACTCAGCAAGCGGTTCATCTGCCCCAGGCTCTGCTCCTGCTGGCTTCTCGTCGCCAGCAGCAGCGCCGGCACGGGCAACCAGACCCTCAGCAACAGCGTCTGCAATAACTCGAGTCAGCAGTGCCACCGAACGAATGGCGTCATCGTTGCCAGGAATCGGGAACTGCACGTCGTCGGGGTCGCAGTTGCTGTCGAGAATTGCGACAACAGGGATGCCCAACTTACGAGCCTCATCGACTGCGATGTGCTCCTTGTTGGTGTCGACAATCCAAACCGCGCTTGGGATCTTCGCCATGTCGCGAATACCACCGAGCGTGCGCGACAGCTTGTCCTTTTCGCGACGCAGGATCAGGAGTTCCTTCTTCGTGACTCCCGAGCCGGCGACATCGTCGAAGTTGATTTCTTCAAGTTCCTTGAGTCGCTGCAGCCGCTTATGCACCGTCTGGAAGTTGGTGAGCATTCCGCCGAGCCAGCGCTGGTTGACATAGGGCATTCCCACGCGCGTGGCCTGCTCAGCGATAGCTTCTTGGCCCTGCTTCTTAGTGCCAATGAACATCACGGTGCCGCCATGGGCCACCGTTTCCTTGACAAACTCATACGCCCGATCAATAAATGCCAGCGACTGCTGCAGATCGATGATGTAGATGCCGTTGCGCTCGGTGAAGATGAAGCGCTTCATCTTCGGGTTCCATCGGCGCGTCTGGTGTCCGAAGTGGACACCGCTTTCCAACAGTTGCTTCATCGTGACGACGGCCATAGCCGAAGCACTCCTTACTCGCGCCACGCTGGACGCGACTCGGTTACTCGCCCCTAGCGGTTGCGTGGGGCGCCTGACGCCCGAATGCGGTCCACCGTTGCGATTGTGTTCGTCATCTGATGATCGACAACTGCTCGACAGCTGATCAACTGCTGAACACAACTGAAACGGACCGAGGGACCGACCGACCCTGAGGGAGCAGGCGGTACGGGCGTGCGAAGTCACCCTCGAAAGGGTGCCGAGGGCAGTCTACGGCCAGGGCTAGCCGTACCGGAAATCGCATCAGCAGGCGGGCGAGGTCCACCAGCGTCCACAGCAGACCTCTCGAACCGCCACCATCCCCAGCCGGCCTGCATTACCTGTCCGCCGGTCAGCCCGCCATCGGAAGGTGTGGCCATGACACGTAGCCAACTTCGCGGGGCCAGCCGCCGAGCCGGTAGCCGAGCCACCCTGGTCGCTGCGCTGACCGTAACCCTGGGGCTCACGAGTGCAGCCTGGCACGCAGACGCCGCTGGCCCAGCAGGGCCTTCGCGCGGTTCAGTCGTTGCGCCCTCGCTTGTCCCGTTGAATATGCCCAGCCAGCCGTGGGTATGGCCGGTGAGCCAGCCCCGCATCGTGCTTGGCTTCTGGCTCGGCCCAGATCCATGGTCAGCTGGCCATCGAGGAGTCGACCTGGAAATCGATCAAGGTGCGGTGGAGCCGGTCCTGGCACCGGCAGCAGCCGAGGTGGCCTTTGCTGGCGTCGTTGCAGGCAAGGGAGTCGTCGTCCTGTCTCATGGTCACGGTTTGTCGACGACCTACGAACCACTGGTGCCGAACGTGCGAGCTGGTGAGCAGGTGAACCAAGGTGAACAGATCGGACACCTGTCGGCTGCTGCGTCGGCCGCCTTCTCGCACTGCAGTCCCATGACATGCCTGCATTGGGGGGCGCGGATTGGAGCCGACTACATCGACCCGCTGACGCTGGTGCGCGGCGCTGCGACCGTGCGCCTGCTCCCGCTAGTCGCGGACGTCGGCGAGCCTCCCCCGCAGCTGCAGCACCGCCTTGGTGTGCATCTGGCAGATGCGGCTCTCGGTGACACCCAGCACCTGGCCGATCTCGGCCAGCGTAAGACCCTCGTAGTAGTACAACGTGACAACGATTTTCTCTCGCTCGGGCAGCTGGTTGATCGCCTTAGCCAGCAAGTACTTAGTCTCTTCTGACTCAAAGGCTGCGACAGGGTCCTCAGCCTTGGTGTCCTCGAGCGTGTCGACCAAACTCAGCTTGTCGCCCTTTTCGCCGCCCACACTAAGCAGCTCGTCGAGAGCCACCACGTTCACAAACGAGACTCGGCTGAACACCTGGTGAAGGTCCTCAAGCGAGATTCCCATTTCCTCGGCGACCTCGGCCTCGGTGGGAGTGCGGTGAAGCTTTCCCTCAAGACTGGCGTAGGCCTTCTCAACCTCGCGGGCCTTATAGCGCACCGAACGTGGAATCCAGTCGATCGCGCGCAGCTCGTCGATGATGGCTCCGCGGATCCGGCTGATCGCATAGGTCTCGAACTTGATGGCACGTTCTAGGTCGAACTTCTCTATTGCGTCAATCAGCCCGAAGATTCCGTACGAAACCAGATCAGCCTGCTCGATGTTGGGGGGCAACCCCACACCAACTCGTCCGGCGACGTACTTGACCAGTGGCGAGTAGTGCAAGATCAATCGCTCCCGCAGCTCCGGCTTCGCGGTGTTCTTGAAGTCCCGCCACAGCTTCTTGAGCGCGGCGTCGGCAGCGGCTGCTTCATCGGCAGCGTCGAGCTCGGCGTGTCGACGCGCAGTTTCGGGATCGAGCACCGGAGCAGCTGGCGGCGGTGTCGCTGCAGCAGTTTTCTTTGCGGTTGCCTTTTTCGCCGTCGGCGCTGCGCTCTTGGCCGCGGTCGCGGACTTGGCCGGGGCGGCCTTGCTGGCTGCTTTTTTCGAAGCCGACTTACTGGCAACCGGCTTGCTTGACGCGGCCTTAGTAGCACGGCTTGTCGGTGCGTCTGCGTCCCGAGTCGTCTTCTTGAGCGGACGCTTGGCCGCCGCTGAGGTCGACGAACCGCGCGGAGCCGACGCCTTTGCGTCAGGCTCTTGGGTGCGCTTGGTCATACGCCCTCTTCAGTCGTTCGACGGACACATGGGTATAGATCTGGGTGGTCGCGAGCGTAGCGTGGCCCAGCAGCTCTTGGACGGAGCGTAGGTCGGCTCCCCCCTCAAGCAAGTGAGTGGCTGCGCTGTGGCGCAATCCATGGGGACCTAGGTCTGGTGCACCATCAATCCCCGACACGTACTTGTGTACCAGGGTACGGACTGCCCTGGGGTCTATGCGACGCCCCCTGGCCCCAAGGAAGAGTGCCGCCCCGCTAGCGGGCTGGAGCAGCGAGCCCCGACCCTCCAGCAGCCACGCTGAAAGTGCCTCCCCCGCGGGCACCCCGTATGGAACGGTGCGCTCTTTACTCCCCTTACCGAAGACGCGAACGGTGCGCCGCTGCTGGTCGCAGTCGTCTAGATCAAGCCCCACGAGCTCACCCACCCGGATCCCTGTGGCATACAGGAGCTCGAGCATGGCGAGGTCCCTCAGCGCGAGCGGGTCTCCCGCCGTCGCGGAATCGAGCGCGTCCGCGAGGAGCGCGTTCGCTTGGTCGGCCCGCAAGATCTCAGGCAGCCGTCGCTGCGACTTGGGTCGGGCCAAGGCCGCCCCCGGATCGTGTTCACACACCCCTTGGCTCACGAGCCAGGCGGTAAACACTCGCGCCGACGAGGCTCGGCGGGCAATCGTGCTTCTGGCTTTTCCTCGGGTCTTGGCTAACGCCAACCAGCTGCGAAGGTCAGCGAGCGTCAGCTCGGCAACCGACGACGCGCCGCGGCGGCCAACATGATCAAGTAAATCCCGGACGTCGCTGACGTACGCCGTGACGGTCATCGCCGCCAGTCCCCGTTCTAGTCGCAAGTGCCGCTCAAAGCCCTGCTCCACTGGCTCTCGACCAGGCAGCGACCTGGAGGGCGGCGGACTAGCGGCTTCGCCCACGGCTTGGTCAACCTGCGAGATCGATGCGGCACACACCCTGTCTACGGTGCGAGTTCGACGTCCCCTGCGCAAGCGACCGCGCCGGTGAATCAGGGGCTACCTGGCCGGTCCCCTGCGCCATGGATCAACCGGAAACCATCGTCTCCCACCTGCTGGACGAGCCCAGCAGCCACCAGACGCAGGATGATTCCCGCCACGAGCCGACGCTCGACCCCGGCGTCACGAACAATGTCAGCCAAGCCACCTGCTACCAAGGAAGGGACGGCCTCAAGGACCCGCAGAGACGTTGGATCAAGGCCGTCCCGCACACTGTCCACGATCATGGGGAGCATCGCCAACGAACCGATTGGCCCCACTTCTTCCACGATCTCGTCAGCCGCGGTGACAAGGCGCGCTGGATCGTCGTCTCGCAAGAGGCGATGACATCCAGCGGACATCGCCGACGTCACCGGTCCGGGCACCGCAAGAAGTTGCCGCCCCAGCTGGCGGCAGAACGCGGCTGTATTAAGAGCGCCTGAGCGATCAGCAGCCTCGACGACCACGGTCGCCCTGGTCAGCCCCGCTATCAACCGGTTGCGCTGCAAAAAGCGCGGCTTCGTGGGATGGGTACCAGGAGGCAGCTCAGCAACCAGACACCCGCCCTGTGTGGGAATCCGCTCAAACAGCGAGGCATTGCCCTTGGGGTAGCTCACATCGACCCCGCAGGCCAGGACGGCAACCGTGCTACCACCGCAGTTCAGCGCGCCACGGTGTGCCGCTGCATCAATTCCGTAGGCACCGCCTGACACGACCGTCCAGCGCCGGTCAGCGAGGTCGGAGGCCAGCTCACTGGCGACATGGAGCCCATACTGCGTGGCAGCGCGGGCACCGACTATGGCCACAGACCGCAGCACGGAAAGCCGTAAGTCGCACCCACGAACGAACAGGCCCCACGGCACGGTGTCGTCGAGCGCATCCAGCTGGGTTGGCCACTCGCTGTCTCCCGGAATGATGAACCGACCATCGATAGCGGCGAGACCGTCAAGGTCAGCGACGGGTTCATCCCAACGAGTCAGGTAGTTATCGACCCCCGGCACTGACGTGTCACGTGCGCCAATGCGGTCAACGACGGTCGGCGCACCAAACTTTCGGACCAGCTGACCAAGCTGACGGTCCCCCGGCTCGGCGAGTCGCGAAAGCCGTAGCCGCGCAGCTCGTTCACTCTCGCGGTTTTCACCCGTCACCGACCGCTCGCCTAGGCCACCCATGACAAGCCTCCTCCGCGCAGCGAGACGGCTGCTGCCACCTCGGCGGCCCCCGGGCGATCGACTTCGGCGAGATCGGCAAGCGTCCATGCAACCCGCAAAACACGGTCGACACCACGTGCCGACAGTCGACCCCGACCGAGCTCGGTGGACACCAACGCCATGCCGTCGCGGCGCGCTGCAAACCTGGCGCGCAACTCGGTTCCCGGTACGTCCGCGTTTACTTTCCACGGTGTAGTCGCCAAGCGCCCCGCGGCGCGTAGTCGAGCAGCAAGCACTCGTTCGCGAACATCAGCCGATGACTCACCGCCTCTCCCCTCAAGCAGATCGGCTCGTGAGACTGGGAGTACGGGGACCTGCAGATCGATGCGATCCATGAGCGGACCGGAAAGCCGCGCTGAGTACCTCATCTTCTGCATGGGCGTACACGTGCAGTCGAGCCCCCTGCCGGTTGAGCGACCGCAGGGGCATGGGTTGGCCGCCATGACAAGCAGGAAGCGAGCTGGGTAGCGGACGCGCGACTCGCTGCGAGCTAAGAAGACGGCGCCTTTCTCCATCGGCTGACGCAGCGTCTCCAACGCACGAACTGAAAACTCAGGCGCCTCGTCCAGAAACAGCACGCCCCGGTGCGCCAAGCTGGCAGCGCCGGGTCTTGCCACCCCAGCCCCACCACCGACCAAAGCCGCGGGAGTCGCCGTGTGATGAGGCGCTTGGAACGGTGGTCGGACCACCATCGGAGACTGGGGGTCCAACGCACCCGCCACCGAATGGACCGCCGTGACCTCCAGGGATGCCTCGGCGTCGAGCGGCGGCAACAGCCCAGGCAGCCGCTCGGCGAGCAGGGTCTTACCTGCACCTGGCGCGCCGTGCAGGAAGACGTGGTGCCCACCGGCGGCAGCTACCTCAACCGCTAGCCGCGGAGTTGCCTGACCGCTCACATCGGATAGGTCAGGACCAGTGCACTGCTCAGAATCGATCGATTCGCAGCTCGCAGTGCGTCCTAGCTCACTGCCGCGGAGGACCCGAATCGCCTCCGCAAGGCTTGCCACGACAGTGACGTCGGCACCTGGAACCAAGGCAGCCTCCCGCCCCGACCCCTCGGCAACCATGAACCGTTCGAAACCCTGCTCGACGGCTGCCAGGACCATCGGCAGAATCCCCCGCACCGGGCGCGCCGAACCGTCAAGTCCGAGCTCCCCGATAAGGACCAGCTGGGACAACGGCTCCAACGGCAGCTTGCTGAAAGCGGCTAAGCAGGCGCACGCCAAAGCCAGGTCGAAACCGCTACCACGCTTGCGGACCCAGGCCGGGGACAGATTGATGGTTACCTTGCGGTTTTCCCACGTCTCGTCGACATTGACGATGGCCGCACGTACGCGATCACGCGCTTCGCTAATCGCGGTGTCGGCCAGCCCGACCAGAGTGAATCCCGGAACCCCCGCTGCCGCATCAACTTCGACTGTGACGACCTGGCCTTGAACTCCCGTGAGCGTAACTGTGTTCGTGCGCGCAAGACTCATCCAATGGCTCCACGAATGTGTTCAACCGCGGGGGTGCCTTGTCCACCAAGCACGCCGACTACGTCAATGCGGATGGTGCGCGGTCGGACGTCGTGAGCGCGCAACCAACAAGCCGCCAAACGTCGAAGGCGCGCTGCTTTGCTCGGGGTAATCGCTTCGAGCGGGCTGCCAAAGCCGGTCCCTCTTCGGGTCTTGACCTCACAGACCACCAATGTGTCGCCGTCGCGGGCGACGATGTCGATCTCGCCGACTTCGCACCGCCAGTTGCGGTCCAACACGACATAGCCCTGTTCTTGCAGATGACGAGTGGCGACATCCTCGCCATATCGGCCCAATGCATCCTTGGCCCGCACGGTGACCACCTCCGCAGGTGATCGTGGCGACCGGCGAACCTCATCGCGAGGGTCGACAGCTCACCTGGGGACGGCGGCGGCGCTGGGGATTACTTCTGTGCGATTGGATGTACTCAGTCAGAAGAGCTGGGGATGGAGCTTGAGTCAAACTCACCCTGTGCGATTTCTTCGACGTTGACATCTTTGAATGTCAGCACCCGAACACTGGTGACAAACCTGGCGGGACGGTACATGTCCCACACCCATGCGTCGGTCATCTCGACCTCGAAGTAGGTGTCGCCGCTGTCACTGGTGCGCTCGTGTACGTCTACTGCGTTGGTGAGGTAGAAACGCCGATCTGTCTCCACGACGTACGTGAACATTCCGACCACGTCGCGATACTCGCGATACAACTGCAGTTCCAGCTCTGCTTCGTAACGCTCGAGATCTTCAGTACTCATGCGATCTCCGCACAGGTGTCTTGGAAAGGGTCGGCTTCCAGTAATTCCGCTGCTAGCTCCGTTCCAGGCAACCGCCACGACTGGCGGTGCAAGGCGCACGGGCCGAGTCGTTCGAGTCCTGCAATGTGCTCCGGTGAGGCGTAGCCCTTGTTCTCCCGCCAGCCGTACTCGGGATAGCGGGCATCCAGATCAACCATGAGCCGGTCGCGTGCGGTTTTGGCGATGACACTCGCCCCGGCAACCGACGCGCAATGCATGTCTGCCTTGACTCGCGTGACCACTGGCGGCAGCTCAAGCTCCGGCCACTGCGGCTCAGGCCGAAAC
>DATKIY010000196.1:0-12424 GCA_035543875.1 Actinomycetes bacterium | reverse complement strand
AGTGCAGTCGGGGTTCTTTTCACGGGTGGTGCCTCAGCTGGCGTTGACGTGACCCCACCAGATCTCGTGGTGCCCGCTCACGCTTCGGTCCCCGTCGGCAGCCAAGTGCCGTCCACGGACTGGCCCGGCGCTATTCCGGTGCATTTCTCGTGGCAGGCCAGCGACCCGAGCGGGATTTGCCATTCGTCCGTCATCCAGTACTGGGGTATCGCTGGCGACCCGGTCTCAAAGATCTGGACGGGCAATGACTCGCAGGTCGATCTCGACATTGTTCAGTGGAACGGCTCCCTGTCGGACGGAGTTGAGGGCCATGCGATCAGCGTGAAGGACTGCGCTGGAAACAGGTCCATTCAGCCGATCAGCGCCATCCCCCTGCTGTTCAACGAACAGGGTCATGCTGAGGCGATCGTCAACGAGTACTCTCCGAACGTCTACTGGCGCGGCCAGTGGCAGCTGCGGGACGACTCCACTGAGGCATACGGTGGCGGGCTCGCAACGACTCATGATGCAGGCGCAAGCGTCACTTACGCATTCGACTGGTCGCAGGCCGGTTTGGAAATGGGAAGCCACGTCGGAATCGTCATGCCGATGGGACCGCATCGGGGAACGGTGAAGGTCTCCGTCGGTGCGAACCAAGTCGCGACCCTGGACACATACGCTCCGATCGCCCGCAGCCGGGTCATCATGACGGATATCGAGGTAACTGACACGTCGAGTCCATATTTCGTTTTGACCCTGGAAAATGTGGGGCAAGGGGTCAAGTCCAAAGTGAGTATCGACGAGTTCATCGTGCTTTAGCCGGTCAAATCGGCAGCGACCTTAGTAGTCAGCAATGATGTTCTCCTCCGAGAGGTATCTCGGAGTGGTTGCTGATGCGGGAAGGCGCGGTGACGCGACGTGGGGTTGCGGATCGGGAGCCTTGAGGTAGAGGTTCCTGTTGTGCTCGCCCCGATGGCCGGCATTACGAATGCGGCGTTTCGTCGGCTAGCTCACGAGCAGGGTGCAGGCCTGTATGTCTGCGAAATGATTACCAGCCGCGGAATCGTCGAGCGCCAGGCTAAGACGTTGTCGATGCTTACCTTCGACCCGCTTGAGCAAGTACGGTCCGTTCAGCTTTACGGAGTTGACCCAAAGTATGTGGGCGAAGCCGTTCACATCCTCGGGGAAGAATTTGGTGTCCATCACATTGACCTGAACTTTGGTTGTCCGGTGCCCAAGGTCACGCGCAAAGGCGGTGGTGCTGCGCTTCCGTGGAAGCGCGGACTGCTGCGCGACATTCTGCGTGCTGCCATCGACGCGGCCTCGCCGTTTGGTGTTCCGGTCACAATGAAGACGCGTATGGGAATCGACCGTGACCACCTGACCTACATCGACGCGGGACGGATCGCAGAGGAAACCGGGTGCGCCGCCATCGCGCTGCACGGCCGTACCGCCGACCAGCACTACTCGGGTAAGGCCGACTGGGACGCGATCGCAGCCCTCAAGCAGGAGGTGTCGATCCCGGTCCTGGGTAATGGCGATATCTGGGAAGCATCCGACGCGTTGGAGATGATGCAGCACACCGAATGCGACGGTGTCGTGATCGGCCGAGGTTGCCTGGGGCGGCCGTGGCTGTTCCGCGATCTCGCGGCTGTGTTCGCGGGCGAACAGCCACCGAAGCCGCCGGGGCTCGATGTCGTTGCCCGCACTGTGCGTCGGCACGCGGAGTTGCTCGCAGGTCTGATGGGTGAGCCGCGAGGGTTGGCCGATCTTCGCAAACACATGTCCTGGTACTTCAAAGGATTCACGGTTGGCGGCGAGGTTCGCTCCAAGCTCGGTCAGGTGTCGAGTCTCGACGAGCTTGATGAGCTGCTGAGTCAGGTAGACACAGCCCAACCCTTCCCGGAGTCCGAACGCGGGCTGCCGCGCGGGCGTCAAGGAAGTCCGCGACGCGTCGTGCTTCCTCACGGGTGGTTGGACAGTCGCGACTACGCGATGCTCGGCGCCGACGCGGAGTCGGACATCGGTGGCGGGTAGCAACTTCAGAACGACCGGCCGGGAGGCATTTGCCGCGGATGATCCTCGTCGATGACACGACGTACCCGTAGAAGTTCCCGAAAGACGTCCGGATAGTGTCCCCTCGCTGAAATTCGGGTAGTCAACTCCTAAGGTTAGGGAACTGTCGACCACCGGGAGTGACTGTGCGGTACGTCTTCGATTTCGCCGAGGGTGATCGCGGCGCGAAAGATCTGCTCGGTGGCAAGGGGGCCAACCTTGCCGAGATGACTCGTATCGAGCTCCCGGTGCCGCCCGGATTCACGATCACTACCGAAGCGTGCCGCGCCTACCGTGCGGCAAAGGACTTACCGGCTGGACTCGACGCGGAGATCGCCCGTCACCTGGAGCGGCTCGAGCAGGCGATGGACAAGAGGCTGGGCGACGACGTTGACCCGCTCCTGGTGTCGGTCAGGTCGGGTGCGGCGTTCTCGATGCCCGGAATGATGGAGACAGTGCTCAATGTCGGGTTGAACGACATCACGGTGCAAGCGCTAGCCAAGCAAACCTCTGATTCACGGTTTGCGTGGGACTCCTACCGTCGACTGATTCAGATGTACGGACGCACCGTGATGGGAGTCAATCCGGAACGATTCGACCGCGCATTGGATGACGCCAAACAACGACAGAACGTCACCGACGACACGCAACTAACCGCCAGCGATCTAGAGGTTCTCGTCGCAACCTTCTGCGCGCTCATCGAACATGACACCGGTCGACCTTTCCCGCAGGATCCGCGGGAGCAGATGGATCTGGCTATCCGAGCGGTCTTCGACTCTTGGGACGGTGCTCGGGCCAAGCTCTACCGTCGACAGGAACGAATCTCAGACGAGCTCGGCACTGCGGTCAACGTCATGGCGATGGTGTTCGGCAACCTAGGCGAAGACAGCGGCACTGGGGTGGCATTTACCCGAGACCCGGCGTCGGGTCGGCAGGGCGCATATGGCGACTACTTGCCGAATGCGCAAGGCGAAGATGTGGTCTCGGGCACTCGCAACACACTGACTTTGCTCGACATGCAAAAACGCGAACCGCAAGCATTCGACGAACTGACGCGCATCATGTCGATCCTGGAGACGCACTACCGCGACCTCTGCGACATCGAGTTCACCGTCGAAAAGGGCAAGCTGTGGATGCTGCAGACACGCGTAGGGAAACGAACTCCGGAGGCCTCGTTCCGCATCGCGATTCAGTTCGTCGACGAAGAGCTCATCGAAATGGACGAAGCCCTGACGCGCGTATCCGGAGCGCAACTGGCCCGACTGATGTTTCCTCAGGTTGACGCGAAGGCACTGGGTGAACCTCTGGTGAAGGGCATCCCCGCATCGCCTGGCGCGGCGGTTGGTCGCGCGATCTTCGACTCCAAGCGGGCCGCTGTTCGCGCCGCCGCCGGTGACGACGTTGTACTGGTGCGCAGGGAGACGAACCCCGACGACCTGGGCGGAATGATTGCCGCTGAGGGTGTGCTCACGAGTCGTGGCGGCAAAACCTCGCACGCTGCGGTTGTTGCTAGGGGGATGGGCAAGCCGTGCGTCGTAGGAGCCGACAAGCTCCACGTCGACATTGAGGGTCGTTACGCACGCGCCGAGGGCGGGACCATATTCCGTGAGGGCGACGTCATCTCCGTCGACGGAACGACAGGTGCCGTCTACATCGGCGCAGTCCCGGTGATGCCATCGCCGGTGGTGCAAGCGCTAGAGGAGGGTGCTGACGCGGTTGAGTCCAACGAGTTGGTTCAGGCGGTGACTCGGCTGCTGGAGCACGCTGACCGCCAGCGCCGACTTCGTGTACGAGCCAACGCAGATACCAGTGAGGATGCAGCCCGAGCTCGCCGCTTCGGCGCCGAAGGAATTGGTCTGGCACGGACGGAACACATGTTTCTCGGGGATCGCAAGCAGTACGTCGTGCGGCTGGTGCTCGCGACCTCCGATGAGGAGCGCCAAGGGGTCTATCGAGAGCTCCTGCCGCTCCAGCGCGCAGATGCAAAGGGCCTGATTGCGGCAATGGATGGTCTGCCGGTCACCATTCGCTTGCTCGACCCGCCACTGCACGAGTTCCTGCCGGATATCACTGAGTTGTCAGTCAAAGTCGCAATGGCTGATTCGCACGGCGAGCTCAACACCGAAAGCCATCATCTGTTGGCCGCCGTCCGTCGTATGCACGAGACCAATCCCATGATGGGAATGCGAGGGGTGCGCCTAGGACTCGTGCTCCCCGGTCTGTTTGCGCTGCAAGTTCGGGCCGTTGCCGAAGCCGTGGCGGACCGGATCGAGGCTGGCGGTGAACCACGAGCCGAAATCATGGTGCCGTTGGTAGCAACGCTTCCTGAACTGACGTCGGTCCGCACCGAAGCTGCCGCTGTTATTGCAGAGATTGCACACGCACGCGGCGTCGAGCTCGACATCCCGATCGGCACCATGATCGAGCTTCCTCGCGCCGCGGTCACCGCGGGAAAGTTGGCGGAGGCAGCCGACTTCTTCTCCTTCGGAACCAACGACCTCACTCAGACCACCTGGGGATTTAGCCGCGACGACGTCGAGGGCGCCTTCTTCACCGACTACCTCGCGGCAGGGATCTTCAGTGTTTCGCCGTTCGAGTCGATCGACGTCGATGGGGTAGGCGAGTTGATCAGAATGGCCGTCGCCTCCGGCCGAACCACCAATAACGATCTTCATTTAGGCGTCTGCGGTGAGCATGGCGGCGACCCGGACTCGATCCATTTCTTCGAATCGGTAGGTCTGGACTACGTTTCTTGCTCACCCTTCCGCGTTCCCGTGGCCCGGCTCGAAGCCGGACGCGCGGCTATCACCACCAAGGACAGCGATACCAGATGACCATGACGGCGGCTCGACCGGCGCGTTCCGCGTCACCGCGCCGCCGTCCTGTCCTTCGCGTTCTGCTCTTGCTCCTCGCGCTTTTGATGGTTTGGGTTGGCTCGGTGGCATTTCGGGTGTGGTGGGTTGCTCGAGGCGACGACCGCACGCCGGTCGACGCAGTCGTCGTCCTGGGAGCCAGTCAGTACGACGGTGACCCGTCCCCTGTGTTCGCCGGACGGCTCGACCATGCGGTTGAGCTCTACGACGAAGGTGTGGCGCCCGAGGTAGTAACCGTCGGCAGCAACCTTCCAGGTGATCGGTTCACCGAGGCCGGCTCGGGTAAGGAGTACCTCATCCAAGCCGGAGTGCCAGCTGATGCGATTGATTCCCTTCCGGTCGGACACGACACGTGGCGCAGCTTGCAGGCGGTCGATGCATTGGCCGAACGCCGAGGCTGGCAAACCTTGGTTTTGGTCACTGACCCCTGGCACGAGTTTCGCTCACGTGAGATGGCAGAGGCGCTTGGCATGGACGTCAACACGTCCCCCACTCGAACTGGGCCAATCGTTCAGGAGCGCATCACCGAGGTGAAAGCCGTAATTCGCGAGACGGCAGCGTACGTGTGGTGGCGAATGTCGGGAGGAGCCCCTTGGTCGGGGCCGGACCTCGACTAACGTCTGCACCATGTCTTTCGGCGCTGGTGGCTACGACGACAACGCGACTGCGCGGTTCGTAGACGAACCTGTCAAGAGCTCCCATCGCTCCGCTTTCGCTCGCGATCGTGCGCGCGTCCTGCATTCGTCGGCGCTTCGACGTCTGGCGGCAAAGACCCAGGTCGTGGTGCCCTGGGAGAGCGACTTTCCTCGAACTCGCCTGACTCACTCGCTCGAATGCGCGCAGGTGGGTCGAGAGCTAGGGCAGGCGCTGGGCTGCGACCCCGACCTCGTCGAGACCGCATGCCTTGCTCATGATCTGGGTCACCCGCCCTTTGGACACAACGGCGAGCAGGCATTGGACGAAGTTGCATTGTCGTGCGGTGGTTTTGAGGGCAACGCGCAGAGCCTGCGCATCCTGAGCCGGCTCGAAGCAAAGACCTTGCAACCCGACGGCACGAGCGCGGGACTGAACCTGACTCGCGCCACGCTCGATGCAGCAACGAAGTACCCGTGGCAACGCCGCGACGGGAGTACCAAGTTTGGGGTCTACGCCGATGATCTGCCGGTTTTCACCTGGCTTCGTCTTGGCGTCGAGGGTGATCGGCGATGTGTTGAAGCCCAGGTCATGGACTGGGCCGACGACGTCGCGTACTCCGTTCACGACTTCGAAGATGCGGTGCACGCTGGACACCTGATGTTGGACGTTCTGCGCGATAGACAGGAACGAGATGTCCTCGTGGAGCTGGCCGCTGACCGGTACGCGCCCGGGGTTAGCACTGAGGAACTTCTCGCGGCGTTGGATCGCCTCATCAGCCTCGACTACTGGCCGGTGGGATTCGACGACTCCCACCGAGCCATGGCGTTCTTGAAGCGGACGACGAGTGAATTGATAGGACGGTTCTGCTCCGCGGCTGAGATCGCCACCCGGGAGGCGTTTGGGGGAGGGCCACTCACGCGCTACGGCGCAGACCTCATCGTCCCGCAGGGTGTTCGACATGAGTGCGCGGTACTCAAGGCCATCACTGCTCAGTACGTCATGTTGCGCAAAGGCGCGCAGGAGAACTACGCAAAGCAGCGCGACCTCGTCACCGAACTAACTCATCTTCTCCTGCTGTCGTCGCCAGGTTCCCTTGAACCGATCTACGCGGACTGGTTCAAAGCTGCGACCACCGACAGCGAGCGCTTGCGAGTAGTGGTCGACCAGGTAGCGGCGCTCACTGACCCGGCGGCCGTCGCTCGGCACGAGTCCTTGCTGAGTTGACGAAGGATCCAACGGTGAACTCCCGTTCCGTGAGCGACGCGGAGGTTGTTCGCGTCGATGTCACACAGATACTGGACCTGCGACGTCGCATCTTGCGCCCAGGTCTGCCAATTGCGGCGTCGGAGTACCCGCAGGACCACCTAGAGGAGACACATCACTGGGCGATTCTCGACGCGGGTCACGTGGTTGCGTGTCTCACTCAGTTTCCCGAGCGCTACGACAGCCAGCACGCATGGCGACTACGCGGCATGGCAGTCGATCCGAGCTACCAAGGCCGCGGTTTTGGCCAGGCACTCGTTAACAAGGCGACCGAGGTGGTTGTTCTCGACGGCGCCGAACTGTTCTGGTGCAATGCCCGCGTGTCTGCTGCTGGCTTCTATGAGAAGCAAGGTTTCGAACTACTCGGCCCGGTATTCCTCACTGAACCCGGAGTGCCACACCGGGTTGGAGTGAAAAGGCTTACTCAGCAGCGAAACTAAAGGTGCTCCATGGCGTGCGGTCCGGGGGTCCCGGCGCCACATGAGCTACCGGCGGGTGAGTCAGCTCCACCGCGACTGAGCCAAAAGTCATCCACGGCCCGGGCCAGCGATCTGCGTACATGCAAATCCCCGAGTTGCCATCAGCAAGAAGCTGTTTCACGCCGTCGATCACCTTGATTTCCGGCGCTGACTCATCGAGTGCGTCCATGCGTTGCTGTGAGTCGGGCTCGGGTGCATCGTCGGAAGCAGCGGTGAGCGGATGGTTGGTGTGCCAGCGTGCCTCGGGCAGCTCGGGGTCGTTGATGTACTCCACGACCACTCCTGCACCACACTCCAACCCAATGACGCCCGAGCTCGACGTCAGGGTGTAAGCCTGCCCTGACGCGTGCGGCAACCGTTGCAGCGTCTTGGCGGCTTCATTGACGGTTCGAGCGGCGAGCGCGGCACGCAGGACGAAGGCCACCGGAACACCGTCGGTTGCCACTGGCAACTGCGGCAACGTGTTCACCATCACGGCGACACCAGCTTCATTCACACCGCACAACCCGATCATTCCAGCACGGCTCAACATGACGTGAGAGTTTCCGTCGGTGGGTGACTGGCGAAGGACAACTTGCGTGCCATTCATCCAGTCGTCGAGGTCCATGTTCTGGCCGCAGACCGCTGGTCGGGTTTCAGTCGCTCCAATCGCAACCGTGCTGCAGCCAGAGGGAGGGACCTTCCACCACCACGCCTCGTCGAGACAGTTCATGGCGAAGATCTCGTCGTCGGACAGGCCAGAGCCCTCGGCGATCCCCGAGATCTCGCTGAGCAGGTCGGGGAGGTGCTCGTGGACGGCGGTCCGGAAACCGGCTTTCCGCGACAGCGTGTCGACCAGCGCGTCTGGCTCATGCCCTGCCCCAGCCATCGCCTCTCGCCACGCAGCGCGAGACTGATGGATCAAAGCGCGGGCTTGCTCGCCATGGGCGCGCCCGATGTCTTGCGGCGAACCCTGGCCCTGCACCACGAGTAGTTCCACACAGCCCATCTTGGAGCATGGGCTGCCCCACCTACACTGCGGGCATGGCTGGCCGGATTCACAATGACGACGTTGCACACGTCCGTGAGCAAGCCCCCATCGCCGAGGTCATCGGTGATCACGTCACCCTCAAGCCCGCAGGTGGTGGCAGCCTCAAGGGCCTCTGCCCCTTTCACGAGGAAAGATCACCAAGCTTCCACGTCACTCCGGCCAAGGGTCTCTACCACTGTTTTGGCTGCCAAGTCGGCGGAGATGTGATCGATTTCGTCCAGCGCATCGACCACCTGACGTTCCAGGAAGCCGTCGAACGGCTAGCCGCTCGGATGGCGGTCACGCTTCGCTACGAAGAGTCCGGAGTCGCACCGAGGCGGCAACAAGGCGAACGGACCCGACTGCTCGAGGCACACAAGGTCGCGGCTGCGTTCTACCGCGAACGGCTTGAAGGTTCCGACGCCGTCGTCGGACGACAGTTTCTTGCTGAGCGGGGATTCGACCAGGAAGCGGCTGAACGGTTTGGCATCGGGTTCGCGCCGCAAGGGTGGGATGCGCTCACCAAACATCTACGCAGTGCCGGTTTCACCGATCAGGAACTGCAGCTAAGTGGACTCTCGAAGGAGGGTCAGCGAGGATTCATCGACCGGTTCCGAGGACGGCTGCTGTGGCCGATCCGCGAGATCACTGGTGACGTCATCGGTTTTGGCGCACGCAAACTGTTTGACGACGACAACGGCCCGAAATACCTCAACACGCCCGAGACGCCGATTTACCACAAGAGTCAGGTGCTCTACGGAATCGATCTCGCCAAGCGCGATATCGCAAACCGCCGTCAAGCCGTAATCGTTGAGGGATACACCGACGTCATGGCATGTCACCTCTCAGGAGTCGCGACGGCGGTCGCTACCTGCGGCACATCCTTCGGCGAAGACCACATTCGCGTGCTGCGGCGGCTGCTCATGGACTCTGACGCTTTCAACGGCCAAGTTGTGTTTCTCTTTGACGGCGACGCAGCGGGACAAAAGGCAGCGATGCGTGCGTTCAGCGACGATCAAAAGTTCGTGGCGCAGACCTTCGTCGCGGTTGAGTCCAGCGGCCTCGATCCGTGCGAGTTGCGGCAACAGCAAGGCGATGAAGCGGTCAAGGCTCTAGTTGACCGTCGGGTTCCGCTGTTCGAGTTCGCCATCAAGAGTGTGCTCGCCGGACACGATCTCAACCTTCCTGCCGGACGGATCGCAGCGCTTCGAGCCGCAGCGCCAGTTGTTGCACGAATCCGCGATCGATCGCTCCGTCCCGAGTACGCGCGATCGCTCGCCGGATGGCTAGGGATGGAGGTGCGACCAGTTCAGGACGCCGTAACCCAAGCGGCGCGATCGCAGGGTTCTCGAACATCCGCACCGACTGCGCCGCAGAACGAGCAAGCGTCCATTGCTCGACCCGACCCTCGCGACCGCAATCTGTTTGGCGAACGCGAGTTACTGAAACTAGCGATGCAGTATCCGGATTTGTTGGGCAAGTCGTTTGATGAGCTGCCGGACTCGTTCTTTACTCACCCCGCCTACCGTGCCGTGACCACGTCTATCGCGGCGGCCGGTGGCATAGGAGCAGCAGAGGGCAACGCTTGGATTCCCTTGGTCAGCGACAAGGCCGCCAACGACGCCGTTCGCTCGATCATCAATGAGCTTTCTGTTGAGCCACTCCGAACCGATGGCGGAGCCCTCAACCGCTATGCCCGCGAGCAGCTCGCTCGGGCCGAAGAGCGAGTTTTGTCAGGGCGGATCGATGAGCTGCGTTCGCGGATGCAGCGACTTGAAGACACTGACCATGCCGCATACGCCGAAGTATTCGCTGAGCTGGTGAACCTGGAAAAGGAACGCCGCAAACTTCACGAACAGGCGTACGGCTCAGATTGATCCCCGAAGTGCACCCCCGTGGCCGCGAAGCACAGCCGAGCGTGCGTTCGGAGGTTCCCGCCCCGTGACAAACTCCTCATGTGAAGTGGCTGAGTCGAATACCGAGCGAGATTGCTGACGCTGTTGCGCTAACTCGGGACGAACGCCCATTGGCGTGGACGACCGACGCGGGTGGTCGACACATAGTTGCCACCGAAGGCGACTTGATTCTCCAACGAAATCCGCCAGCCTATGACCGGATTGGCTGGGAGGCGATTGACAAGGCCTCCTATGCCGACGGGATGCTTTCGATATCGCTCGTGCCAGACGGTGAAGGCAGGGTAGGAAGGCTGCAGATTCCGGTTGGCGACGACACAAAGATGGCGGTCGTCATCCGTGACCGCGTTACATCCAGCATTGTTCTCAACCAACACATCGCACTAGACGGCAAACACGGACTCCGTGTTGTAGCCCGTCGACGAGCCGGCGACGAGGAGCTGCGGTGGGGGTACGTCTTCGACGAAGGCTTCGTTCCGTCGACCGCCACACAAGCGTCCATCGACGATCTTGTGGAACAGGTGCGGTTGGAGTCTGGCTTGGCCTGAGCGGGCGAGGCACCGCGATCCTCGGCTGCTATTGTCGACCGCGCCTTCGGGCACAATCCCGCGTAGCTCAATTGGCAGAGCAGCCGGCTGTTAACCGGCAGGTTACTGGTTCGAATCCAGTCGCGGGAGCACGATCGCGAGAACGTGTGGGTCGGAGCATTTACACAACCGTGATTGACCCTGGTGTGTCAGTTCCTGTGCAGCAGCGCGTGAAGCACGCGCTGGTCCGTCGAGAGTGATTAAGTGTCAGAGCCAGCGGCGCGGGAACTCGCACCCCACCGACTGGGCGAGTTTGCTGAAGCACACGTCACCCTCTCGGACAACAAAGGGGTCATACCCAAGGTGGTAGGACCGGGATCGGAACCCGACCGTTGTGAGTTGCCAGCACCAACCCGGTGTTCGCGCTCGGGTCTCGGGTCAGGATGGGGACCGGTCGTCGTTAGCCCTCGAAGCTGCTTTGTGTGTCCACGTTGTACTTCGCCAGGTAACTAAGGTCCTTCCGAACCTGTTGTTGCTGTTGGCCGCAGCCGTAAGTTGGGATGTGAACTGCGAATCGACCGCTTGCTGTCTCGACCCAAACTCCGTAAGGGGGGATTCCTATGCATGTGCTGATGGATTCAGTGTCATCTGGCAGGCTCAGCGACGCCAAGTGTTGCTTTACCACTGGGTCGCCAACGTCAACGGTCACGATCTCAGATCCTTGCGGGACGCAGATGGAGACCGACTCGATCGGTGTCGGGATCAGCTCCTTCTCCGCTTGCTGAGCGGCTAACGCAACGGGGCATTTCATCTCCCGTGTGGGGGTGCCGTATAAGCGGGGTTGCCATGAGCTTCCCGCACCTGCGGACGCCGCCGTTCGAGGTTCGTGCGCGTTGCATCCGCCTATGAACACCAACGCGAGTGCTGCTAGCAATGCCTGAGTCCGCATCGCGATAGGGCGCATTCCGGTTGGACGCCCGCGTGCGGTTCACGGTTCCGAAGTATGACGCGTTCCTGCTCAACTTGGGACGGGTCCAAAGTCAGGTACAGGGTGGGTGGATGACCCAACTCGCCAGCATAAAGTGCACAGCAATCCCCTGAGGCCCACCCGCTTGAGGGGGTTGTCGCCGCTGATCGCGTGAGTAAACATCCGGACCTGTCCATTCGTTCCTGTGCCGTACTTGGGAGCATAAAGTCAACCCCGCAACACGTTGTTCCCACTTCTGGGCGCTGTTACGTTTGACGACGATGGGTTAGGCGGGGACGGCTCGGGGATTCGCATGGGGTGGGATCGAGGGCCGACGGTGCGCAAAATCTTGCTAGGACTTGTTGCTGCAGCACTGTTGCTGCCAACCGCTACCGTGCCTGCCGCTGATGCCTCGAACCCCACAACGCCGGCGCTGCGAGCTGGGTTCGATCCGGGATCGAAGATCAAACACGTTGTGGTGATTCTGAAGGAGAATCATTCGTTCAACTCGGTTCTTGGACCGTTTTGTGCTCGCAACAACAGGTGCCGGGGCGATGACATTGGAACCCTGGAGCCGACTTCGACGGGACAGGTTGCACTGTCGAGGAGTCCAGACGTAGTACCTGTGACGGATCATTCCGGCGCGGCCCAAAGACATGCCTGGAATGACGGAGCTAATGACCACTGGAATCTGATTGGGGGATGTGGGGCTCCCGAGTACGC
>DATKIY010000195.1:0-3794 GCA_035543875.1 Actinomycetes bacterium | reverse complement strand
GGGTCGCGGCTCAAACCGATTGCGTTGGCGGTGACGATCGGCGGTCGCTCGATCGCGGAGGTCGCGAGGTTGCCGATCGGCGACGCTGCCGACTTCCTACGATCCTTGGAGCTGTCGGCACGCGAAGAACAAATCGCACTGCGAGTCCTTAAGGAAGTCAACGAGCGACTCCGATTCCTCATCGACGTGGGACTGCACTACCTCACCTTGGACCGAGCTGCCGGCACACTCGCCGGCGGAGAGGCACAACGCATTCGACTTGCCACGCAGATTGGCTCTGGGCTTGTTGGAGTGCTGTATGTCTTAGACGAGCCGAGCATCGGCCTGCACCAACGAGACAACCACCGACTCATCGAGACGCTGGTTCGCTTGCGCGACCTAGGTAATACGTTGATTGTTGTCGAACACGACGAAGACACCATTCGCACAGCCGACTGGGTGGTCGACATCGGTCCGGGTGCTGGCGAACACGGCGGTCAGGTCGTCGTGTCAGGCACAGTCAAAGACCTGCTCAAGAGCCCCGACTCGTTGACCGGCGCCTACCTGTCGGGTCGGCGCGAGATCGAGACCCCGGCCATCCGACGTCCGCTCGACCCGAAACGTCAGCTGACCATTCACGGGGCTCGAGAGAACAACCTGCAGGATGTCTCGGTCTCCTTCCCCCTGGGAGTGTTCACTGCGGTCACCGGCGTGAGCGGCTCGGGGAAGTCAACCCTGGTGAACGACATCTTGTACGCGTCGTTGGCGCGCACGATCTACGGCGCGCGCACCGTTCCTGGGCGTCACACCAAGGTTGCTGGTCTGTCTCATGTGGACAAGGTGGTTCACGTCGACCAAAGCCCTATCGGTCGAACGCCGAGGTCGAACCCGGCCACCTACACCGGCGTCTTCGACCACGTGCGCAAGCTGTTTGCATCAAGTCCCGAAGCGAAGGTCCGTGGGTACCTTCCTGGGCGGTTCTCGTTCAATGTGAAGGGTGGCCGCTGCGAGGCATGTTCCGGCGATGGCACTCTGAAAATTGAGATGAACTTCCTGCCCGATGTCTATGTCCCGTGCGAGGTCTGCCATGGCGCGCGGTACAACCGCGAGACGTTGGAAGTGCACTTCAAAGGCAAGTCCATTGCGGAAGTCCTCGACCTTTCGATAGAAGAAGGCTTGGAGTTCTTCTCGGCAGTCCCTGCGATCGCGCGTCACCTGCAAACGCTCACCGACGTTGGGCTTGGCTACGTCAGGCTTGGCCAGCCAGCCCCCACACTGTCCGGCGGTGAGGCGCAGCGAGTGAAGCTGGCGGCAGAGCTTCAGAAGCGCTCCACCGGACGTACGGTGTACGTGCTCGACGAGCCAACAACTGGGTTGCACTTTGAGGACATCCGCAAGCTGCTCGGGGTCCTCGGCCGGCTCGTCGACGCTGGCAACACGGTCATTGTGATCGAGCACAACCTTGATGTGATCAAGACTGCCGACTGGATCATCGACCTCGGACCTGAAGGTGGGTCCGGCGGCGGGCTCGTGGTCGCTGAGGGCACTCCGGAGCAGATAGCGGCAGCCCGGGGGAGTCACACGGGGAGCTTCCTGGCCCCGCTGGTGAAACCGCAGGCCAGCGGCAGGAAGGCGCCCAAGAGTCCGGGGCGACGGCGAGCGGCCGTCGCAGCGAAGTCGTGACCGGCGTTGCGTCGCGCCGCGGCGTTCAACCGGGCGGGGCAGCGGTCAGCGGAGCTGAACGATCACATGATCAACTCCGTAAGGTGGTTTAGGGCAGTGTTCGTTCAAAACCTGGGTTCGAGCAAACTCAGGATTCGGTCCGACGCAAGGCCCGTTCAACTCAGGTTCATTCAAACTCAGGGTTCATTCAAACTCAGTGATCGCGCAACACCAGTGACGAAAGGCAACGCCCGTGATCGAAAGCCGCGAGCCAACCGAAATCCGTGACGAGGCGAACCCGGAGCTAGCCGAACCCGGAGTCGCCCGCCGTACCGTCGTGCAGGGTGCCGCGCTGGCTGGCGTCGGACTAGCCCTGGCTGCTTGCGGCAAGGCCGCCACGGAGACCACCACGCCAAATGCGCAAAGTTCGCCGACTGATGCGCCATCATCGGACCCAGCTGGTGGCAGCGGAAGCGGAAGCATCGACGGTCTGGCAGCCACGGCCGACATCCCGGTCGATGGTGGCGTGATCGTCGAGAAGGTTGTGATCACGCAGCCGGAGAAGGGCACCTTCAAGGCGTTCACGGCGGTCTGCACGCATCTAGGCTGCATCGTCGATGAGGTGGCCGACAACGTGATCACCTGCCCCTGTCACGGGTCAACATATTCGGCCGCCGACGGCAGTGTCCTCGGTGGACCGGCCCCGTCGCCGCTGGCCGAGGTCCCGGTTGAGGTTCAGGATGGTCAGGTCGTTCGCGCTTGACACCTGGCTGGCGGCCGGAGCCGCGCACGATTCCTGACAGTCCCGGTGTCTATCGATTTCGAGACCCAGAACACCGCGTCATTTATGTGGGTAAAGCCAACAGTCTGAGAAGTCGGCTGGGTCAGTACTTTCAAGATCCCGCTGCACTGCATTCGCGCACACTTGGGATGGTCACCGCCGCGGCGAGCGTCGACTGGACCGTCGTCTCTAACGAGGTCGAAGCGCTGCAGTTGGAGTACGCGTGGATCAAAGAGTTCGACCCTCGATTCAATGTGAAGTACCGCGACGACAAGTCCTATCCGTTCCTGGCGGTGACCGTGGGTGAGGAGTTCCCGCGGGCTCAAGTCTTACGCGGAACTAAGCGCAAAGGGGTGCGGTACTTCGGGCCGTACTCACATGCGTGGGCGATCCGAGAAACGCTGGACCAGCTGTTGCGGGTCTTCCCCATCCGCTCATGTAAACCCGGTGTCTTTCGACGCGCGAAGCAAAGCGACCGACCGTGCCTGTTGGGTTACATCGGGAAGTGTTCCGCGCCTTGCGTTGGACGGGTCACTCCGGAGGAGCATCGAGCCCTCGTTGACGACTTATGCAGTTTCTTGGCAGGCGACACCCAGCGCTACATCAAGCGAATCGAACGCGAGATGAAGGCGGCGTCTGCTGAGCAGGACTACGAGCGTGCTGCTCGCCTTCGCGATGATCTGAAAGCGCTTGAGCGCGCCCTTGAACGCAATGCGATCGTGCTGCCTGACCAAACAGATGCTGACGTTGTGGCGTTCACCGAGGACGACCTCGAAGCCGCATTTCAGGTGTTTCACGTGCGAGGTGGCCGCATTCGAGGTCAACGAGGGATGGTTACCGAGAAGGTGTCCGACGTCCAGGGCGGCGAACTGCTCAGTCAGTTCCTGACCTACTTGTACGCCGAGGTAGTTCCCGATGACGTGCCCAAGGAAGTGTTGGTGCCGATTCAGCTCGACGACCAAGCAGCACTCCAGTCGTGGTTGACCGACCGTCGGTCGAGTCAAGTTCAGGTGCGGGTACCGCAGCGTGGTGACAAGCGCAGCTTGATGGAGACTGTCGAACGCAACGCAGCGCACAGCTTGTCGCTCCACAAGGTCAAGCGTTCGGGTGACCTCACCACTCGAGCACTGGCACTGGAGGAGCTGCGTGAGGGCCTCGGTATGGCCGACGCGCCCCTACGGATCGAGTGCTTCGATGTGTCACACCTTTCGGGCACTGATCGAGTTGCGTCCATGGTGGTGTTCGAGGACGGGCTGCCCCGCAAGTCGGAGTACCGTCGATTCTCCTTGCGTGGTGAAGGTAACGACGACCTCGCTGCAATGCACGAGGTTGTGTCTCGACGCTTCCGTCGCTACTTAGACGAGCGCTCGAC
>DATKIY010000194.1:0-6889 GCA_035543875.1 Actinomycetes bacterium | reverse complement strand
GGTGTACTCGAAGCAGTAAGTATTTGATCTTGATCGGCCGATCAATGCTGTTTTGCGCAGAAACCCGCAGGTCACGACTTGGGCTCAATACTGTGGCTGGACCCTGTAAGTCTGGTTCACTCACCCCAGTTGGCCATCACTGCGGAGTGTGATCCAACGAGTTCGATGCGTCACCAGCCGACGATGAGGAGTCAGCGGGAGTGAGCGACGACGAAATGGGGTCCGCGGCGGGCGCGGTCCAGTTGATCGACGTAGTCAAGATGTTCGGGGATTTCACGGCCGTTGATCAGATCAACCTCGATGTCCATGATGGCGAATTCCTTTCATTGCTTGGCCCGAGTGGTTGCGGTAAGACCACCACGCTGCGCATGCTCGCTGGGTTCGAAGAGCCAACCTCGGGTGAGTTGCGCATCTCAGGGGAGTCGATCCGGGGAACGCCGCCGCACAAGCGCGATGTGAACACGGTCTTCCAGGCCTACGCACTCTTCCCTCATATGACCGTCGCAGAGAACGTCGCCTACGGGCTTCGACAAAAGCGAGTGGGCAAGTCCGACGTGAGTCGCCGCGTTAGCGAAGCGCTGGACATGGTGAAGATGACGCCACTAGCCGCTCGCAAACCGAAACAGCTTTCGGGTGGCCAGCAACAGCGAGTCGCTCTCGCCCGCGCGCTGGTCAACCGGCCGAGCGTTCTGCTACTCGACGAACCACTCGGCGCACTCGACCGTAAACTCCGAGAGGAGATGCAGATCGAGCTGAAGTTGCTTCAGTCTCAGTTGGGCATCACGTTCATCTTCGTCACACACGACCAAGAAGAAGCGCTTTCGATGAGCGACCGGATCGCGGTCATGCTCGACGGCCGGATTGAGCAACTCGGCGATCCATACACGATCTATGAGCACCCTGCGTCCGCGTTCGTCGCCGGCTTCATCGGACAACAGAACTTCTTCCACGGCACGGCAGGCGACGACGGACGCACGGTCGTTGGCGATGGTTGGGCCTTCCGCAGTTCGAGGGCAGCGGCGAACATCTCGTCTGGCGCACCAGCCCTTGCTGCTGTGCGGCCGGAAGCGGTGTCGGTGACCGAAACTCAGCCGTCGGGTGCATCCAACGAGTTGAAAGGGACACTCGTTGGCGTTTCGCACTTAGGTGACGTCATCCAATTCGTTGTCTCAACGGCTGGGCAGCGCGAGCTTCTCGCCCGGCTACCGCGCACGAAGGCTCCACGCCTTCTGCCTGGTGCATCGGTCTGGTGCTCGTGGGACGACGACCACACCTATGTATTCGACGCTGATCAAGCAGATCTAGTTCTCGCCAGTCCAGCTGACGAGAAAGCAGAGGTTCTGGCCGGCGGTTGAGCCGGACAGTCGCAACGAAAGGGCTCAAATGACGGACAGCAAGGAACCGATCAACATTTTGGCGCCCCCGGCGGCCATCGACCGAATTTCGCGTCGCTTGTTTATGGCCGGCGGACTAGCTGCTGGCGTCGGCGGAGCCGCGCTGCTTGCTGGTTGCGGAAACGACGAGCCGCAGACGCCGGCTGCTGGTGCGTCGTCGTCTTCTGGACCGATCGAAGACAACCTGGAGATGTTCACCTGGGGTGAGTACAACAGTCCCAAGGTCATCAAGCAGTTTGAGACCGAGAACGATCTGAAGTTCAACCTGAGCTCGTACAACTCCAATGAGCAGCTCATCGCCAAGCTCACAGCCGCGCAGGGCACGTCCGGCTACGACATCATCGTGCCTACGGGGCCGTTCATTCCCGCGTTGGTGCAGCACGACCTGGTGCAAACGCTCGACTTGGCGCGCATTCCAAACTTCAAGAACCTCGACCCTCAGTACACCAATCAGCCGTGGGATCCCAATAACGAGCACTCGGTATGCAAGGACTGGGGCACCACGGGCTACTGCTACGACACAACGCAAATTTCAACCGAGATGTCGACCTGGCAGGACTTCCTCGATGTGGCAATGGGCGAAGCAAGTGGTCAGGTGTCTATTTTAGATAGTCCAGACAACATCTGCGGCCTCTATCTGTGGGCCAACGACATCAACTGGATGACTGAAGACCAGGCACAGTTGGATGCATGTCGGGAATTCTCGGTGAACCAGCTAGCCCCGCATGTGAAGTCGTTCGAGTCATACCCGGGTAGCAACGGAATCCCGCAAGGTACGTTCTGGTTGGCTCACGCCTGGAACGGCGACGCACGGCTTGGCATCATGAGCGCCGACCCCGGACAGTGGAAATGGGTCTTCCCTGGTCCTCGAAGCGAGATCTGGATGGACAACTACGCCATTCCGACCGGCGCAAAGAACATCAACGCCGCCTACGCCTGGATCAACTACCTGCTCGATCCTGAGGTCTCGCTACAGGAGTTGGAGTTCATCGGCTACAACACCGGCGTTAAGGGTATTGAACCCGCAGCGAGGGCTGCCGGAGTGGAAATGCTTGATCTCATCTTCTTCGACGAGGCTCAAGTATCGACGATGGAGGCTGGCGAGCTGAACTCCGCACAAACCACTCGCGTGCAAATCTCCAACGAGATGAAGGCAGCAGCCGGCGGCTAACCGGATGACCATGACCGAAGCGCCGGAGGAGACTCCGGCACCTGCAGCGGAGCGGGGACCCAAGCGTTCTTGGGTCCCTCGCTCTCTGCTGGCGATTCCCGCGTGGGTTTGGTTCGTCATCTTCTTTGCGGCGCCGGTCGCCTGGATTCTCTACTACAGCTTTGGCCAGCAGGTCGACTTCTTCACTCAGATCCCCGACGTCTCTCACCCGAACTTCCACCGGTATACCGAGGCGTTCAACCCTTCGTACTTTCCAACTTTCAAACGCACCCTGAAGATCTCCCTCATCGGGACCGCGCTGTGTCTGATCATCGCTCTGCCGTTTTCGTACTGGTTGGCAGTAAAGGTTCCGCAGCGATGGCGTGGGCTGATGCTTGGGATCGTCCTGGTTCCGTTCTGGACCAACTTTTTAGTTCGAACCATTGGGTGGCAGCTGATTCTCAGCCCCGATGGATTCATGTCCTCAACCCTGCAGCACCTCGGCGTGATCCACGAACCACTGGGGTTGCTCTGCACGCAGCGCGGCGTGCAGATCGGGGTGGTGTACAACTACTTGCCCCTCATGATTCTTCCGCTGTTCGTTGCGTTCGACCGAATGGACCCAGCGCTGCGCGAGTCGAGCAAGGACCTCGGTGCCAGTCGTTGGCGCACCTTCACCCAGGTGACTTTGCCGATCGCGATGCCGGGTGTGATCGCTGGAATGCTGCTCGTCTTCATTCCGCTCATGGGGGACTACATCACGGCGATCCTCTTGGGATGTGCGAAGGGAAGCATGGCTGGCCAGCTCGTCGCCAGCCAGTTCGACTCGACCCTTGACTGGTCGCTGGGGTCGGCGATGGCGGTCATGCTCATCCTCTTCATCTTGGTCACTGTGTTCGTTTTCGCCCTCATTGGGTTGGCGCTACGTGCAGCCGTGCGGTCCCACCGCAAGGTCACTCTGGTCGACGTCACGTCGGATGGAGGGAAGTGATGGCGACCCAAACGACAGAGCAAGTACCTACCGCGGCCGCCCGACCGCCCGCAAAGCTATACAAGCCTAAAGCCGACTGGGCGAATCGGGCTTTAGTGCTTTGGGGCATCCTGGTCTTCATTTTTCTGTTCGCACCGATCGTCGTCATCGTTGTCTTCTCGTTCAACACCGGTCGACTGCTTGTCGACTGGAACGGGTTCGGATTCGACGGATATCAATCGTTCTTAGACAATCCTGCGCCGCGCGAGGCGGTCAAGGTTTCTGTCATCGTCGGCGTCTTTTCCGCGATTGTCGCGACAGTGCTTGGCTCACTTGCTGGTGTAGCGCTTGCCCGGCGACCGGGCAAATGGTCAGCAGGCTTCTTGTTCTTCGTCGCGTTGGTGCTGGTAACGCCAGAAATTGTCGATGCTGTCGCGTTGCTTCCTTGGTACGTCACGCTTGGCAATTGGGGACTGTCTGCGTTCGATAACGGATGGGTTCGACTCATCGTGAGCCACTCGCTGTTCTCGACAGCGGTGGTCGCACTGATTGTTCGAGCACGCATGTCAGGTATCGACGAAACTTTGGAAGAGGCAGCGGGGGATCTCTACGCACCGCCAGTTCGGCGGTTCACCCAAATCACCCTGCCGCTGATGATGCCTGCCGTACTCGCTGGTGCGTTGTTGTCCTTCACGCTGAGCTTGGACAACACGATCATCTCGTCGTTCGTCCAGGTACAAGGTGTGACGCCATGGCCGGTCTACGTCTTCTCGTCGGTCAAGGCCTCGTTACGCCCTGAGATCGCTGCTGTGTCGACCCTGATGTTCATGCTGACACTGGTTGCTATCGGTCTGGTGGCTCTTGTGTTGCGTCGAGGCGGTGACTCATCGTCCGATATCGCCAGAACGATGACCGGTGGTGGCGGCTAGTACTACGTCTTCGTCGCGTTCGCGCGCGCTACAGGAAGTAGAGCCGGTTCAGACTTACTGAATCCGCGGGTAGCGACTTCAAACGTTCGCCGTTGAATGTGACCTGGGCGCCCGCCGCATCGACTCTCGTCTCGCCCACGGTGGTATTGCGAACCATGTCACCAAGTCCGATTCCACGACAGTTCCTCACCGCGACCTGACGCCGTCTCGTCGTCAGTTGACCACCATCGAAGGATCCATTGACGAACGCGACGGAAAGGTCTGATGCGGCAGCGCCGTGCGCGCCAAACTGTGGCCCGAGTACGAGTGGTTCGGACCGGTCCACGCTGGCATTCGGATCGCCGACAACTCCCCATGCTGGGAATCCAGCTTTGAGCACCAGGGACGGCTTGGCACCGAAGAAGGCTGGTTCCCACAACACGATGTCGGCCAACTTGCCGACTTCCACTGAGCCGACCTCGTGCGATAGACCATGAGCGATCGCCGGATTGATAGTCAGTTTGGCGAGATAGCGCAGAACGCGGTGGTTGTCATTGCGCTCGTCGTCACCGCTCATGGGTCCGCGGTCGAGCTTGTTCTTGCCCGCCATTGCGAACGTGCGCTTGACCGTTTCGCCGACCCGGCCCATGCCCTGTGCGTCGGACGAGGTGATGGGGATCGCGCCCAAATCGTGCAACACGTCTTCGGCGGCCATGGTCGCACCACGGATGCGGTCGTGGGCCATCGCCAGGTCGCTGGGTAGGTCGCGTTTGAGCGCGTGACTGGCGACGATCATGTCCAGGTGTTCGGCTACCGCGTCACGCCCGTAGGGGAGGGTCGGGTTCGTAGAGGACCCAATGACGTTCGGCACACCAGCAAGACTCAGCACGTCGGGGACGTGGCCGCCACCGCAGCCTTCCACGTGGAAGGCATGGATGGTTCGACCATCGATGACCGCAAGGGTATCGGCGACAGAAAGACTTTCGTTGAGGCCGTCGGTGTGTAGGGCGACCTGCACATCGTGTTCTTCTGCAACGCGGAGCGCAGTATCCAGCGCGCGCCCGTGAGCGCCGGTGTCTTCGTGGACTTTGAATCCGCAGACTCCGCCATCAACGAGCGCCTCGACGAGCGGATCGCTCACCGAGGCTGAGCCGCGCCCAAGAAAGCCGATGTTCACTGGCCAGGCGTCGAATGCGTCGAAGGCAGTACGCAGCCCCCAGGGTGAGTTAACTCCGACGCCCCACGCCGGTCCAATCTCTTGAGACAGGATCGTTGTCACCCCCGAGGCGAGCGCTGCCTCCATGATGCGCGGGGACATGCCGTGCACGTGGGTATCAATCACACCAGCGGTGGCGATGAGCCCCTCGCCGTTGAGGACCAACGAGCCGGTGCCGACGACGACCTCGACTCGGTCCAAAGTGTCTGGGTTTCCCGCGCGACCAATACTGCTGATCCGTCCCTCGCGGATTCCAATAGAGACCTTTCGCACGCCCGACACCGCGTCGAGCAGCACCACGTTTGTGATCACGAGATCGCACGTCTCGCGCACGGTCCGCGCCTGTAGGTGGATGCCATCACGAGCGGTCTTTCCGAAGCCCATCAAGAATTCATCGCCCAGAAGCTGGGAGTCGCTTTCGACCTCGACGACTAGTCCGCTGTCTCCCAACCGAATCCTGTCCCCGACAGTGGGGCCGTGAACCGCGGCGTAGTCCTCCGATCTCATGCTTGTCCTTCAGTCCGCTGCCCTGCACCGAGAAAACCGGTCGCTCTAGCTTTCTCAAGCGCTCGTTCCTTCGCTCCAGCTGCGTCCAGCGGACCGTCGACTAATCCCGAGAAGCCGACAACAATCCGGTCGCCGCCGATAGGAGTGAGCGTCACGGTCGTGGCGGAACCGGGCGCGAATCGCGTGGCCGTACCTGCGTCGATGGCGAGGCGCTGACCGTATGCGGCTGCGCGGTCGAAGCGCAGTCGTGGGTTGACCTCAAAGAAATGAAAATGTGACGTGACACTGATAGGGACCGTCGAGGTGTTCTCGACGCCGAGTTGGACCGACCCCGGTGTCGTCGCTGCGACCTCTTCGGTCGCGGTCAGGATGGCACCGGGAGCTTTTGTCCCGAGTGACTGACCACCGATTGGGTCTGGCACAACGACAAGACGCGTGCCGTCATCGAAAACAGCTTCGACCCAGACCTCTGGAACGAGGTCTGCAACACCAGGCATGACGTCGTCTGGCCCGAGAACCGTTTGGCCCGCGGTCAGGGCTTCGGCCAGTCGTGCGCCGTCTCGAGCGGCTTCGCAGACGGCATCGGCCACAATCGCGGTGGCTTCAGGCACATTCAGGACCAACCCTCTGGCACGACGAGCACGGGCAAGTTCGGCGGCACTGAAGAGCAGAAGCCGGTCGCGTTCGGTGGGAGTCAGTCGCATGCGTCGATCATGCCGCAGACCCACGCCGGTGGCGATCGTT
>DATKIY010000193.1:0-2262 GCA_035543875.1 Actinomycetes bacterium | reverse complement strand
GGGCTCTCGAACAAGCGGGAGTCACGCTGTCGGATGTCGATGCCTTCGCTGTTACTGCTGGTCCCGGTCTCATGGGGGCACTGCTCGTGGGGGTCGCGGCGGCCAAGGCCTATTCGGCCGCTTGCGACAAACCACTGTTTGCCGTTAACCATCTCGCCGCGCACGTGGCAGTTGATCGGCTCGAGCATGGCCCGCTGCCGCAACCAGCGATCGCGCTGCTGGTCAGTGGCGGCCATTCATCCCTCCTGCAAGTCAATGACCTCAGCTACGACGTTGAGCCACTTGGCGCAACGATTGACGACGCGGCCGGCGAAGCATTCGACAAGGTCGCGCGTCTTCTTGGACTTCCGTTCCCAGGAGGCCCGCACATCGATCGTTTGGCGTCCGAGGGGAATCCGAGCGCGATCGCCTTCCCGCGGGGGCTGTCGGCCGCTCACGATCTGCAGCGTCATCGCTACGACTTTTCCTTCTCAGGTTTGAAGACGTCGGTTGCCCGTTGGGTCGAGACCAAGCAGCGTGCGGGGCAGTCGGTCCCAGTCTCAGATGTTGCAGCTTCGTTCCAGGAGGCCGTGGTCGATGTCTTGGCGGCCAAGGCGTTAGCGGCGTGTCGAGAACGGGGAATCGAACATCTGGTGTTGGGCGGTGGGGTCGCCGCAAACTCACGGCTCCGCCTCGAACTTCAGCAGCGCTGCGACGACGGCGGAATCGAGTTGCGCGTACCAAGACCAGACTTGTGCACCGACAATGGCGCTATGGTGGCTGCCCTCGGCGCGGTGCTCGTCGAAGGTGGAGCAGCCCCGTCCAGTTTGTCCTTTCCGGCCATTTCCGACCTGAATGTCGACCACGTGGTAGTTCCTGCCTAGCAATTCCGCAGCGTCGATGGTGAATCCACCGCGTGGGTGAATGGGGCAACAATGCCCACCCGGGCGCCAGCAATAGGTGAGGATGGGCCTAGCCCGACGGGACGTGGCGTGCGGGCGTCTTTGCACGCCACTATCGGGCCACAACGGGGAGGGGTGTTCATGGCGGGGGATCGACTCGTCGATCGTCGGACGTTTCTGCACGGTTCCGCGACCTTGGCGGCGGTCTCCGGGCTGGGTGTTCTCGGTCCGGCAATCAGTGCGAGAGCCGGTGTCATGGACGACCCGGTTCCCGTCGAGCTCTTCCCGTTTCGCATGGCCATGCATGTTCACGCCTGTTTCAGTGAAGGTGACGCGTCAATGGAGGCGCACCTACAGCAGGCAGAGCTGAACGGGATCGACGTCATTTGGTGGACCGAACACGACCACCGCATGGTTGCGCGAAGCTACCTCACCCAGGTTCATTTCAACGGCGTTAGCGAGTACACCAACGGAACCTCGTTAACCTGGCGTTCTCGTTTTGAAGGTGCACTTGCGTCATCCTCGGCTTCATTTATCACCTCGCCGGTTTCTCCTAATGACTTAGGTGGTCGCTCGCTGGAGTTGACGGCCAAAACCAGCGGTAGCTCGTCGGGGACACGTCGTCTGGTAGCCGACGTCAAGAGCTATGGACTCAACACGTCCATCGTTGGGACGACTCTTTCGATTGACGTTCTCCCTCGAACCGTCGGTCTCGATGCTTGGTCCGACATCCGGCTGCGGACTTCGTATCGCCCTGCCCGAGGCGGGCGAACTGCGGGTGAGTACACCATCATTTATCGGGTCGGTGGCTCTCGTCCGGTAGGCAGTCGGAAGCTTCTCGACCCGCTGACGTCGCTCGTGGTCGTCGATGCACCAGTCGATGTATGGACAACGCTGCTGCTCGATCCAGTGACGGATCTCAACACCTTTTGGCCAGGAGTGGACTTTCGTGACAGCGCGCTCCTTGAGTTTTCTCTCGCGGCGACCTCGCGTTCTGGCACCACCTCGCAGGTCGTGTTCGACGAGCTGACCGTCGCACGCGCGGGACGTGAACGCGATGTGGTCATGGCCACTCAGCAGGAGTTCGTCGACGCGTATGCGTCGCAGTTCCCCACGGTCACCCAATATCGCGGCATGGAGATGTCGGAGTCGACACCGCATTTGGGTTGGTTGGGTAACCCACAGATTTGGCTAGTGGGGAACCCGGCAAATCAAGACGTTGCGCTGGCGGTGCAGCGAATACATGAAGGCGGCGGGGTCGCTTCCTACAACCATCCCTATGGGTCCTCAGGAGGGCCGTACTCCAGTTCCCAGCGCACAACCAAGCGGCGATCGATCACCTCCACTTTGGTCAGCGAAGCACTTTTTGGCGCGGACATTT
>DATKIY010000192.1:0-19568 GCA_035543875.1 Actinomycetes bacterium | reverse complement strand
GAGCGCTACACGAGGTTCTGGGAGTGGGTTTCAGCCCACGAACCCACGGAACCGGCATGGCATCTGGACACGGTAGCCGTTGCGCCGTCGCTGCGCGGTCAAGGCGTGGGTGCCGCGCTCATCGATCACGGTCTCGCGTTCGCGCAACGGGACGGCCTTCCAGCCGTCCTCGACACCGGTAACCCACGCAACGTGCCCTTCTACGAGTCGCGTGGCTTCCGAGTTGTTGAGGCGTTGGAAGCGCCCGACGGGGGTCCCACCATGTGGTTCATGCGCCGAGACCCGGTGTGAGTGTCCCGGTGTGAGCAGTCGCGGCTCCTGCAGCTGGAACCGCAGAGGCGGGAGATGGGCGGGTGATGGCGGACGTGGGGTCAGCCTCAGAATCACAGTGCGCGCCCGGAGAGATTCGAACTCCCAACCTTCTGATCCGTAGTCAGATGCTCTATCCGTTGAGCTACGGGCGCTTGGCCATACGGCCGAGCCGAAAGTGTAGCCAAGCCAGTCGGGCATCCGAAATCGTCGCGCTTAGGCGCTGTGCTCAGTCGTTGGGATTCGCTGAATCGGCCGCTGATACACCCGATCCTTCGTGCTCGTGTTCTACATCACCCTGAGGATCGTCGGCTTGCTCGTCTGATGCCCCACTCGGATGATCGGGCTGGCCTGCCCAATCTGGCGGTCCTCCGTTGCCAGGTTCTTGACCGCGCTCGTCGCCAGCCTGGCTCTTTCCACCGCTTGCCAGCGCCGAGATGGCAGCGCCTTTCTCCCGACCCGTCAGATTGGTCGTGGTCGCCAAGTGCGATACAGCCCGCCCATGTTCGGAGGCGGCGTCGCCTGCGCCCTCGGAGGTATTCGCCCCGAAGTCATCCCCGTGACCGTCGGTGCTGACCGCTGGGGCGTCAGGACGTCCGGTGCCGGGCAGGACCCCTGTCGCGGCAGCGGCGGACCCGGTGACCGCCGTCAACGCAAAGGCAACAGCTACGGCCTTGCTTGTAACTAACGATCCGATCATTTGGACCTCCGGGGCGGGCAAACGACGCCTGAGCGTCACAGGTACTTCGCCCCGAGTGCACTCAACGTTACCCGCGAGCACGAGGTGAGCGGTCAATCGCTCGCTTTCATGGCTGCTGCCACACGAGACATCGTCGCATCCCACTCGTCTTGCGGTCGGGGGGGCAGGACGTCGAGCCAGGCGGACGAGAACGATCCCATCAGTTGGAGCAATCCCTCCGGGCGAGCGAGGAACCACCAGTGCAGGTGCGCTCCACCGTCGCCCCAACGGTCGATGTGGACTCGGCCGATGCCACCTAACGAAAGGATCGCCTGCTCAACTCGCAGGAGTATCGGACCCATTTCCTCAGCAAGTTCTGGAGGTAGGTCTGCCAGGTCGTGGTGCGCACGAGGTTCCAGTAGGACAGCAGCCGGAAGGCCAGCTGGCGAGATCGCCGTCAACCGCCAGTTCGCGGACGTCCAAATGAACTCATCGTCTGTTCGCTGGCACGAGTTGCAGACTTCGCCAGCTTCACCTTCGCGAGGTGGTTCAGGCAGAACCACCTCATCAAGAGCCTTGATCTGGAGATCGCCCTCGAACGGAAAGATGTCCCAGTCCGCCATGTCTGGTAGAGGCAGGCGACCGTCCGGTGAGGCGGCAACCGCCGCGCGAACGTCCGACAGGATTCGTTCGGCATACGAAGGTTCACTCATGCGGCCAGCGTGCCAGACGATCCCGTCGGTTCCGCCGCCTACCCGAGCTTGAATACGCGTCGGGCATTGTCTGCGTACACCGCCTGTAGGAGATGCGGCTCGAGCGCACACCCATAGATCTCCCACCGCCCTTGAGGCGGAATTGCGTCGTCACTGTACGGAAAGCTCTCGTCGCGCGTTTCAAGAAACCGGTAGTAGCGCTGGTAATCCTCGACCGACGGCGGAAAGGCGTCGGTTCCAAACAGCACTCGATCCGGAAAGTGCCCAACTAGTTCAGCAAATGCGCGCGGTTGCCGCCCTATCTCGGCGAGGCGTCCGCCCAAGTCGACGTTCCAGTTAGGAAGGCTCGAGAGCATCTCGCCCACACCGTGGAGATCTTCTGACCAGCAGCCGACGTGCGCACCAACGAACGTCGTCTGCGGACAGGAGGCGACGAGCTTGCCTAGCGCACCTATCAACTGAGCGAAGCTTGGATGTTCAGGGCCACCGAACCACCAGTCCGGCTGCTCGGTGAGTTCATCCAGACGTTCGTTGGTTTCGTCCAGCGGTTCGAAGAAGGCCACCGGGTCGGCCGTATGGATAAGGATCGGAAGACCGAGTTCGCCAGCTGTGCGAACCACTTCGATGACGCGCTTGTCGTCGGGCATGACCAACGCGCCAGAAGCATCTCGGATCGAAAGTCCGAGGTCCTTCCAGATCTTGACACCGCAGGCTCCAACAGCGGCGGACGCCGTCAACTGCTTTTGCATTCGTTCAACTGCTGCGGCGGCCCCGTCGTCGTCGGCTAAGTGACTCCAGTCGACGTGGCAGAAGGTGGCGAACCGACCGTCGTGCGCCTGGTCGTAACGAGCCAAGTTCGCGGCGAGTGCATCTCCCCAGCGGCCATCCAGATTCACCATGGTTGCCACCCCGGCCGCATCCATCAGTTCGATTAACGCCGTTACGTCGGGGACTAGCCACGAGTCGTCGTCGGCAAGCCACCTGCCCAAGTGATTGTGTGCGTCGACGACTGGGAACTGCGGTTGGTCGAGCTTGCTCGCCCGAACTCGAAGCTGCGACTTCGGGCGCCACTCCGCTAACGGCAGCGAGTCGCTGCGTAACTGGCTGCGAACGTCAGGCTGGTTCATTCGTCCAGCCTGCCAGACCGTCGAGACGCGCGGCCCGTCAAAGATCAAAGCTTGGATGGGTGCCACGTTGACCCCGATAGAAGGGGGTGAACGTGACGTTCCCCCCGAAAAGTGGCGGGAGTCGATGCGCGGAGGCGGAGGGATTTGAACCCTCGAGGGGCTTTAAAACCCCAACCCGCTTAGCAGGCGGGCGCCATCGACCGGACTAGGCGACGCCTCCATGCGGTCCTGCGACCGCCACGAAAGGGTACCGGCCCACCCAACAGCGCGCCAAAGACCCCGCTTTGGCGTCGTTGGGCTCTACGGTCTGGGTGTGGCAACGGCGTGGATATTGCGTGAAGGCAGCGACGAAATCGTCTCGGCAACTTTGGACGAAGCCGTCGCCGTCTTAACCAATGACCGCGACACGGCCTGGCTGGATGTCACCCCTGAGGAGTTTGAACCGCTGGCAGAGAAGCTCGACTATCACCCGCAAGCAGTCGAGGACGCCCTGAAGGCAGCAAGGGGTCTGATCGAAGCCGCGCAGCGGTCAAAGCTAGACCGGTTCCCCGGCCACCTTTTCCTCTACCTGTTTCGCTCGTGCATCGTCGAGAACAACCAGCTTGAACTTCGAGAGGTCCCGCTGTTCGTCGGAAAGCGCGGAATCGTGTCGGTTGACCGGGCGCAGGCGTACGACATGAGCGAGCTGGTCGGTCGTTGGCGGGAGAACCCAGGTGTCCTGAAGTTTGGCGTACCTGCCTTGCTCTACGGAGCGCTCGACCTCATCATCGACTCGCACTTGGACACTGTCGACGGGCTCGCCGATGCCGTCGATTCGATGGAGGACGACCTCTTCGCCGGCGACGCGAACGCCGACCCGCGTGAGGTGCAACTTCGCAGCTTTGCCACCCGTAAGTCCCTGGTCCGGCTCCGTCGGGTCACGCAGCCGATGCGCGAACTCATCAGCGCAGCCATGCGCCGCGATGACGAAGACGGCCCGCATATCGACCCGCAGTTGCTGCCCTACTACCAAGACCTCTACGACCACACTCTTCGCATCAACGACACCATCGAGGGTCTACGTGACCTCATCACCACGATCTATGAGACGCGACTCGCGTTGTTTGACCACACGCTCAACACCGTGACGCGGCAGCTAGCTGCATGGGCGGCAATCATCGCCGTTCCCACTGCTGTCACTGGCTTCTACGGACAGAACATCCCGTATCCCGGATTTGCCGCCCACTCCGGTTTCTGGGCAAGCACCATCACGTGGGTTTCGGTTTCCGTCATTCTCTACGTGATGTTCAAACGGCGAAAGTGGCTTTAGCCAGCACTAGAACTTTGGCCGGAGGGGCATACCCGCCCGACCACGATCGTTCAGTTTGACGCCCAACACCTGGTGCAGCTGGATGCTGTCGATGTCGAACCCGACACGGGAGGCGGCCATGTACAGCTGCCACACCTTGGCGCGCTGAACTCCGACCTCGGCTACTGCCTCATCCCAGTTGGCCACGAGGTTGTCGCCCCAGTCTCGAAGCGTCATGGCGTAGTGCTCGCGGAGGTTCTCCGAATGGCGGGGCTCAAATCCATGGTCTTGCATGGCAGACACGATCGTGCCGACTGCGGTCAGCTCACCGTCAGGGAACACGTATCGGTCAATAAAACCGCCGCTGCGCGCCCGCTCGCGGGTCGTCGGACGCGTAATGCAGTGGTTTAGCAGTCGCCCTTCTGGACGAAGCTTGGACGAAAGTCGGGTGAAGTACGACGCCAGCTGTTTGCGCCCGATGTGCTCGGTCAGACCAATCGATGAGATGGCATCAAAGTGAGACTCAGGTACGTCGCGGTAGTCAAGGAACCGCACTTCAGCGCGATCCACCAGGCCGCGTTCAGCGATTGCCTTCTGCGCCCACTCAGCCTGTCGACGCGACAACGTCACACCGAGTGCGCTGACGCCGTAGTGCTCAGCAGCGTGCATGACCATGCCGCCCCAACCACAACCGACGTCAAGCAAACGCGTGCCCGGCTCCAACGCCAACTTTCGGGCGACAAGGTCGTACTTCTCCGCCTGCGCCTCTTCCAAGGTGGCATCAGCGCGCGGGTAGACCGCGCAGGTGTAGGTCATCGACTCGCCCAGCACCATCTCGTAGAAACGGTTCGAGACGTCGTAGTGATGCGAGATCGCCTTGGCATCTCGCTGCTTGGAGTGACGCAGTCCCCGCCGCCAGGGCGGCGACGCTTCTTCAGCTGGTATGGGTGGCCTACGCAGGACCCACGGACCGAGCGTGCGAAGAAGCGACAACTTCTCTGGGGTCGAAATGTCCTGCCCGGTCTGCGGAATCAATGACTGCAAGGCAGCGTGGAGGTCGCCCTTGACGTTTAGGGCGCCACTGACAAAAGCCCGGGCTAATCCGAGGTCGCTCGGCGCCGTCGCTACGTACTGGAGCGCCAATGGTGAAGCCACCTCCAGCGTGACGGCCGCATCCACTGGACCCACTGAACTTCCGTCGTATGCCACGAAACGAAGATTCGCCCGCTCACCGTAGACACGTCCTACGACATCGGCGATGGAACCACCAGAGCTCACCATGGCTTCTCCTTAGCGCCCTTTCACGCACTTCGCATAAAGGTCTAGCAACCGCCCCTGCGGGTCGTATTCCTTCTTTAGCACTTCATACCGGTCCCCGTTGTACGTGCGCCAGAACTCATCCTGCTCGTAATGCGACGTGGAGTACAGGGACTTTCGCCCACCGAGCTCGCCCACCACCTGTTCGATCCGCCGGTTATGCGTCGAGGGGTCCTCCCCCGGTTCAAGCTCAACGGACGACCAGAACCCGAAATTGACATAAGTGGTGTCTGGCTTCAGTGCGTACAAATCCCACTCAAGGTTCGCGCTCCGTTGGCGGAGCGGACAGATCCAAATCGGTTTGATGCCGATCTCATCTTGAAAGAAGGCGAGAAACTCTGCCGACTTCTCGACTGGAATCTCAACGTCCTGGACTACTGGTTCACGTTCGGGACGTCCGCGTTTGCGGTCCCAGGCCGCCTTCCAGCCATGCCGACGCTCAAATCCGACCACTTTCCAGTACACGTCACTGCGAAGCAGTCGGCGTGGCAAGAACGGACGCACCACCGGGTTCTGCACACCCAGCGCGGACGAGCACCAGAACCAGTCGGTGTCCCAACGCCAGAGGTAGTCGCGGATCGACAAATAGTCCCGAGTTCGACGTGAGATCGAGCGGTAGTAGATGGAACTGCGGGTGTAGTCGGATGTAAATGGCGCCTTGTCCACGAAGCGACCGAGCGTAAGAAACTTTTCCTCGCCCTTGAACACAACGCCATCTAAGAAGTCGACAGGCTTACCGCGGTCGGCTCGTGACTCGCTGATCTGCGCCACGGCAGCGAACAACGTCTGAGAGTTACTGAAGCGAACATGTTCAAGTTCCACGAAAGGCTTGACGGGCTCAAGTTCGATGAGAAGTCGAAGCGCGTAACCAAGCGTTCCGTAGGAGTTCGGGAATCCGCGGTACAGGTCGGCATACTCGCCGTCCGGCGTCACGGTGAGCACGCGCCCGTCACCGGTCAGCAGGTCAAACTCGAGCACGCTTTCATGGGGGCACCCATTACGGAAGGACGTTGACTCAATGCCCATTCCGGTGACTGCACCACCGAGGGTGATGGTCTTGAGCTGCGGCACGACCATCGGCATCAAGCCGTGGGGCAGCGTGGCGTCAACCAACTGCTCATACGTTGTCATTCCAAGAACGTCTGCAGTGCGGGCTTGCGGGTCGACCGACAAAACTCCGGAGAAAGCAGATACGTCGAGCCCAGGCGTGCTCGTCACTTCCCGAGACCGGAACAGGTTCGAGGTGCGTTTCGCTAATCGCACCGGTGCACTAGGCGGTAGGCGCCGATAGGCAGCGACCAGTTCGGTCACCGCCTGCTGGTAGTCGCTCAACGTGACCGGCACGATGGCAGCCTAGGAAACCCAGCCTCGCCACGCGAGCGAAACGATCAGGTTCCTTTTCTCACACCGCGTGAAAGCCCAGTAGGCCCAGTAATAGCCCGGCACCGGCCGCGAGCCCGAGCACTTTCAGCAGGCCGAGTTTGGTGCGAAAGATCAGAAACCCGCTCGCAACTGCAAGCACGACCGCCCACCAGTCGATAGTTGCCCAGTCAGGGCGAAGCACTGTGAGCGGGCCAACCGAGATGTCCTCGACGCTGCCGAATAGAACGTTGGTTGCAAACCAGAGTCCAAGATCAGCGATGACTCCAACCACACACGCAGTCACGGCCGCAAATGCTCCAGCCACATGCCGGTTGTGCCTGAGCTTTTCGACCGAAGGTGCGCCCAACAACACAAAGCCGAACGAGGGGAGGAACGTTGCCCAAGCCGCGATGGCGAACCCGATGACTCCGGCAACGACCGCGGGTAGACCAATCTCATCGGCATTGCGATAGGCAGCCACATATCCAACGAAGGTCATGACGAGTACCAGGGGCCCCGGTGTCGTCTCAGCAAGTCCGAGACCGGCCACCATGTCTTGGGGCTTCAGCCAGCCGTATTGCTGCACTGCCTGTTGTGCCACATATGCCAGCGCCGCATACGCGCCGCCAAATGAGATCACCGACGTCTTCGAGAACAGGACAGCTTGCTGACTGAACAGACTGCCTGAACCAAGGACTACGAACAAGACAGCAAGGGGCAACAGCCAGACTGCAAGGGCGAGTGCGCCAGCGCGTCGCGCCGCTCGTCGTTGGGAATGGGTGATCGTGTCCTGGTCATCGTCAGCGAGCGGGGATAGGGCTAGTGCCTGTGGCGTCCAACGCCCGACAACCCATCCGATGGTGAGAGCGACCACAACAACGATGGGAAATGCAACATCGAAAAGGAAGACAGCTAGGAAAGCGAGCACCGAAATGACGACCAAGAAACCAGTGTGCAGCGACCTTCGTCCAACCCGAATTACGGCTTGCAAGACAATGGCAATCACTGCAGCTTGGATCCCGAAGAGCAACGCGGCGATCCAGCTGACGTCACCGAACGACGAGTAGATCCCCGCCAACACGAGCATTACTGCAAGACCGGGAAGCACAAACAGCGCGCCGGCGATCACTCCGCCGATAACTCCGTTGAGCAACCAGCCGATGTAAACCGCAAGCTGCATTGCCTCCGGTCCCGGAAGCACCATGCAGAAGTTCAGCGCGTGGAGGAAGCGTTTCTCGTCGACCCATTTGCGTTCATCGACGATGACCCGATGCATGACAGCAATCTGACCGGCCGGGCCTCCGAAGCTGTTGACTCCGACGTACCCCCAGGTGCGCGTTGCGTCGCGCAAGGACACCGCCTGCGTACTGACCATTGATCGGCCGATCAGTGCTTGGCCGAGTTACCCGGGCGATGCTCGGGAGGCTGCGTGGCCCGAATCGCGGGGTTGCCCGATCGTCGCGCTGCACGGGTCTCGGGAGTTGCGCGTCGGGTTGTCGAGCCGGCTTTCGCGCGACGTGGGAATACCTTGCGAGCAATCACCAACATGACGATGAAGCAAATGACATAGGCAACTGACACGGTCCATGGACCGTCCAGGAGCCGGGTCGCAACCGCGAGCCCCAGGAAACACAGCGAAAAGAAGATGAACAACACGAAGCGGCCGAAAGCGCGGATGCCGATGACGGCGGTTCGCGTGGGTACCGGCGCAGACGCAGGATCGGTGTCATTCACCTGGCCATCATGGCCGAATGCCGGGTCAGACGCGGAAGCGGGAGATCGATTCCTTCAGATCATCTGCGAGCGACGTCAGGGACGCCGCAGCGCGAGCGGCATCCCTGGAACCAACGGCTGCCTGTTCGGAGACTCCGGCGACATCGCTCATCGCGCCAACCATGTCGGCGGACGCCGTTCGCTGTTGTTGGCTTGCGTTCGAGATTTCGCGCGCCGCCGTAGTGGTCTCGTCAGCCATGTCGGAGATGCGTTCCAACACTGTGACCACGTCTTGTGCCAACGCAACCCCATTGAGGACTTCTTCGGCACCTTCCGCGGTGGCCGCGGTAGTAGCGCGCATTTCAGCCTGAATCTCTGTCACGATTCCTTGGATTTGCTTGGTCGACGCCTGAGCTCGCTCAGACAGCTTTCGAACCTCCGCCGCTACCACGGCGAACCCTCGGCCGTGCTCGCCCGCGCGCGCTGCTTCGATCGCCGCGTTCAATGCCAGCAGGTTGGTCTGGTTCGCGAGGTCATCGATGACGTCAAGAATGCGACCGATCTCACCGGACTTGTCTGCAAGAGCTGCCGTTCGTTCGGCGACCAACCGTGACCGGTGCGCAATCGCATCGATGGCAGCAACGGCGTTGGTCACAGACTCCTGACCTTCCTCGGCGTAGCGGTACGTCATCGCGGCATGCTCAACAACCTCGGCGCTGGTGCCAGCGATCGTGTCGGCCATGCCTGCGAGTTGCTGCAGGGTCGCCGTGGACTCGGTCACCGCGCCCGACTGCAAGTTCGACGCCTTCGCCTGCGACTGGGCCGCGGCGAGCAGTTCTTGTGCGCTGTCGGAGATCCGATCGCCGCCGTCACGGACTCGGTCTACCAACATGCGAAGTGAAACCAGCGTCTCGTCGATGTTGATCGAAAGCGACCGTAGTGCTGCGTCCTCGATGCCCGGAGTCGGGATGTGAATCGCAAGATCTCCTTCAGCCGCCTGTCCCAGCGATATGGACAGCTCCTCAACTCGCCGTTGCAACCGATCGTGGTGACCTTGGTGAATCCCCGACTTCAGCATTTCGTCGAAGCCAACGGCTAGCGGGATGATCGCCGCCGCCGCGAGAAGCCAGGGAAGCACCTCTACTGAGAAAGTTCCCGAAGCCAGCGAGGCTGCGAGCAGCATCGCAAGACCGAGGACCGCGAACATGGCAAGGCCTTTGCGTTCGACTACATCGGCGACAAAGACAGCCACAGTGACGAACAAAACCCATACGGGGCTGCGCAAGCCACCGGTTAGAGCGACGAGCCCAGCCACCCAAGCCATTTGCATCGTGATGAGTACGAAGGCGAACCGGCGATTGACGACCGGTTCCTCAAGTTTGGCAGTGCGCGCAGCCAGACGAGACAAGAAAAAGGCGTAGCCCGCACCTAGAAGGCACCAAATGAGTGCCGGTATCAGGGCGACTGGAACGGACGCGTCGGCGACGTTGATGAGCACCGTCAGCACTAGTCCTAGCCCGACGTTGACCCATGCGGCGATCGCCCCCGTGCGAGCCAGCTGATGCGGGTTGTCCATTCCGCCCTTCCGGCGCCGGAGAAGGCGCGTTGCAGTTGAGGTACCCAGTCGAGTTTCGGCAGGTGGCACGCGAGACTTGATCCGAACGGGCTAGCCCCCAGACAGTCGGCCAAATGGGTGAATACCTGTAACGCCGTACTCCTCGAGCTCTGGAACGTCTCGGAACAGTTAAGGAACGGCTAGAGAACGTCTCCAGATACGCTGCGCAGCCGTGGCCAGACAAGCAGCAGTCGCGTGCGGCAATCCCGCGACGGCGAGTGCAGCGGCATCAACCTTGCTACGCGGAGGCAATGCAGTCGACGCGATCGTGGCAGCAGGTTTCGCGGCAGCCGTCGCCGAGCCTGGCCTCACGAGCCTGGGTGGCGGCGGGTTTCTCCTTTACCGCCCGCCCGACGGAGACGACCAGGTGCTCGACTTCTTCGTTGACACGCCTGGTCGTGGTCTCCCCTCGTCGGCCCTGACTCCACATTTCACACCTATCACCGTGAGCTTCTCCGGTGCCGAACAAGTGTTCCATGTTGGCTACGGCTCGGTAGGCGTTCCCGGCGTGCTCGATGGCTATCTCGCCGCCCATCGTCGGTTCGGAGAGCTGCCGCTCGCCGACGTCACAGCACCCGCCCGAGACGCCGCCCAGGAAGGCGTGCCGCTGGCCCGCGCGCAGGCCGAGGTGCTTGACCTCATCCACGACATCGTCACTCTGACGCCGCCCGCCCGAGCCGTGTTTGAGCCAGACAGAACGCGACCACAAGTAGGTGACCTCCTCCGCAACCGTGCATACGGAGACTTCCTCTCGACGTTGCATGCAACGGAGACGACCGGATGGCGCGATGTTCAGACCGGTCGGCAAATCGCCGCAGACATGGCCGGTCACGACGGACTGGTGACGCTGGCCGACCTGGACGCCTACGAAGTTATCGACCGCACACCGCTCGTGACCGCGTTCCGCGGTGCCCGCATCTCGACCAACCCTGGACCTTCCTTCGGTGGGTCAATCATCGTTGACGCGTTGGCGCGACTAGAGAAACCATCCGCCGGCCACACCGTGATCCAAGCAGTGAGTCTGGTTGAGGCGCTCATTTATGCCACCGAGCGGGCCAAGTCCAACAGCAGACCGCAGTCAAACAAAGGAACAACGCACATCAGCGTCGCTGACGGGGCGGGTGGCATCGCGAGCATGACGACATCGAACGGATCGTGTTCAGGCGTGATGGCGGGAGACAGCGGCGTTCAGCTGAACAACGTCATGGGTGAATCAGACCTGCATCCCGATGGCTTTCACGCGTCGCCCGCCGGCACCCGGGTCGGCTCGATGATGTCGCCGACGTTTGTCGACCTAGCTGATGGACGCATGGTCGCCATGGGTAGCGGCGGAAGTGAGCGGATCCGAAGCGCGCTGCTGCAAGCAATCGTCCACCTGGTCAACGGGGCAACACTTACCCAGGCCATAGAGGCACCACGCATTCACCACGATGGTCGACGCATCCAGTTCGAGCCGGGGGTTCGTGCGAACGTGGCGGCGGCGCTCGGCGAAATAGCTCCGGTGAATCGCTGGACGAGCCCCAACCTCTACTTCGGAGGGGTCCACGCGGTCATGCGCTATCCGGACGGGCGCGTCGAGGCCGTCGGGGACCATCGCAGGGACGGAACGGGTCAAGTCGTCGACCTCTAGCGGGCCGGCTCAGGACAGCTTCCTAGCCACCGGCGGGCCGGCATTGGGCCGGAAGGTACCCCTCGTGCGACACTTTCGCGGTTGACCTGCGAGAGGAATCGATGGACGGCAACTCCTCCTTCCACCACACGAACACGTCGGTGCTATCAATCGTCGCCGCCGAAGCACCGGTGGTGGTGACTTCAGCACAGTTCGACGAGCAGCTTGGTGAGGCCTACGCCCGGCTAGGACTCCGCCCGGGCCTGCTTGAGGGACTGGCGGGAATCCGTGAGCGCCGCTGGTGGCCCGACGGGGTGACTTTTGCTGACGGGGCGGTCATGGCGGGTGAGAAAGCGATCGCGGCCGCCGGTGTCGATTCGGCAAAAATCGGCGTGATGATCAACTCATCGGTTTCGCGGGCGTTCCTTGAACCTTCGACGGCCGTCGAGATTCACCACAAACTCGGGTTGCCCACCTCCTGCGTCAACTTCGACCTCGCCAACGCGTGTCTCGGCTTCGTCAACGGAATCCATCTCGCGGCAACGATGATCGACGGCGGGCATCTCGACTACGCGCTTGTCCTCAACGGCGAAGACTCACGCGGCATTCAAGAAAAGACGATCGAACGTCTGACCCACCCAGAAGCGACGAGCGAGCAGTTCTTCAACGAGTTCGCGTCGCTCACGCTTGGCTCGGGTGCTGCCGCCATGGTGCTAGGTCGCAGCGACCTCCACCCTGAGGGTCACAAAGTCGCCGGTGGTGTCGCCCGAGCCGGGACCGAGCATCACGACTTGTGCGTCGGCGACCTCGAGAAGATGCGCACCGACACACGCGGCCTGATGGAAGCGGGTCTCGACCTCGCTGAAGCCGCGTGGATTGATGCCAAGTCCAGCTACGACTGGACCGAGATGGATCGCTACATCGTCCATCAGGTCTCGAGCGTGCACACCAGTGCACTCTGCCAACGACTCGGGATCGACCAAGCCAAAGTCCCCTTGTCCTTCCCTACTTTCGGGAACATTGGGCCCGCCTCTTTGCCGTTCACTCTTGCACTAGAGGTTGACGCACTCGCACCTGGCGACCGCGTCTTGTGCATGGGTATCGGATCGGGCTTGAACACCGCCTTCTGCGAAATCGTCTGGTGAACACCGCGGCACCCGCAGCGCTGCCGCCGCTCGGCCTGCCCGGACTTGATCCGGCATGGTCGCGCCTTGTCGAAGCCACTGACACAACTGGCGTCCAACGTACCTGGCATGTTCTTGACGCCGGACCGAGTGAACCAGTGGGCACCCTGTTGTGCGTGCACGGCAACCCGACGTGGTCATACACATTTCGTTCAATCGTTAGCGCTGCACAGGATCGTTGGCGCGTCGTCGCACCAGACCACCTCGGCATGGGCTACTCCGAACGCACCGGGAACATACACCGACTTGGGGACCGCATTGCCGAGCTCGGCAACCTCACCGCTGCGCTTGCCGTCAGCGGTCCCGTCATCATCGTCGCTCACGACTGGGGCGGAGCCATCTCGCTTGGCTGGGCTGAAAGTCACCCACTGTTGCTCCGCGGAGTCGTTTTACTCAATACGGCAGTCAGCCAACCTGTAGATGCGCCAGTACCCCGGCTCATTCAGCTGGCACGAAGCGAATCGTTAGTTCGATCGTCAACGCAGACCAGTCCACTGTTTCTCCGCGGGACGCTCAGGTTGGCGCACCCCGCGTTAACGAGTGACGTTGCCGCTGCCTATCGCGCTCCCTATGCGACCTCTGGTCGGCGACAAGCGATTGCAGATTTCGTTGCAGACATCCCGCTTGAGACTGACCACCCGAGCCGCCGAACCTTGAACGAGGTCGGTGATCGGCTGACTGAGCTGGCGCAAACCCCGACACTGCTCATCTGGGGAACGCGCGACCCCGTCTTCACCGACCGCTACCTGCGCGACCTGCAACATCGGCTCCCACACGCGGAAACCCAGCGGTACGAAAGGGCCGGACACCTGGTGGTTGAGGATGCGCCGGTTGCACAGACGGTGCTGAGTTTTGCCGACGGCATCATCAACCCCACGCATGGCCAAACCTCGTCAACCGAGCATGCACAACGAGTGCAGCCGACGGCGACCGGACGACGCCCGCTCTGGTCACGCCTAGATCAGCGCGCGGACGACGAAACAACTGCCATCGTCGAGATGGGACGTCGTGGTCCAAACCGCACGATCAGCTGGCGACAGCTGCATGCAGTGGTCCGCGACCTATCGGCTGGCCTGAGCTCAGTGGGAGTCGCCAAGGGCGACCGAGTTGCGATGCTCGTGCCGCCAGGTGCGGACCTGACAGCTGCGGTGTACAGCTGCTGGCGAGCAGGAGCCGTCCCGGTCATTGCCGATGCAGGACTTGGACTAGCTGGACTTCGGCGAGCCCTTCGTAGCGCCAACGTCAAACACATCATCGGGGTTGGCAAAGGCCTAACTGCTGCAAAAACCATGGGACTATCCGGAACCTTTATCTCCGCTGGTGCCGTCCCGCGACCAATGCGAGCCGCGCTCGGCATCGACTACTCGATGGTCGAGCTGGGTGTCATCGGAAAACGCCGCCGCGAGGCGTCCTATCCAGACCCGCGCGACGAAGCTGTTGTGCTGTTTACCTCCGGCGCGACCGGACCAGCCAAAGGAGTCGTCTATCGGCACTCCCAGCTAGAGGCACAGCGCGACGTGGTGGTCGACGCTTTCGCCATCCAGGAATCCGACCGACTCGTGGCTGCTTTTGCTCCGTTCGCGCTGTTCGGTCCTGCGTTGGGAATCAGCTCGGCGGTTCCGAGAATGGAAGTGACAGAACCGGGAACACTGACTGCACGAGCGCTAGCTGACGCCGTGGCAGCCATTGACGCGAGCCTCGTGTTCGCGGCGCCAGCAGCTTTGCGAAATGTGGTGCAGACGGCGGGGGCGTTACGTCAGAAACAGCGCGAGTCACTGACCCGGGTACGTCTGCTGCTTACTGCAGGCGCGCCCGTACCCTACGAGACACTTCGCGCCGCCAGTTCCCTCATGGGTGACTGCCAGGCACACACGCCGTACGGCATGACCGAAGCAATGCCACTGTGCGATGTCACCCTGGGTGAAATCGAGGACGCCGGGATGGGTAACGGCGTGCTTGTTGGACGCCCCCTTGCCGGTGTGCAGGTCGCTGTCAGTCGGCTGTCTCCAGTTGGCGAAGCGGACGGACCTCTGACCGACGCGGTAGAAGTTACTGGAGAAATCTGCGTCCGCGCCCCGCATGTCAAAGACCACTACGACCAGCTTTGGTCCGTTCAGCAGGACAGCGCGCGTGACGTTGGCTGGCACCGGACCGGAGACGTAGGCCACCTCGACGACACCGGTCGGCTCTGGGTGGAAGGTCGACTCGTGCACGTCATCACGACCGCCGGTGGGGCTGTCACCCCAGTAGGCATTGAACGCGCGGTCGAGCAGGTCCCAGATGTAGCCATGGCCGCCGCCGTCGGCGTTGGCCCAGCGGGTAACCAAGTACTCGCGGTCGTGGTTGAGGCGCCTCGCCACCACCCGGGTGTTGCGCCACTGCCGTTGATCGACGCAGTGCGTGCGCAGGCCACCCTCGATGTGGCAGCTGTCCTTGTGGTTCGAAATCTTCCCGTCGACATTCGACACAACTCAAAGATCGACCGAGCTCGCGTCGCCGACTGGGCGAGTCGTGTTCTTGCTGGCGACGGTTCGGCTCGGCTATGAGGGTCCTAGTGACAGGCGGCACAAGTCTGATCGGCGCCGGTGTTGCGCGAGCACTGATGCAGCGCGAACACACCGTTACGGTGATGCAGCGGGGCGAAAGCCGGCTGGAGCTCAACGAGATTCGCGCGGACCTGTCAGACCGCGGCGCCGTTGAAAATGCACTACGTGGCCAGGACGCAGTTATCAACGTCGCAGCGAAAGTGTCTGTCATCGGAGAGTGGGCGGATTTTGACCGTACCAACGTAGTCGGGACTAAGAACCTGCTGTCGTCCTGCAAATCGCATGACGTTAGTCGCTTTGTGCAGATCTCATCGCCATCGGTGGCCCACACGGGACAGCCACTCATCGGAGTGGGTGCCACACCCGCCGATCCAGAACATGCCCGCGGCCACTACGCGCGCAGCAAGGCACTGGCCGAACAGCACGTGTTGGCTGCAGCGTCCAGCTCGATGAAGACAGTCGCGATTCGTCCGCATCTTGTCTGGGGTCCCGGAGACACCCAACTTGTCGGACGCATCGTCGAGCGTGCGCGACAGGGTCGCCTCGTTCTGATCGGGGGCGGAACGGCACTCATTGACTCGACGTATGTCGACAACGCGGTATCAGCCATCGTCGCGGCACTTGATCGAGCACCTCAAATTTCCGGGGAGGCGTTCGTAGTCTCTAATGGTCAACCGCGCACGGTGGCCGAGCTCCTCGAACGAATTTGTGCCGCTAGCGGCGTTCCCTCGCCGCGGCGTTCTGTTCCAACATCGGTGGCCAAGGCTGCCGGCACGCTGGTCGAGCAGGCATGGGAGCGACTCGATCGCGATGAGGAACCACCGTTGACGTCGTTTCTAGCTGAACAACTGTCCACGGCCCATTGGTTCGATCAGCGAAGAACCCGAGAGAGCCTGCAGTGGGCACCCCGCATCAGCCTTGCCGAAGGATTCAACCGGCTAGCCGACAGTGCCCAGCTCCGTCAGGTCGACGACGTGCTGTAAGAAATGGCTGGAACGACCAGAAACAGCGTCGCAAGCGTCGCGAGCGTGCCTACGACCACGGCGAACCAGGCTCTGCCTCGCCCATGCGAACCACCAGACGACGAACTAACAAGCGCCCACAAACCAAGCCCAAATGCGATCGGACCTAACGGCCATATCAAGATGGCAAACAAGGCGACGTAACCAGCAACGATCGACTGCCAGGTACGACCGGTGGGCAGAAGCCAATGCACTGGATCGCTTGGGCGGTCACCAAAACCAGCGGATACCCCCTTACTCGCAGGTAGCACTGTCGCAGTTCCAGGCGACTTCACAATCGGGGCGGTGTGTTGCGACCAGACGCTGCCGTCGAAGTACCGAAGCTGGTCGACGACATGTGGATCCAAATACCAGCCTGCTGACCCCGCGCCCGTTGACATGTCTGGGCCATCGACGCGAAGCCGGATCGGATTAAGTGAAGTCTCCAGATATCCAAGCCGCAGCAGGTCCCCTCCGAAGAGGACGGCCCGGATGACAGACTGGGAGCCGTGCCTACGGGATAGTGACTTGGGCATGGAGGGTTGGCAGAGCGGCCGAATGCATCCGCCTTGAAAGCGGAAGACGTGAGAGCGTCCGGGGGTTCAAATCCCTCACCCTCCGCTGGTGAGTAGCCGCGCAGAAGGGGTCGCCGTGCCGTCACCCGAGCTCAGTCCTGAGCGCCTTCGAGGTTTGCTCGACGCAGTAGTCTCGATGGCCAGTGACCTTGAAGTCGATTCTGTGCTTCAACGCATTGTGCGTGCCGCCTGTCAACAAGCCGACGCGAAGTACGGCGCACTCGGCGTGCTTGAGGTTGGTGCAAGACGAGGATTGAGTGCGTTTGTCACCGAGGGGCTCACCGATGCCCAGCGGAAAGCCATCGGTCTCCTGCCGCACGGACACGGACTGCTTGGCGTGGTGATTGACTCGCCGGAGCCGCTACGACTGACCTCGATATCCGATCACCCACAGTCCTTCGGGTTTCCCGCCAACCACCCACCGATGGACACCTTTCTTGGTGTGCCTATTCGCATCAGGGGAAAGGTCTTTGGAAACCTCTACCTGACCGAGAAGCAGTCGGGGCAAGGCTTCACTCAAGACGATGAGGCGATCGTGGTCGCGCTGGCCGCGGCGGCAGGGGTCGTCATCGAAAACGCGCGGCTCTACGAAGAGTCAGCACGGCGTCAACGCTGGTTGGAGGCCGCCGCAGAGTTCACAACAGCCATCCTTTCCGACGCTGACTTAAACGAGACGCTCGCCGAGGCGGCCGCCCGCGCATGTGAGATCGCAGATGCAAAAGTCGCGTCGGTGCTTCTCCGGCATGATGCCGAACGCCTTTTGGTCGAAGCCACAGCCGGCGACGTCTCTGCTGACGTGGACGGAACGCGCATCTCAACGACAGGCACCGTCGCCGGTACGGTTCTAGAGCTCGGCGAGTGCATCGTCATCGAAGACACAACTCGCGACGATCGACTTGAGCTACTGGGACTTTCAACGCTCGATGGTTGGCCAGAACTCGCGTCTATCGCACTGTGGCCACTACGTACTGGCCAAACCTCCAACGGGATCCTGCTGCTCGGCTGGTCGACCGATCAGGCAAGCGCCTTTGCCCGAATGCGGGTGGTACACCCGGCGTTCTTCGCCGAACAACTAGGTCTTGCCCTCCAGGCATCGGCAGCTCAGGAGGATCGTCAACGGCTCGCAGTGCTTGAGGACCGGGACCGAATTGGTCGAGATCTCCACGACCTAGTCATCCAACGGCTTTTTGCCGTCGGCCTGATGTTGGAGAACACTGGCCGATCCGCCGACAACGCCACAACCGCCGAACGTGTCGCCAGAGCCGTTGACGACATCGATGAGACCATCAAAGACATTCGACACACCATCTTTGAACTGTCGTCACGAAGCCAGTTGGCCAGCGTTACCTCAGAAATCGAGCAGGCGGTTGCCATGGTGGCTCCCGTTCTCGGTTTCACACCTGAAGTCATCATCGAGGGACCCGTTGACAGCGAAATAGACGGTGAGCTGCGGCTACAGATCCTGGCAGTGGTCAGAGAGACGCTGTCCAATGTGGCCAGACATGCCAACGCCAGTCAAGCGGTTCTCGCGCTGCAGGTCGGTGCCGAGATCTCGCTGACCGTCTTCGACGATGGGGATGGCGTAGTTGGTGGAGCACGAGGCAACGGTCTCGACAACATGGCTGCTCGTGCCCGAGCACTTGGCGGTTCATTCGAGTTGACCCGAACAGCAGACAACTCGGGAACCGTCGCAGCTTGGCGAGTCCCACTAAAAGCGGGCTAACGCGCTTCGGGGTTTGGGTTAATTCACTACGCTTCCCTCGAGCAGAGTGTCCGCTATCGATGTGGCCCAATCTTCGACCTCATCCCAGTCACGGAAATCACCCTCCGGTGCATGCACCGCACGAACCATGGTTCGCTCAAGCAACCCAAGCTCATCTCGGTCGAGTTTTCCTGCGAACACCCGGTGCTCGATTGGTCCCACTTGCTCAATCACTTTCTTCGGTGCATCGGCATCGACCGGCTTGGGCGGTGAACCGATCGGACCCGATGAGAACAGCCATACCCGGCTGCCTTCCCACTGATCGGCACAGCGGGTAACCAGTGCTTTCGCCGGTTCCAGCCAATGGCCCTCGTAAACGGCTGATCCCAGAACGACCCCATCAAAGTCGCTGACGCTTTCAACTTCAGCCGGCGTTGTCTCGTCCGTTTCGATTCCGTGCTTTCGCAGGACGTTTGCGATGTCGCTGGCGATCTCTGCGGTTGAGCCATGCCGACTGGCCGCGGTAACAAGGACTCGCATGGTTACCTCCTATGAACTTGAGGGAAGGTGCTTTGCCGCAAAAACTGCAGCCTGCGTCCGTCGCTGAAGTCCTAACTTCGCTAGCAGACTGGACACGTAGTTCTTGACGGTCTTCTCGGCAAGGAACATCCGCTCGCCGATCTGGCGGTTCGTCAGGCCCTCGGCGATGAGATCGAGGATCTTGCGCTCCTGCTCCGTCAAGCGCGCGAGCCGTTCGTCCTCCTCCGGACCCTTGCGCAGGCGTTCGAGCACGCGGGCGGTCACGTTCGGGTCGAGCAACGACTGCCA
>DATKIY010000191.1:0-12644 GCA_035543875.1 Actinomycetes bacterium | reverse complement strand
GCAGCCAAACGGCCGGACGCGCCCTGAGCGTGACAGAGCGAGTTTCCCACGCAGATCACGAGATCGAATGTCGACGGATCGAGGTGGTTCGGCAAGTCATCCCAACTGGCTTCGCCTACCTGCAGCGAAACGTTGTGCTCGTCAGCGAGTTCCTGTGTCCGGCGGACCATCCCCGCGCTCGCGTCAGTGGCGACAACATTCAACCCAAGCTTGGCGAGGCCGACTGCCAGCTGGCCAGTCCCACATGAGCAGTCGAGGACGCGCGCGTTGGACGGCAGGGACCGAACGAGGTCACCGAGTGCCGCGATGGAACCCTCAGGGGTCAACTTGGCATCGGGAATCAACCACTCGTACACATCCGGCAACGCCTCGTAACCAGCCACGTTCACGCCTCAAGACCACTCCGCATAGTAAGGACACCCCTGCAGCCGGAGTCTGTCTCACGGGTCCCACATCAACAACTGGTTATTGACTTCTTTCGAGACGTTAGTGAGGTTGGGCGCCGACCTCTCGTGATTGTCACTGTCGGCCGATGTGTGCATTACCGTCCGCCGCACCGTGGCGTCCCTCAGACGATGCGCGATTCGATCGCGTCGAGATCACGCAGCGCGAACCGCAGGTGTTCCCAACTCTCTTGGAGGATCACGTGCAGGCAACTGCGAACGGTCTCGGCCTCTGCGGGGTTGTGCGGGTTGCGGCGCTCCTCTTCGAGCACCTCGTCAGTAACGGTGGCCAGGAAGTCGCTCACCATGGCTGCCCGGTCCGCCCGTGCGGCCAGGACGTCGTCATAAGACGCGGCTTCGGAAACACGGCTGCCGTACCCGAGACCGAGGGGATGGAAGTCGGTCTCCTCGAACCCCAGCACGGCTTTGCCCAGCCAGATGTCGGTGGCGTGCACGAGGTGACGCAGTGTCTCCGCGAACGACCACTCATCATCGATCCTGACGTCGACGGAGCCGGCAGGCAGCGCCGCTACCCGCTCGATCGCCGCGTCCCATGCCCGGTCGGCGGTGGTCCACGCCACTCGCAGACCCGCCGGACTTTTCGCCCGACGCTCACTGCGCCCAGGAAAGCGGTGATCCAGCTGCTCCTCCACGAACGGCCTCACGTCGACCCCGTTCACCCGCAACCCTGGGCCTTCGTCCAACCAAGGCGCATCGATGTCCATCCCGGCGATCTCGACACCACGCATCACCACGTCCGACAGGTCGGACTCGACAAACCGCGCACCACGAAGGTCGCGCTCGAAAAACTGCTCGCGGTCAGCCACGGGAGCAGCATACGAAACCCACCATTGTGCTCAGACTTCCACCAGCGCTTTCACGATCACTTCCGCGATGCGTGCCGGGACCTCGTTGGGGAGCAAGGAGACCTTGCCGGGGATCGTGACGACTTGAACGCGGGGACACGCCTCGAGCACCGCACGCTCGTGTTGTGTCAACGCGCCATCACCCTTCTCTGCGTGCACTACCCACGCCGGCGGGCCAGATTCGCAGAGCCGACGCGCGGGGTCGTCGTCACGCTGTAGCCAACGTAGGTACGCCAGCAACGCCAGGCGCATGTCGTTTGTGTTGTTTCGCGCAAAGTCCGATCGAAGTTGTGCCTGACTCTCAGGTGACACGTCCGAGTGCTTGACCATGGACGTGGCGCCCTTCTTTAGAACGGCAGCAGGCAGCGTCCCCAGAACCGCACCGAGGCGAATGATGGCTCGAAAGAAAGCAGGCTCGTCCGACGTAGACAGGCTCACGCCAAGCAACACGACCGGTCCCTTGAATGTCCCTGAGATCACCATCTCGTACGCCACAGTCGCGCCCATGCTGAAACCGACCACAACATCTGCACCAACACTCTGGGCAAGCTCGGCAGTGATCCGCGCGTACTCTTCGATGCTGAAGTCATCCGGCGCTGGTGCACCAGCATGCCCAGGCATCGTGACCGCAACTAACCGCGCCCCTGCCAACTCAGGCTCAGCCATGACTTCCGCGTACGAACGAGCGCTACACATTCCGCCGGGAAGCAGTAGCACGGTTCGCTCAGCATCGTCTGGACCAGACTCGACAATCTCCCAATTGGTGTCCATACGAGAAAGCTAGCCCCGCGCGAATCGCAGGTCATGAGGCATTCATCTCAAGTTCCGGATGTGACCTCTCGGCGCAGGCCTGATTGAGACCGGTACGGTCAGGAAATGAAGTCCAGAGTTGCCCTCCGGCTGACGATCGGCATCGCATACGCCTTAGCCTTGGCCGGCTGCACAGGCCCCGCACCAAGTTCCGGAGGTGTCGACAACCGGGGCATGCCCGAGCCGACGACAATGTTGTCCGCTGCTTCCACGTACTGCTTCCAAGGTATCGTTCGGACAAAGTCCATCCCTACCTCACGACTCTTGGACGGGCTTGACGGACATGCACCCACCTGGCTGCCCAAGGGGTTTGGTCTGGCCGACGCTCATGTCGGAGAAACGCCGACCGACGGTTTTAGTGGGGGTTGGTCGGATGCGCGGTGTCGCCTAGTCTCCGTGTCTGTATCGCAAGGTGATTCGCTGCCGACCGGCTACACGGCTATGGGGAAGTGGACGATCGTCAATACACGAGGCGGTTGCTTCAATGAGGTTCTCGGAAAGGCTCGCTGCCTTAACTACTGGGCCACCGTCGAGGGTCGGTTGGTCACAGTGCAGATGATGGGACTCGGGCGGCAAGACGGAGATAGGATCGTGCGCTCGATTGCGTAACCCAGCAGGGCACGAGGCTTGGACTGTCAGGAACTGACGCCTAAGTGGGGCGCCATCTCACCAATCGCATTGACCGGACTTACCGGCTGGTCCACAATCTCCCACGCACACTTGCCCGTCAGGACATCGAAGATCCCGCCCAAAGTAAGTGCGGCAAAGACGAGCGACAGAATCCCGAGTATGGCGAAAAGCAGCTGATAGTCGTGCAACTTTAGCGTTGCCAAATATGCAGTAAAAACCGAAGCCAGCAACGACAAACAGCCAGTGAAGACCACAGCCACGAGCGCGACTCTCGTCGACGTCCAACACGGTCCCAAACCAACTGCGTGGAGAGTCCTGGGGGTCACGTAGACGGTCACAAACCACAACGCCCAAAAGTATGCGATGCTCCCCAACCAAAAGCTGCGGCGTGTCTCCCAGCGGCGGGCCGCCTGCCTCAGTCTGCTCATGCCCACTCACCTAACTTGGTAACGAAGTGCTCGGCCGAGAATCCTAGCGATCACGTCATTTGCGGTGATGAAGGACTGCGGTTCCAAAACAGACCATGCTGACTTCAAATCGGACATCGGCACGCCGCCCTTGACATGGCATTGAAGTTGAGTGACTTTCGGGGTACCCCGAAAGTCAAGGAGAGCCGATGGAAGTCCACCCCGGTGTGTTCGTGTCCCGCACATCGACTGACGATTGGCAATCTGACCCGGAGGTCGGCGGTGGCGCTGAGGAGCACGTGCTGTTCGACACGGGCAGCCTTCGAGCTGGCTTGACCCGCTTCACGACACGCGTTCCCGAGAATCTGGAATGGGTGTTGCCGCAAACCGAAGTTCTGCTGGTGCTCGAAGGCGAGGTCCAGATTGAGATCGAGGGTGGACCCACGCTTGAGATGAAGCCGGGGGACATGGCGTCACTGCCCAAGGGAGCAGTAACTCGGTGGTCCTTCAAGCTCCCCTTCAAGGAGATGTGGGTACTCGCCGACGAGTAGCAAACCCATGAACTCCGCATTGCGGTGAGGCATGCTTTCTCGATGGGGATCTCGCGCGGTTGGCTGGCGGAGCGGAATTGGCGTGCATGGATCGCCTGGAGTGGTGTTGCGGCTGGACTGTTGCTGCTACTCGGGGGACTTTTGGCGGCGTCGAGCCGAAACGAGGACGTCGTCGGCTACGCGAAGCAGGAGTGTGCGTTCCTCGCCAAATTCGCTGGAAACGGAAACATCGATCCACGGCTAGACCCCTACCAGCAATGCCTGAACGACAGCCTCAACCAGTCGTTTCTGAATCCTGGGCAACTTTGGTTCCTCTTCGGCGGAGTTCTCATTGCCATGAGCGTCCTGACCTACTGGCGTAATCGTCCGGGACGTGGAGAGGTCAGAGCCTGAACTCGCGTTCGTGGGCGCGAACACGCAACTAGGTCAACTAGGCGCCTGAGTGCCGAGTAGAAGTTGGTGGGTCTTTACCAGCGTCAGGACGTTGGTGAACCTTAGCTCTGTGGAGACCCTGTCTCCAGAGGCCGTGACCTCGACGTATGGAAACTGTCCAGGGTCCATGAGCTCAGACTCCCCGCCTCGTACATCTGAGGTCCAGGTTCCGGTGTTCAGATACGAACCCGAAGCACGGACGGGGGTTTGCTCAGCACGATGGGTGTGGCCGAACACCACCGCTTCCACGTGAAAGCCCGATGTGTCCATCATCTCGGCAATCTTGAGCGCCTGACGTCGTGCTCGGTTTTCGTTTCGGCATCCAGCAATGCCGAAACGAACTCCTAGGACGCGTCCCACCGTTTGTAGCGGACGGAAACGCGAAATCCGATGAAGTGAGCGCACAACTGTGTGGGGGAGGTCCTGACGCATTGCCTCTTCGCGCAGTAGTTGCTTGTATGCAGCACGTCCGGACTGGCGCTCATAACGCCAACTTTCGATGAAGGCTATGAGCTTTCTTCTGACGCCCGGTGCCGCCATGGGCGGAACGGTGGGGTCGGCAATTCCGGTGCGAGTGTTCAGAAGGGTTGGCATGCGATTGAGGTCGTGATGCTGGTGGCCGTGTTCGGCGTATAAGACTCCTGGGACGTACGCGAACCAAGCGCAAAGTGTGACTCGGTGGCTGTCGTCGAATCCCGCGTGGAACCGCGCCCAAACCTCCGGCGAGGCCAACGCCGCGTCGTGATTGCCCGGTACAACCACGAGTCGCATGCCTTTGGTTACCGCATCTCTTAGGGCGTCCATTACCTCTCTGTGAGCTGGAAGAATCGCGTCGAGTGCACGATTGGCGTCCGGTTCAACGTCGTTTAGTAGCTCGAAGAAATCACCGAGCAGGACCACCGTAGTTGTGCTCGCATCGCCCATAGCCGAATGCCGAACTAGGCGAGCCAGTGCTGATCCGGCTGCGTGGTCGTCGGCGGCGGGGTTCCGTCGAAAATGGGTATCCGACACCAGGATCCAGCGTCGGCCGGTCGTCATGTCACGATGTTCCACAACGGCGGAATTGCCAACAGGGCGGCTACCGCGCCAGTGATGAGCATGACTCGAAAGGTTCGTGCGGAGGATGCTCCAACCTCATACTGTCCGACTTGCTGAAGTTCGTAGACCAACAACGTCACGGCAAAGACTATGAGGGCGGCGACTGCCAGCAGATGAGTGAGACTCATGGGGTTACCTCACGAACGTCCGCAGCGAGTCGCCATAGACCCAACGCGACTGAACACAAGGCCAAGGCCACCACAGGTGGTAGCCAATTACCTGTGCCGAAGTAGGCCCATGCAGTGGTTACGATCACGCCCATCGCGATGCTTGAGACGATGGCGAGGCCGGGTGTCCAGCCAAGCCCGTCCAGTCGGAAGGCACGCACCAAGGCCAGGCCTGGTACTGCGAAGAAGAAGACGAGCATGCAGAGCACGCGTACCGGGGACAGCATGCCTGATTCGGGCAAGGTCATGGACAGCGGCAGCAGGACACTTAGACAGATCACGGTTGTGCTGATGGTCCGGCTCGACGCGCTGGGGGTATCCAGCCCGTCAGCCCGGATTGGACTCCAGGTCATGATGCGTTCTCCTCCGCTACGGGGTTGAGCAGATATACGGCAGAGTCGTGATTGACGAAGGCGCGTGTGCCGGCCGGATCGGCCATGACCCGTTCAAGAACGCCGTCGAGCATGCCCTGCGGCAACAAGCCCTGGAGTTGAATCGCCTTCTCGCTCGAACGGGTGACGATTAGAACCAGGCCCGGTTCGCCGGCCTCCCATGCACGGCCGCGTAGGAGTTGAAAGCACTCGTCGGCTGTTGTTACCGGTTTGCACAGGTCTTGCAGCGTGGTGGCCGGGTGCTCGATGTACTCGGTGTCCTGCCAAGGCGTGGGATGTGCGGCGCTCACGAGTAAGGCTCGGTCGGGAGCGAGCCGGTACGCGGCGCTGACCCCATCCATCTCGGACTGGGTGAACATGTCGAACGCCGAATTGCCGTAACGGGCCGTCACTGAAGCCACCGACAGTACGGTTCCGACCACCGCGAGTAAGGCGACCGTGATCAATCCCATCCGTTGTTGTGGTGGCGGGGGAACGAAAATAGCTGCCATGAGCAGGGCAACGAACGGAAGAGAGAAAAGTGCGGCACGCAGCAGCATTTCGCCGCCGTACGTCTGCATGGGGACGAGTAGGAACGGGGCAAACGCGAGCGCTACTGGAACAGTGATTTTCAGCTTCCGCCGCCCACTCATCGACGCGCCGACGACGGCGAGCATCCACATGGCCCCGGTGAACAAAATACGCACGCGTGCTACTACTTCGTGACCCTGCGAGCCTTCCAGTCGGTCCACCAGATTGGCCGATGCGGCGTTTTGGAGTCCGGCGGAGTTCTGGATCAGTGGATGTCCATCCAGGAAGTTCTCAGCTCCGGTAAGGAACCAGATGGACGCCATGGCTATCACCAGCAGAGCCAGCCACGGTGCCCAGGAACGACCCAGGGCAGCGATGGCGAGGAGCGCCAACACCACAGCGAACGGGGTCAGTTGGTGACTTGGAATCAGTCCCGCGATCAGGACGACGGACAGCACCAAGGCACCGGTACGACGTCTGGAGTCGGGCTCCAAGGGTTGCCTTTCTCGCCACCAGTCGATGAGGCCGACAACGCCCGACTCGCGTAGGTAGGGGAGCAGGGGAACCGAGGTCCATGCGGCCAGCGGTCCGACGGCGAGCAAAATCACGGCCAGGTACACGCCGAAACCGAAACCCTGAGGCGACAAGTAGTCCTGGTCTATCCAGTTGCCGAGCACGAAAAGCCACACGCCGACCCATGCCCAGTTACGTGTTGCGCCCAGAGCCACGAAGATGTTGCGCACCAGCGCAGCCCACACGACGACGGTGAGAACCGGTGCCCACAGACCCAGTCCGATGACGCCGTTGAGTCCGGCAGCCTTGGCGACCGTCGAGAGCCAGGAGAAGTAGCCCGGCCAGTCGAAGTATGCGTCGATACTTCCGTCCGGGCGCATTCCGCTCGAAAGTGCATCGACGATTCCAGCGTGACGGAAGGTCACCTCACCTCGCGGAATGTCGACGGCCATCGCAGCCGCCCCGACGATGACAATGATCAGCGCGACCGTGAGCGCGGCGAGAGCCCAACCGTGTGCATGTCGACGTATGGCAACGGCGAAGGCAACGTTCAAGCCAATGATCGCGGCCCAATACGTTCCGGGTAGCACCGCGACCAAACCGACGCCACCGACCGCAGACAGGTCCGCCGTGCTACTGCCCCACGCTCCCAGCGCGATACATATGGCCGCCACCATGACGAAGATTGCACTTTCTGCGGCACGTCGGCTCGGCGCTGGTGCTTGCTGCTTACGTTCCAGAAGATGGGTCATGACTTCCCCCGCAACAGGTCAACATCGGATTTGGTTGTATTTCTTATGTGGTCTGGGGGAGGGACTTCGTGCGATGCCGACCCCAGCAATTGACGGATGCGAATCGCTGCGCACGTGCCCCAAGGAATCGAACCAATGACCCAAGCCCACGCCATGGGAGTGAGGCCGTGCGGGGCCGCGAGTAGGACGGAAGAAAGCAAGATTGTCCCGCCAACCATGCCGACGGTTACCGCTTCCTTCAATCGAGACTGAGCGCGGCATACGGCGTCGTACGACTGGACGAGCGTAAAGGGCAGCAGGCCAAGCACCAGGATCCGTAAGGCGGTAGCGGACTGTTCGGCATACTGCGGCCCGAGCAGACCGAGGATTTGGGGAGCGGCGACCAGCGCCACCATTCCGAGGATCCCCCCGAAGAGCAGTGCGGAGCGGATCGCTTCGCTGGTGCGTTGGGCGGCCGAGCCAGGGTCCTTAACAATTTCGGCGAAATGCGCTAAACCGACCGCGACCGGTGCCGTGAAGATCGCCCAAGCTGCCATCCAAGCCGCGTACCAGAGTGCCGTTGTTGTTGGCGACACGATGACGCTGACGAGCACCGGCACGAGTAGAGCCGGCGCTCGTTCGACGAGCGTGAGTAACTGCATCGGAAAGCCGATACGAGCCAAGTTGCGCATTCGGGTCAGGGCGAAGCGCGGCCGGTAGTGATAAGCGCGGCTACGTCGCAGCTGCAGAGCGCCCACGCCAACGGCGACAAACGTGCCGATCGACCAAGCCAAAAAGAGGTCTGCCGCGCTTAGCTTGCCACCCTGAAGAGCGATCACCCAGACGATGGCGATTGGGAGTGCGACGCTCGCGAGGTAGCGAGACGTGCTCTGCCAGCCGCGGCTGAACGCAAGGGACACCTGGTCCAAGAGGACGCCGACCGTGGCAAACGCGGAGGCGACGATGAACAGCAGATCGACGCCCGGGTCGCTGGCCAACGTTTGATTTCCTTGGGTGACCCAAACGGCGATTCCGACATAGGCGGCACCGACTGCCGCCCCGCTCAGGAGGACGAAACTTACTGCGTCATCGATGGTTCGGTGGTGTGCCGAAGGCTCCGCGGAGTTATGTCGGTGGATGAGAATGGTGGTGGCGGCTCCAACGCCGAGCAAGGCGATTTGAACGCAGAGCATAAGACCGGAGACCATTGCGGCGGTTACACCCACAGTGGTCGTGGACGCCGTGCGGGCTGCGGCGATCCAGAAGATGAAGCCGCCACCCATCTGAAGCAACTTCCCGACAAGTAGTCCGAGGGAACTCCCTGCGAGGGAGTTGGCTGGCAACCTCATGGCTCAGATTTGGGCGTGTCGCGCAGGGCGCGGAGCATGCCCATGTAGTTGAACCAAACAAATGCGCCGAAGTACGGAATGTATCGGCCGTTTAGGTGCGCCGCGTCGAGGACGACTCCCCGCAGCCCGGCAGCTAGTGGCAGCGCGGCGAGTCGAAGACCGTGAATGCCGTGCTTGTGCATCATGCGCCCCAGGCCGAAGCCGTCCATCAGAAACTGGTCGCGCGCGAATGCCCAGTCGTCACCGGCGTATCGGTGCCTTACAGCGACGTCATGAGAGACGGCGGTGGGTCGACCGAGCTCCCGCAATCGCCAACGCAGTTCGATATCTTCGCCAGACACGAAATCAGGGTCGAATCCAACTGATAGCAGTTCCTTCCGGTCGAACAAAGAAGCCACCAGGCCGAACCAACGACGGCTTCGCCCGGTTCGATGATGATGGACAAGTGCTTGTCCCCAATAGCCGGGCCCGGACTCGCTGAGTTGGTCGGCCTGCAGCCCCGCGTAACTCCCTTTCAGATATTCGCGGAGCAGGTTGTCAACGCCGCCGGGTGGGAACACGACATCCGCATCGCACAGAAGCACGAGTTGTGAACTGGCAGACTTGGCCCCCATCGCTCGTGCCACCGGAAGCCCACGTCCTCCGTCGCTGAGTACCCGGGCCCCAAACGACCGCGCAATACTGACTGTTTGGTCGGTAGAACAGCCATCGACGACGATCACTTCGGCCAGACCAGACGAACGTAACGCCTCCAGGCACTCCGGTAGGAGAGCCGCAGCATTTCGAGCCGGGACGACCGCTGTGACGTCTTGCACCGTGAGCTTTGCCCGCTGCGCGAGCAACGGCATCGATCGGGAACTCATGACACCGCTTCCGCCGAACTGTCGAGATCGGCAAGGTCCAGCACCTGTTCCGGTTGCTTGGCGTCAATGTCCTGGACAAGCTGATGAAGGTGGTTCACGACATCATCGGATGCCTCGTCAGCGGTAAGCACGGAGGGGACACGCAACAGGTAGCAGGGCAGGTCGACAAGCGCTTCGTGAAGCACGTCTCCTTTATGCATGAGGTGACCGCGCGTCGGCACGATCGAAGTCGCGCTCATGGCTTCAATGACGTCGCGTGAGGGTCGCGAGAGCTCGATGTGGAAGTTGCCGATCATGCGATCGACCATCCACTCCGTCGAACATTCGGTGAGCCGCGTACGGGCGCCGTCATAACGTTCGATGAAGACGCTCAAGGCCAAAGGAGCGCGCGAGGTGACGGTCGCGCTGGGGAGTGCGTGTTCCGCAGTAACCATTCGATGCTCGGGCGACCAACGGCGTGCCAAATCTGCCAACCGCGGCTTTCGCACCATGTACGGGTGGACAACCGTCGTCAGCCGACCGATAGGTCGGGAGAGCGACGAGGGCACCAGTGGCTTGCGATGTCCCTCGAACAAGTGTGGATATATGGCCCGATGGTGAGGCTTGATGAACATGGGCTTGGCATATCCGAGTTGCTCACCCTTATTACTGATAAACGCCCAATCGTCCCCCATGAACGTATAGCCGGGGCGCTTCATAAGTTTTGCGATTGTGCTTGTTTTGCCGGTTCCGCCTGCCGCCGGCAAGGCGATGCCGATTCCCTGATACGCGACAGTTGCCGCGTGGAACATGGCAGCCCCTCGCTCGACCATCAAGACGTCGAGCAGTGCGACCACAGCAGTCAGTAGCTCACCGGGACCGAAGACGTCGAAGCCATCTTCGCGCCGTCGGATTTGCACGCGGTCGTGGAGAAGTTCAACGGTGTCTGCGGTATAGCGCAGATCGTTCTCCAGGTTCCCAGCCTCATGGAGTGGGTCCAGCCGACCCATGACAACCAGATCCGGTGAGACCGGATCTTTCACGGCGAAGCAGGCGAAGATCGTCGCCAGCTGTGCGGCGGCAGGGGCTGCGTCGTCGACACGCATCCCGACCAAGCCGTGAATGTCGTAGTAGTTCCATGAGCGGGTAGTGAGGTTCTGCATGGATGCCCCCCTCGGGCGTCATTAGTTGGCGTTCGGCATCTGCGGAAGTGACGTGCGATTTCGGGTTACACCGGCGAGATATCCGGCGCCCGTATATGTGAGTCCGGCCAAAACGGCTCCGGCTGGTCTTGCTACTGCTGGACTGCGAGTTTTGAAGGCTGAGGAGAGCGACGTCCCCACAGCTCGGGGCAGCACGCGACGCACGTAGGCGCGTTCAGTGGCAAGTGCGGCCGCCGATCCAGCCAAACGTGTGACTTGAGCCTTGCTGAGCCCCTCGGCAAAGCATCGGTCGCGAAAGTACCGCCAACTCGTGCGGCCGGAATCCACGTGGTGATGGACCACCGCTTTGGGTTCGAAGACCACCCGATAGCTCGGATTGAGCGCGCACACTCGGATCGCTGCTTCGGTCTCTTCGCAGCCCTGAGTACGCGCACCGACGCGCCCGACCGACGTGTCGAAACCGCCGATGAGTTGTAGTGGTTGATGTCGAAACGCCATGTTGGCGCCAATTGGGTTGCGTACCTCACTGCGGACCGTTGGCATCCCTCGGTACGTGCATCCGACCACCCAGTCGAATTCGCGTGGAAACCAAGTTGGTCGAAAGGCTGGCCAGACCGGGTGGATGGACCCGCCTACCGAAACCACGTGCGGGTCGTCGAAAGGTTCAACGAGGATCGAAAGCCAATCGTGCGTCGCTTCGGCGTCGTCGTCGATGAACGCGACGATGGTTGCTGTGGCCAGCGCCAGGCCTGTGTTGCGCGCCCCCGATAGGCCACGCGCGAACCGGTTCTGGACGATGGCCACGTGGTCAAGGCCTTGTTGTTCAACGTGTTTCAGCATCCGTCGATACAGCGCCTCGTTGTGGTCGATAACGACGACTACCTCGTCGGGGGGTAGGGACTGATGCTGCACCGACAGGAGGGCCTGCGTCAGGAGCTCCCAGCGATCCTCGGTATACGCACACATCACAACTGCGACGCTCATGAACGCACCGCAACGTCATCGACCCGGTAGTCGATTACGCGTGACGTGCTGTTGTCCCCAATTTCGATTCGGTTCAGACTGCCGTTGCCCATGCTGTTCACAACTGCGTCGTAGACGATGCTGTTGTTCACGTCGACCCGAACCGACCAACCGCCAGTGGTTGGTGCGACATGCACACGCATGGCGCGCACTGTGTTGAGTGGCAAGGTGCCTGTCGTTGTGAAGTCGGAGCCGGCAACGTTTAGAATCAGCGCGTTCGACCCAGACTCACGAGAGAGCTTTAGCACCCGGGTTCCCGCTGAGTCGTAGAAGCGCAGAATCCCTACTTGTTGGGTGGACCCGCTCTGGACAGTCACCTTGGTTGACCAGGTGAGATCAAGCGACGTCTGCGCTGTGAACGTCTTGCGGATGTACGCAAAGGCCGTGCTGTCGCCTTTGGGGCTAACCAGCCGTGCGCCAAGGTTGCTGGACGTGACTGCTCCGTCCTCGACGGTGGCGGTGCCGGTACCAGCTGTCTTGACTACCCAGCCACCGGCAGTGAAAGAGCCGCTACTGAAGTCATCGGCGAAAAGTGGCGGAAGTTGGTCGACGACACTCCAGGAGACGATGGCTGGGGTTGTGTCGGTGTTCCCTGATGCGTCGGTGGCTGCGACCGAGAATTGATGAGTCCCGAGGGCCAAGCCGGAGTAGCTGGTGGGAGACGAGCATGGTTGTGCCGTGCCACCGTCTAGCGAGCAAGCGAACGTGGAGTTCGTC
>DATKIY010000190.1:0-11570 GCA_035543875.1 Actinomycetes bacterium | reverse complement strand
GGCGGGCTCCGCTGCTCTCACGTTGGACGCCACGAACGTGATCGCAGATGACGTTTGGTGGGCCGTGGTGGCGGGCGCCATCGCCTTGACATACATCGCGTTCGCCCGACTCGCCATCAACGCACTACCCACCAACAGTCGAGTGGCTACCGAAGCCGCGCTCTTGCTTGCGGCATCAGGCTTGGTACTCGGGATCACCAGGGCCGACACCGGTACACAGTTCGCGCCGACTTTCCTGGCGTTCGGATTAGTCGTCGCTGTCGCCGCGCTTGTTCCAGCGCGCTGCAGGGACTCGCGTCCAGCATGGCTGGGTTGGGTCGCAAGTGCCGCACTGACCGTCGTCATCGCTGATTGGTTGGGCGCAAGCGCGGACGACTGGCCCATGACTCTCATGGTGTGGGGATCGGCCACAACATGTGTTGCCCTATCCATCGAGTGGCTGCATGTAGCGGCACCGTTGCGGCAGCTCGTACAGCGGACGCTTCCTCCCGTCGCGCTTGGAACCACCGGTCTCTGCATCGGCGCAATAACGGTGGCAGCCACCGAAGAGTTCAGCACGACGGGTCGGTGGTTCTTGCTCGTTGCCGCGACGGCTGTCCTTGCGGGACTAATCGTTCGCGACGGAAGACTCATCGGAGTTGCAGCAGCAGCTATCTCGGTTTCATACGCGGCGCTGGCTCCGTGGAACCCCATCGATCTCCCATGGACGATCGTCGTGCTCGGCGCGATCTGGTTAGCCGCGTCAGACTTCGCACGACGTTTGCCCACCGATAGCAAAATTCCCGCCCTGCCAGAGTCCCTGTTCGTGGTGGGACAGCTCGTCATTGTTTTGACGCTGCCACTGATCGTGGTGCAGGAACAACGTCCACTCGGGCTTGTCTTGGCCGGGCTAGCCGCTCTCGGTATTGCGATCCGGTGTCCAGTTGCGGGCGCGCGGCCCTGGTACGGGACGATCAGCGTGCTTCTCGTCCTCATCGGAGCAGCCGACGAAAGTCTTGGCTGGCTGGCCATCGCGTTGGCGGCTCTCAGTGTTGGAGCGACGACCGCGGCTGCCCTCGGACGCGGGCAAAGTTCTGTGCTGCTGCGTGTCCTCGGAGCCGCCTCGGCAGCGGCCGCCTGGGGCACATTCATGCTCTGGGCGCAGTGGACCGCGCAATCCAGCGTCAGCATCACCGCGGTCGCTGTCGGGATGATGCTCGCCCTACTCGGGCTAGGGGTACAACTTGCACCCTCGTTCAAGGGGTGGGCTGAAGCCTGGGGAAGCGTAGGCCTTCTCGTCGTGCTGATCAGTTTTTGGGGGCTTAGCCTCCCCGATGTTCCCCGAGCCCCGGCGGGACAGATGGTGGGCGCGGGGCTAGCGCTTGCGGCCTTCGGCTCGGCACTCGCCGCCGAGCCATTAAGGCGTCCGCAGTTGCGCATTCTCACCGTGCTCTTGGCAGTATCGGCAGTTGGGGCATCCCTCTACGGCGTCGACGCCGACGCGCGCGAAATCACCGCGGTGGCTGTCTCTCTGGTGACCGCCACCACACTCGCTCTCGCCGTCATCACAGCTACGAGCCGTGGCGGTGCATGGCGTCCGGCCCTGCTGGTCGGCTCGCCCATTGCCACAGCTGTCAGCATCGCCTCGGCCGCTTCTGAACTGCCTGACAGGTCACTGCTCGTCGGCGCGCTGGTCGTGGTTGCCGCGCAGTGCGTTGTCATCGGGCGAGTGCTCGGTTCAACACCGTTGGTCGTCGCCGGGCCGCCGCTTCTTTCGCTGTCGTGGATGCTCTATGCGTCCGAGGCTTTGAGCGGAAATCCGCAGTGGTACATGGTTCCGATCGGTTTGACGTTGGTCGTGATGGCCGCTCTTTTGCGTTGGACGCGACGCCAAGCTGGCAAGAACGTGGCCACCACGGACGTGGTAGCTCTTGAGCTCGCCGGTGTCGGGCTCATCGCGGGGGCCGCGCTGGTTCAGACCGCCACGGACAGCTTGGGCTACGCGTTGCTCGCGATTGTCGAAGGGATCCTTTTCGCAATGTGGGGTGCCGTCACCAAGGTGCGACGCCGGTTGGCCGCAGGCGTCGGCGTCGTCATCGTTTCCGTCGTGATGCTGATCGCCGTCCCACTGCTGCCACTGCTTCCAGAGTGGCGAGGCGCCATGCTCTGGGTTGCCGTAGCCGGGCTGGGACTCGCGGCCATCGTGATCGCCACTTTCATCGAGCGTGGACGCGCCAAGGTCGGAGCGTGGGTGACCTCGCTATCCGAGAATTTGAACGACTGGGAGTGAAAATCACCGCGTCTACGTAAACGCGTTGACCGCGCGCGCCACAATCAAGCCGAAGAGCGCGAGCGCGGTAGTCGACTGCACCAGCATCGTGTATTTGGCGCGGAGCGTCAGTGGCATCACGTCCGTGGGACTAAACGCGGTTGCGTTCGTGAAGCCGAGGTGGAGGTAGTCGAGGAATACCGGACGCCAGCCGGGCGGCGCGAGCTCAGGGCTCATTTGCTGTGTGAAAGCGAAGTCGACGGGAGTTAGCAGCCGTGTGCGCGCCAGCGGCCCACCGCTGTCGATGAGCCAGTAGAGCAACGCGAACGAAAGGTTGTTCCCGAGCCACACGAGTCCACCGGTGGCGAGAAGCTCGGCAGGCGAGTTGGTCACGCCCAACCCTTTGATCAGGTCGTAGACCAGCAGCAAGGTTGCCCACAGGGCCGCCGCGACGAGTGTGACCACGAGAACAAGCGAGACTCGACGCAAACGGGTATGCGAAACAGCCCCTCCGGGATGGCCTACAAGAAGGACGGCAAGCAGGACAATCTCTATGGCCGGCGCCAACCAGGGCACCCGGAACTCCGCCTCATGCGGCAGCCAGAGGCGCAAGCCAATGTTGAGCGCCATGAATGCCAGCAACGCGGCGGCAATCGGCCAGCGCGGCTCGCCGATGCCCAGCTCGGTAGCGGTATCGGCCGACAGGTCCCCGCTTGCGCCATCGCCCTCAATGCCCATAACCGACATCGTGGCACGGCGACCGCGCAGCCCTCACAGTCGCCATGCTGATCCGACGTTCGTGGTGGCTCGGCTGGGCTAGGTGAGCCATTCGCCGCGTCGTCGGCTAACACCCAACACAGTTGTCCGGGATGTTCCTTGCGACGACCGAACGGTCCCTCCAACTCACAACACCCCGGCGGTTGAATACCCCACCGCCGTGACGGCGGGCGGTGTTTCTCGTCACGGCGGACGAGTTGTTCAACCTGACATCGCCTGACCAGTTGTAGATCCCGCCGCCGCGGCGCGCAATGTTCCGTTTCACCGAAGACGAACCATCCAGCGTGACAGTGCGTTTGCGCTCTTCTGTCCCGCTGCCGTCATTGAACACGCCGCCCCCTCGGCGGGCAGAGTTTCTCATAACGGCTGAGGCATTCTTCGCCTCGACGATCCCCCGATAGTTGTATATCCCGCCGCCACGACGGGCGGCCGAGTTCCCAGACACCGAGGAAGAACCCTTCAACTTCACGGCGACAAAACTGTAGATTCCACCGCCGAAGCGGGCTTTGTTTCTCACCACCGACGATGAGCCGTCCAAGGTGACAGTCCCGTCGTGATAGCCGCCGCCATCGTTATAGATTCCGCCGCCCTCTGAGTGCGCCGTGTTCTCGGACACCGAAGCTGAACCGCTCAGTTTCACCTTGCCGTCGCCGTTGACAATGCCACCGCCATATCGGCCGATGTTTCGAGAAACCGAAGAAGTGTCCCTCAAACTGATGCGGCCGGAGTTGCTGTAGATCCCACCGCCGTCGTAGTAAAAGACCGTATTTCGCGACACCGAAGAGGCGTCATTCAACGTTACGGAACCACTGTATTTGTTGATGCCACCGCCCTCATCAACGGCGTTGTTGGCGGACACTGAGGAAGAACCGTTCAGCGTTACGGAGCCCTTGTATTGGTAGATGCCACCGCCGTCGACGGCGCGGTTGTGAGATACCGACGAATGGTCGTGCATCGTGACAGTCCCCATGCCGGTGTTGATTCCGCCGCCGCCGGAAGTCGCGGAGTTCCCCGAAATCGATGCCGATCCGCTCATTCTGACGGCACCGTAGTTACTAACAACCCCACCGCCGAAACGCGCCTCGTTGTTGGTTACCGAAGCGGAACCGCTTAACGTGACGATGCCGCGGATGTTGTAGATTCCGCCGCCCTCACCACGCGGAGCTGCAGAATTGCCAGTCACCGAGGTTGAGCCGCGCAAGGCGACGGTGCCAGGGCCGTTCTTGATCCCACCGCCGTTGCGAGCAACCCCATCAGTGATCGTCAAGTCGGTCAGCGTGACCTTTGTGGAGGCGTCGCCCGTGAGGGTAAGAACCGTCGACGCACCACCGCCGCTGAGTGTGGGATTCGGCTGAGCCGAGGTAACCCGACCCACCAACTTCAGGTCCTTATCGATGGTGAAACCCCCAGGACAAGTTCCCGTGAACTGAATCGTGTCACCAGAGCCGGCAGCATCGATAACGCCTTGCAGGTCCGGGTCGGCCACCGCGCCCGACGTCACATTCTTAGCTGCGCATGAACTGGCATCTGCATGGACGGGAAACACGAACATGACCAGTGTTCCCACTGCGAGACCAAGCGCAGAAGCAATGGCGGTGACTCGATTCATTTCGCTAAATGGATACATCGGGGATGCTCCTTGAAGAACGTTGGCTAGCATTGAACACAGTTGTCTGGGTCGTTCCTACGTACCGTTGACGAGTCCCTCAGCCGGACGGTGCCGTGGTTGTTGTAGATGCCACCGCCGCCCAGGGTGGCGGTGTTTCGAGACACCGACGATGTGTCGTTCAACGTCACGTCGCCACGGTTGTTGTAGATGCCGCCACCGTATGAAGAGGTGTTCGCGGAGATTCTCGAAGAACCGTGCAAGATGACGATCCCGTAGTTGCGGATCCCGCCACCGCCGTATGTGGAGGTACTGGTGGAAACTCTGGACGTACCACTCAACTTGACGGTCCCAAGGTTGTAGACCCCGCCACCGGAATGCGCAGCAGTGCCGTCGGATACCGACGCCGAACCGCTCAACAGAACTGTCCCCGTCTGGTTGTAGATCCCCCCGCCATCACGGCCGGTGTTGCCAGACACCGATGCCGAATCGCTCAACGTGACCAACCCGTCGCCGTTGATCAGACCGCCGCCGTAGCGTCCGGTGTTGCTTGACACCGATGAAAGCCCGTTCATTGCCATCGTGCCCGCATTCGAAACGCCGCCGCCGTACCGGCCCGCGTTGTCGGTCACGGAAGCCGAACCCTTCATCGTGAGCACGCCGGAGTTGAAGATTCCGCCACCACTACCACCACCAACACCGGTGGGGACGCGGTTTTCGGTCACCGAAGACGAACCGTTCAACGTGAGCGTCCCGGCGTTGTTGACACCGCCACCGGCTGCGCTGAATCCATGGGTGATGGTCAAGTCAGTCAACGTGACCTCGACCCCAGGGCCGCCGGGGAGGGAGAGCACCGTTGACACGTCACCGCCGTCCAACGTCGCCGCTGGAACGTCAATGGTCGCCTTACCCAGCACGCTCAGGTCCTTGCCGATGGTGAAGCCCCCGGAACAAATGCCCTCCACCTGGATGGTGTCCCCGGCCGTAGCAGCATCGATCACACCTTGCAGATCTCCACTTGCCGCCGCACCCGACGTGACATTGGTGGCTAAGCACGAACTCACCACCGCCTGACCGGGCGGGGACACCGCCACCAGGGTGCCGAGCGCGAGACCCAGAGCCCCAGCGACCGTGACAACTCGCCTGTTGTGTGCGCCATGTGGACTCACGATCAACACTCCTTCGCGATCGCTCACCCGTGCTGACCGCAGCCCTAACACGGACGACCCCCGCAAGCTGATACGCCGAAGCTAGGCGCGCGGACCATCACCGGAGCAGAGGCTTTGGTCCCTGGTTCACTTGCGATCGCTGACGGTCCGAGTTCGCCGATGCGGTTTGCGTCGAACGACTTCGGTCGGGATCGATACTGACCGAAGGGATGGTGTTGCCTAGCAATCTCCTGGCAGGTATATCGCAGCGACGCGCACTCGACTAACACCCCACGCAGTCATCTGGAATGTTTCCGGCTAGCGAGGCCGAGTCGTTCAACGTGACTGTGCCTTCGCGATCGTTGTAGATCCCGCCGCCGCTAGAAGTGGCGTTGTTCGCGGTGATTGAAGACGACCCATTCAACGTAACCGTGGTTCCGAAATTATAGATTCCACCGCCCCGACGGGCGGAGTTGCCGGAGACCGACGCCAAGTCATTCAACGTAACAGTGCTACTTCTTTTGTAGTGGTTGTAGATTCCACCACCGCGAATCCCCGCGGAGTTGCCGGACACGCTGGATGAGTCGTTCAGGGTCACCGTGCTACCGCCGGAATTAGAGATGCCCCCGGCGCTTCCTACAGCGGTGTTCCCAGCCACTGATGTCGACCCAACCAACGTTAGCTGGCCCTCGTTGATGATTCCGCCCGCAAAGTTGGCCGTGTTACCGGTCACCGAAGACGAACCGTTCAATGTCAAGTCGCCTGTGTTGAAGATCCCCCCTGCCTCATCGGCAGTGTTATCGGTCACCGAAGACGACCCGTTCAGAGCGGCGGTGCCGCCGCGGCTGTTGTCGATACCGCCGCCATGGGCATCAGCACGGTTTCGGGAGACCGTCGACGAATTATTCAAGCTGACGGTGCCTGCCGAGTTGTAAATTCCCCCGCCGGTGGAGATAACGGTTCGGTTCCCGGTAACCGAGGATGAGTCGTTCAACGTCACCGCACTGTTGATGCCGTAGGTGTAGATGCCGCCGCCGGCCAACTCAGCGGTGTTCCCATACACCGACGTTGAACCGTTGAGCGTCACCTTGCTGCCTTGGCGGATGTATATCCCACCCCCATTTCCCTTTTCGCTGCCGACACCCGGGCCGGAGAACGCCCGACCGTGGGTGATGGCTACATCCCACAGGACGACGTCGGTCGTCCGGCCACCGATCAGCCGAAGCACCCTTGCCTCACGATTTCCGTCAAGCGTCGCCTGCGGGACCGCGGAGGTCGATCTACCTACAATCGTCAGGTCCTTACCGATGGTGAAACCTCCGACACAAAGACCAGAAACCTGGACCGTGTCACCAGACGTGGCCGCATGGATGACACCTTGTAGATCGGCGCTGACGGCTGAACCCGACGTCAGATCCCGCACCTGACACGAACTCACCACCGCCAGTCCGCTCGGCGCGACCACTGTTAGCGCGCCAACCACCAGGCCAAGTGCTGCACCGACAATGACGATTCGCTTCTCGTGGGCTCTCAACATCATTGCGACCCTTCGTAACCCGCACCCACCGACAGCAGCCCCGATGCGGAGGAGACCCGAGGTAGATGCAGCGACCATAGACCCCGGCCAGGCAATGCGCAGGCGAAGTGACCTTGCGAATATCAAGCACTGCTACAGCACACCCAGCAGCCCAAGTCCCTCACTCGTCGCGTAGACCTCTGCAACCTCGACTGTTGTAACTTCCCGGTCATGGTCACACCCGATACGCGGCGCCGATGGACACCAGTGATTGGCTGGGCGATCTGCGCAGTCGTGGCAGGAGTCCTACTGGTGGCCGCAAGCACCGTCGACACCGGTTGCCGCGATGCGCGCTTGGCGTGGGCAACGTTCTTCGGCGTGGAGGCCCTTTTGGCCGGAACCGCACTCACGCTGAGCGTGGTCGCCATCCGTCGGAACCAAAGATGGTGGCCGCTTCTGGGGCTGCTCGCATTGGCGTCCGCTGCCGCAGTTGTCATGGCGCTGCTCTTGGCCTTCCTCTCGGCTGTCATTCCGTCTGACATCGACGGAGCATGCGCCAACGCATCCGTCGCAACCGCGATGGGAGATGCAGGGGCTGAATCGTGACAACCATCGCGCTGAATCGCCCCTAACAGCAAAGGCGCCTCGCCCAGCCGGTCAACTGTCAGTAGGTTGGGATGCGTTGCGAGATGAGGTCGTCGGCGCGGTTGTTGACTTCACTGTTGCCGCTCACTGCATCTAGGAAGTGCTGTCGGTCCAGCGCCAACAGCACCATCGGCTCCTCTGCAGTCACGGTGGCGGTGCGCGGTACATCACGGAGCAGCGCGATCTCTCCGAACGGGTGGCCCGGACCCATGCTCCTTAGTAGTTCGCCCCGATACGAAGCCTTGGCCCGCCCCGACTCAATGACATAGAACCTGTCACCCTCATCGCCCTCGCGGATGATGACCTCGCCGGCAGGCACCTCGACGCGCACCAGGCGACCAGCAACGAGCTCGAGCGACTTCAGCTCCAACGGTGCAAAGAGCGGGAGTTGACGGAGTAGATCCAGCCCCTCGGGTGCGCCCAGCGAAACGTCCAGTCGGCGAAGTCTCATCATCGATGGCAGCACCAGCGCCACGATTGCGAGGGAAAGTACGCCCAGCGACCAGTGCAGCCCGATCGTCGCGATCAGCAGCGGCATAAGGATCGATCCAAGAGCCATAGACCCGATGAGGACGGCCTCGAGCGCGCCGAAGACCCGACCAAGGACTTCGTCGGATGCCAACCGCTGCAGGATCGTCGACGCGTTGACATCAACGACGGGGTTTGCGACTCCGATCACAAACATCGCTAGGAACGCCGCCCATGCCTGCGGCCACACAGCGATGAGCAGGAGTGGCATCGCCCACAGCAGTACTCCGATGCCGAAATCAGTAGCCAGTCGTTGGCTGGATGCCCGGGCGATGGCGATCAACCCACCGAGGATTGCGCCGACGCCCAACATGCTGTCGAGGTAGCCGACCCCATTAGCTCCGAACGACGTGGCCTCTACGGCAATGGCAACGGTGAAGACGATCGAGGCTCCTGCCACGACCGTCTGCGCGCAGTAGACGAGAGACACAAGCCGTAAATCGGGGTGCCGCCAGATCTCCCGAAAGCCCGCGGTCGACTCGGCAAGAAAGCTGACGAACTCCGGTTCGTCTGGGTCGTCGCTCTCGACCTCCGGCGGAACCGTCTCGTGGCTCGGTATACCTATGCGGCTCACCAATGCAGCAGACCACAAGAAAGTGAGCCCATTGAACGCGATGACGACCGGAACCTCTGTAACAGTCAACAGGACGCCGCCGATCGCAGGGCCGGCGAAGAAGGCAAGACTGTCTAGCGTGCTCAAGGTGCCATTTGAGGCAGTGAGCTCTTCAGGCTTGCTGACGAGGTTCGGGAGCAACGCCGCAACGGCAGGACGGAACGGCGTGCCCACGAGTGCGGCAACTGTCGCCAAGACGAACACCAGAAGGACCGGCGCGTCGAGCCAGATTAGCGCTGCACCGACTAGCACCAGACCGGCACGCGTGAGGTCAGAGACAACCATCACGGTCTTCCTGGGGAAACGGTCGACAAGAGTCGATGCGAACGGTGTTACAACTGTCATCAGCACCAGTCGCACCGTGCCCCAGATGCCAACGGCCGTAACGCCACCGACGCCGTATGCCCAGACCACGATCGCCGTCGCATACGCCCAGTCACCAACGGCCGAACCTGCGAAAGCGAGGTTGAGACGTCGAAGGCTGGGGTTGTGAAAGACGGTCCCTAGGGACTGCCCCGTCTCGCGCAACGCATCGCTCACGCCTCCCATCAGGCGGTCACACCAACGCCCGATCGGTGACCAGTCTTCGCCTCGAGAGCGCCCCAACATTTAAAGTCATTTCCGCAAGATAGGCCCTCGGCCAGCCCTCGCGGGGCTGTTCCTCGGGGCGACTGGTGATGACTTCACTGGTGAGCGGCCAGTTCCATGGAAGGCTCGGGGCATGACCGATCCGGGGCAGGCGGGCAGCAGTCTGGTGACCTTATTAGTCCCGCATTCGGGACGCACTGCCGTCCTCGTCGCCGACCGTGAGGGATTCCCGCCCGCGACTCCACCGCGGCTGCCGACCGTGCGGCTGAACACCGCGGAGCCGAAGGTATTCGAGATCCTGGATTGTGTAGACGTGGTCGACACCTCCAAAACGGTGCCACTCCGGCTTGTTGTGACGTCTGATGACGATGCATCTGACACCGCCGCTGTTGCGAGCGAAGCGGTCTCGCTAATGCTGGAGTTCGACGCCTCCGTGACCGAGGCGCCGACTGGCTGGGTCTGGCAAGACCTTGATGCGGAGGTCATCGCTCGACTGGAGCCAGCGACGTCGCGAGCCGCTTTGGCCTCGTGGGCTCGTGAGCGCGCCGAAGGCTGGTCGCCGCTGCGGCCGCAATGGTCCAGACCGAGGTGGTTCGCCGATGCCTCCGCCTGGATGCTCGACCAGCTGGAAGCAGCGGGTCAACCGGCCATCGGAACACCAAGGCCGCACCAGCTCTGGGGGCCATCGGTGGTCCTTCGTGCCCCGTCCACTGACGGGGACGTCTTCTTCAAGTGCAGCGCCGAAATCTTTCGAAATGAGGCGGTCGCGACGCAGGCCCTGTCCACGCGGGTGCCAGAGCTGGTGCCAGAGGTGATCGCCGTCGACGACGCTCGCGGGTGGCTGCTGATGCGCGACCTAGATGCGCGTGAGTTGGGTGACCAGGACCAGTCGCTTTGGCACGAGGGCGTCGTGGCGCACGCAGTCATACAGCAGTCGTGGCTGGGCAGGACCGACGAGCTGGTCGCTCTCGGACTTCCGGTTCGGTCGCTGACAGATCTGGCATCCCAGACCGAGGCCTTGGCCGAGGACGATGAGGTCTTGAAGAGAATGACTGCTGATGTGCGACGACGATGGCGAGCAACTGCACCAACGATGGCCGACTCGTGTCGTCGTCTGGACGAGATCGGACCTGAACCCACCCTTGTCCATGGCGACCTCCATCCCTGGAACGTGGCGTTCGGGCCGGCCAGCACACGTGTGTTCGACTGGACAGACGCCGCCGTGTCACACCCTTTCGTCGATCTAATTACCTACGTCTCGAGGACAGAGGACATTGCGTTGCGTCGTCGCTTGATCGACGCCTACGTCGGAGCCTGGTCCGCGATGTACCCAGAGGAAGCGCTCCGAGATGCGGCAGCTCTCGCGCCGGTCGTTGGAGCGCTCTACCAAGTGCAGACCTACCGTGCCCTACTGCCGACGCTGGCTCGGCGTGGCGCCGACGACGGACTGGCAGCTGGCGATCTCAACTGGATCAAACGCAGCCTGACTTGTTTCGAGCATGGCCTCGAAAGTCCTGCATTTACAGGGTAGACGTGAACGCGGTCTGAGCGCGTGGCGTGCACTGGTGCGAACCTTGGCGCGCACTTCTTGGCGTGCCCGGAACGATTCGACCTCCCACCCTTCTGATTGGGTGGTCTGGCCGCTCGTGTGTCAGTGGACTCCGGTGCCGCAAATTCACGCGTTGTGCAACCTCACACCTGGGACCTCAGTACGTCGACCTCGCAACCGGGCGAGGACGGGTCGAAACCGTGCTCAACCAGCCAGCGGATCGCCGTCAGGCTTCGCAGCGACCACCAGGCGCGGATCACGTCGAGGTCGACGTCGTCGCCGTAGCCGGCGACAACGTCGCTGAGATTCCCTTGGTGTCCGAGCGTCAGGCTGGCGAGGTCGTACATGGCAT
>DATKIY010000189.1:0-13555 GCA_035543875.1 Actinomycetes bacterium | reverse complement strand
ACAGTGCCGGGTTGTTCCAACAACGGCCTTCTCAGGGATGGGGATCTTTTGACCAGGTCACCGATCCGCGTTATGCGAGTCAGCGTTTCTACGATGCACTTACCGCGGTCGATAACTGGGAGTCCTTGGCTGTGACAGAGGCCGCGCAAGCGGTTCAGCGAAGTGCGTTCCCGCGCGCTTACCAAAGTCAGGTAGCAGAGGCCCGAGTCCTTGCGGCAACGTTCTCAGGTCGAGCTGGCGCCGCTTTGAGCTGCACGATTCGAGCCGAAAGTGAGCCGGTCCAGCCAGTGACCTCAACCGGGCTGACGAGGCGCGCGCAACGGGTCCGAGAACAGCTGGAGTCGGCAGTCGGTCCGCTGTCGCTGGGAGGATTCGCACCCGGTGGGGTACAGCGCTCCAACCCGTCCGCGCATAACGACGGCAGAGCGATTGATGTGTTTTTCAGGCCGTATCAAGCCGTGCAGCAGCGACGTCGTGGCTGGGCGGTTGCTAACTGGTTAGTCGCGCAGGCCGACAGACTTGACGTTTCAGTCCTCATCTATCGGGACCGGATCTGGTCGGCAGCTCGCTCGCCCGAGGGTTGGCGTGACTACGTGTCGCCTGTCGGTGACCCTTCGGATCCGGTGTTGCGCCATCTAGACCACATCCACGTCGAAGTCGCTGAGGGCGACTGACGGTTACGGCAGGTAGTTCCGCCGTTTTCACTCCACCAGAAGGCAATTGCGCCATTGTGAGACCAGCAAGTATCGGGCGAGCTATCGCTGACGAACGGGCTGGGAAAGGTCGGGGGTGCAAATGCGAATGTTGCGCAAGTCGCCGCGGGGAATCGGAACCCAAGCACTGGTCCTAGCGATCGTCGGGCTCTCATCCGCCGCATCGTTGCCGATGACCGCCCAAGCACAGGTCAACGTAAACGTGTCTGGGCGGATCATCGCGGGTGACCGCATCAACCAGTCTGACATCCGCGTCAGACTGTGTGACGACAGCAACAACTGCAGCAAGGCCAACCCATCTGGCTCCGGTGACTTTGCGCTTGATGTGCCGGCCGGGCGATACACCGTAACGATTTTCAGTGTCCACACGTCGCCACCGGGACAGTGGTTTTGGAGCATGTGGACGACGACAGAAATCACCGCCGACACCCACTGGCGTCTCACGCTCCCCGAACCCGTCAACGTAAACGTCACGGCCAAGAACTCTTCTAGAAAGCCGATTGCCAACGCGCACGTTTACAGCGATGAGTACGCCGCACCTGGCTCCGGCGAGGCTGACGACGCACAACTGACGACGAAGCTGCCCAGTTTTGAAGTATCGAGCGCACCCATCAGCACATTCACTGACCGGAACGGCGTGGCCAAGTCAAGGGTCTTCCCTGAACAATCGATCGAGTTGTTTGTCAAACATTCGTATGGTGACGTCTCCGACGCGCGACTCCCACTCAATACCCCCGACCGCGTTTCCGTTAATGCTCGACGTGATGTCGACGTCACGGCGAAAGCACTTCCGCTGGAGACGTTGGGGGTCCGCGTCTTTGACTTTGTTGGACACCCGATCGGCGCCAACATGCGTGTCAGTAGCCCCTGGGGCGATGTCTGGGCGCCCGGAGATGTCGGCGGCTACAACTCAGTTCGATTCCCCAGGGGTGCCGTGCAGGTCGATGTCAGCGGATTCAACCCGGCCACCTCCACGGCTCCGCGTGGGATCGCTAGTCAGCCGTTATTCCTCGGCACGGATCGACTCGTCGACCTCACGCTGCCCAAGCCCGTGAGCGTGGTCGCGCAAGTGATCGACAGCGATAACGGGCTGCCGGCCGAAGGTGTGCGCGTCACCGCAGGCGGCTACTACTACGGTCCCGATCTCAGTAGCGAGGACGCCCAAGCCAACGATGCAGTTCTTTCGCCTGGGCTACCGGCAGCCTCGATGTACAACGCGAGACCACAAGGCGAAACCCACATAGATGGAACTGTGCGTTTCAAGTTGTTCGCCGACGACTCGCTCCCACTAGCGGTTACCGAGTCTGAGCCGGGCGCATTCCGTAAGGCACCGCCGATCGTTGCGAACGCCGGAAACGACGCCACAGTGCAGTTGGCCTTACCCAAATCCGTGAAGCTGACCGTTGCAGCGACCGATGCGGCGGATACCCCGATCGCCGGCGTCGACGCCGAGCTCCGAATCACCAGCGAGTACGGGTTCCCCTTTGTTCTCGACAACAACGGAGCCCCGACGATGAAAATCCTTCCGGGACTGACGCGCGTTCGGCTGGGTATCCCGATTGCATCGCTTCCTGGCAACTCCGGTCAGGTGCGGGTCACCAGCGACGTGAACGTTCTCGCCGATAGAACGCTCCACGTGTCGCTGCCTGATGCGCACCAGCTGAAGGTGCGGCTGGTGGATGAGAACGGACACCCGGTCGAAGGTGGGTTTGTATCAGCAACCGGTCGGCCGGATATTCAGATCGGCGGCCACCTCGTCCAAGGGTTCGAGGTGGCTCAGGGACAAACCAATGCAAAGGGACGAACAACCCTTACGTTTGTTGACACTGGATCGATCAACGTCAATGCCTACGTAAATGGACTTAGTTACCCTGCGGACACTCTCGATGGATCACACGACCAGACCATCGTCCTGACCGCAGTGGGCTAAGTCAGGGCATCGTCGTCACGCCGCGGCTTCCCGGAAGTCCGTCCCGGATGACACGTCGTAGGAATGCCCAGTTGGTAATGTCCAACGGAGCTCGCCAGGCGCAGACTGCTCCAGCACGGCTCCGCCCGGTGACTCAACACCATGTTTGAGCTGGTGGTGACGGCAACAGAGCACAGAGAGATTGTCGTGCGCAGTGGGACCGTCCGGAAACGGAATGGTGTGATCGAGCTCGGCACTCCTGGCCGGTCGGTTACACGTTGGATATCGACATGTTTGGTCACGTATCTCAACATGCCTGGCCATATCGGCAGGTGGATCGTGAGTAGTTGTCGCCACATCGAGCACAGTGTTGGACTTCGGATCAGTGAGAATCCGACGCCACGTACCTTCGGCTGCGATAGCCCGGGCGGTTTGTGCGGTAATCGGGCCATATCCGTCCAGCTCCGCTGGCTCTTCATCGAATCCCTGCAGCGTGCTGGCCGCCACGGTGACGAGGATCTGCGGCAGCTGACCGCGATGGCGTCGCAGCGTGACGTCAGAGGGACCTGTGAGAACGCCAGCCTGCAGCGCACCGGTGAACGGCCAGGCCAACATGTCAGCTCGGCGCTGTTCCAAGGTCCGATCGTCGGTCGGGTCGGCGCTGGCCTTGCTGGCGCGAGCGGCCGCGTCGATTGCAAGTTCAATCGTGTGCGCGTCCTTAGCCGGTAGATGAGCCACCAGCCAAGCCATTCCGTCGTCTCCGGGGCTGACCCAAACTCTGCGGTCCTCGAGTTGCTGCTTTCGTCGCTCCTCCGCATTGGTCGGATCGACAGAGAGGACGGCGCGGCGAATGCGCTTCCGCAGCTTGGTGATGTCCTGCTCGACTGCTTTCGGGAGCACTCGTTTCTCCACAGTTGCAGCCGCGTCATCGCCCAGGGGGATACATCCATCGACGATTGCTCGCGTTTTAGCCACGTCAAGCAGTCCTGTGTTGAATGCGCTAGCAGTTCGCGGTAACCGAGTCGACAAAACCAAGCCGAGTTCTAGCTGCGATCCAGCGGCTCGAGACGAGATGCCAAGACGAACAGCGAGCTCCTCATCGGGATAGCGACGCGCAACCTGTCCGACGGGCTGACGACGAAGCAAGGCAGACTCAGGATCGACACCTATGTACTCCGGGCGACGAGCAAACTCAGCGGTCGACCTGACCGCCTGAGCCTTACCGAATGAACTAACCCGCTCCCATGCAGCGGCGTGTTCGAGCACCTCGTAGTCGGTGCGCAAAGAGTCGGCCGGGTGGTCGAGCAGCCATTGGAACAGTGCCGATGGGTCGACGAGGTCTCCCGAAATTCGGTCAAGTGCGTCAAGCCCATCGATATCGATCCCCGACACGTCAACGCCCACGCACGAGGAATCCGGTGCGGCCGGAAGCGGTGAGGTCGGGTCGTTCTCTGACATGTCTGAACCCTAAACTCGACCACTGACAAGCGAATGCGATCAAAAACAACGCACGACTTGTATGTGGAAAACCGTTTAGCGCACCTTTGCGGTGCATTACCCGAACGCAGCTACTACGACGTCAGGCGCACTGCCGCTCCCGCATTTCGCGACCACGAGATCGCGAAATGCATTTGTACCTGGTTTGCCTTGACGGGTCTATGGTGGCTGCGTCTGCTGGTTCGATCTCGCGGCCACTAGCGAAGTTCAGAATCGAATCTTCACGTTTGGTGCAGCAGCTTGAACCACTACCTGTCCAGGATGCTCAGGACGGTGCAGTCCGACACTTTGCGTCTGGGACCGGCGCATCACGAACGACCTAGAGGTGGCGCGATGACAGCAAGCAGCGAGGTTCGTGGGTTGAGTCGCCCTGGGGGGTCGGTTGCCTATGAGGTTGCTGGTGCGGGGCCGCTGATCGTGTGTGTTCCCGGCGTGGGAGACCTGCGTGCCAGTTACCGATATCTGCAGCCGCAGTTGTTGGCTGCGGGCTACAGGGTGGCTGTCATGGACCTTCGAGGTCATGGCCAAAGCGACGCCACCTTCGCAGAGTACGGGGACGAGGCCACTGCCGGTGACATTGCGGCGCTGATCGCGGAGATGGGTGGACCCGCGGTAATCGTGGGCAATTCGATGGCGGCGGGGTCGGCCGTGCTCGTGGCAGCACAACACCCTGAACTGGCCAGTGGATTGGTTCTGATTGGACCGTTTGTCCGCGGGCCCAACATGAATCCAGCGATGCGAATGATGATCCGGGTAGCGATGTTCCCGCTGTGGGCTGCCGCGTTCTGGAAGTCGTATCTGCCGAAGCTATACGCAGGCACCAAGCCCGACGACTTCGCTGACTACCGCGAAGCCGTTTCGGCCGCAATGAAGCGACCTGGCTACGCGAAGTCGTTCTCGCTGACGATCCGAACGCGCCACGATGCTGCTGAGGAGGCCCTAGGGGCAGTCAAGGTCGCGACTGTGGTGGTCATGGGCGAACTTGACCCAGATTTCCCAGACCCTCGCGCGGAAGCCGACTGGATCGCCGAGGCGCTGCACGCCGAGGTGGTCATGGTCCCCGAGACCGGCCACTATCCCCAGTCGCAGAGTCCCCAGATCACGACGGATGCTGTGCTGCGTCTGGCCTAAGCGGTGCGCGACCATGACGAGACTTAGCTGTGTCGAATCGATGGGTCGCTGGTTACGGCGTGAGGCGCAGCGCGGCCGCTTCCATGCGTTCGTCGCTAGCGGTGAGTGCCAGTCGGACGTGATGCGAACCGCTCGCGCCATAGAAATCACCAGGAGCTCCGAGGATGCCCCGCTCAGCGAGCCAACTAATCGTTTGTCCGCAAGGTTCAGTACGGGTCGCCCATAAGTACAGCCCCGCCTCCGAGTGGTCCACTTGCAAGCCGGCCCGCAGCAAAGCGTCTTTCAGTATCTGACGGCGGCGCTGGTAGCGCTCGCGCTGAGCCGACACATGCGCATCGTCCTCCAACGCCGCAACCATCGCCGACTGAACGGGCGACGGAACCATCATCCCTGCGTGCTTGCGCACTTCGAGTAGTCGGCCAATCAGGGACGGATCGCCAGCCACGAACCCGGCCCGGTAGCCAGCAAGGTTGGATCGTTTAGACAGCGAGTGCACGGCAAGCAAGTGGTCGGTGGACCCACCGCAGACATCCGGGTGAAGCACAGATACCGGCTGCGCTTCCCACCCCAGCTCGACGTAGCACTCATCGGACACAACGATCACGCCCCGCTCGCGCGCCCAGGCTACGACCTTTCGGAGGTGCTCAGCCGGCAAGACCCGACCGGTCGGGTTAGACGGCGAGTTCAGCCAGATGAGCGCAACCGGAGCCGGACCGAGGGCCACCGTGGAATCGCTGCGTACGATTTCCGCACCTGAAATCCGGGCGCCCACCTCGTACGTGGGGTAGGCCAGCTCAGGAACTACCACGCGATCCCCCTGGCCAACCTCAAGCAGAGTAGGTAGCCAGGCGACGAACTCCTTGCTGCCGATGAGTGGCAGGACGCCGTCTTCGGCAATGCCGCCTACGCCGAGCCGACGGTCCATCCAGTCGATCGCAGCGCGACGCAGCTCCAAGGAGCCCACTGTCGTTGGATAGCCGGGGGCGTTGGCCCCCGCCGTCAAGGCTCGCTGGATGACCTCAGGAACCGGGTCGACGGGGGTGCCGATGGACAGGTCCACGATGCCGTCGGGGTGCGCTGCAGCTTGCCCTCTGGCAGGCAGCAGCCTGTCCCACGGGAAGTCGGGCAGTCGACTGCTCACAGCCCGATCAGGGACCTACTGCTCGGTGACTTGCGGCGGCAGCGCTGCGACGATGGGGTGATCCTTCTCGATCTTTCCGATCTTGGACGCACCGCCGGGTGACCCGAGGTCGTCGAAAAACTCCACGTTTGCCTTGTAGAAGTCTTTCCACTGGTCCGGGGTGTCGTCTTCGTAGAAGATCGCCTCGACTGGGCACACCGGCTCGCACGCACCACAGTCGACACACTCGTCGGGGTGGATGTAGAGCATCCGCTCGCCCTCGTAGATGCAGTCGACCGGGCACTCCTCGACACAGGCCCTGTCGAGTAGGTCGACACAGGGCTGGGCGATGACGTAGGTCACGATCTCCTCCTTGCGAGTGGCTGCCTAGTATTCCGGAAGCCACCGCAACCGTTGCTAAGGGGTCGAATGTGCCGCAATCGCAGGAGCCTGCGTCGCGCTGGCTCGGTGAGGCGGCTGTAGGCAACCGGCTGACGGTGCGACTGCTTGCCGGGGGCGTCGGCCCGTCTGGCGGCCCGGCGATGCGCGACATCGTGGGCACCCTCGAGTCGAAGACCGCTGGCCCGTCGCTGAATCCGACTAGCTGCTGGCTCATGCGACGCAAGGACGGAACCGTCGAGCTGGTCGTCGTCGACACAATAGTCGCCGTCAAGGTGCTGTCCGGGCCGCCGCCGACCTCTGACCAGCGGTCTGCGCTCGGCATTTCGGACCTAGAGTTAGAACAGATCGCGGCGAAGGGGTGGCAGCCCCTGGCAAGTGAACAACTCGGCGGATGGACGCTCCGTGCCAGCGGAGGCTTCACCGGGCGGGCGAACTCAGTGCTACCGCTGGGCGACCCAGGACTCGACGTGGAGAATGCGCTTCAGACTGTCCGCGACTGGTATCTCGGGCACGACCTCCCAGCCCTCTTCCAAGTGCCGCTCCCGCTCGCTGTTCCGCTCGACGACGAACTCAGTACGCGCGGCTGGATGGCGTTCAATCCAACTCTGGTGATGGTCGCAGACATAGCCGCGTTGCTCATGCAGCGACCAACCTCCGGAGAACTCGCTCGCGTGCAGTTTCACCCAGAACCATCAGCGGCGTGGCTCAGGACGTACAACTATCGCGGCAAGGCGTTGCCTGTCGGGGCGCGCGAAGTCATGGTGAACGCCGATCAGCCAGTTTTCGCAAGCCTTGTGGATCAAACCCAATCACGACTCGTGGCAGTCGCGCGCGGGGCAATCTACAAGCGGTGGCTAGGGATCACCGCCGTTGACGTCATCGAAAGCGAACGACGCAAGGGACATGCCTCACGTTTGATGGCAGCGCTGTTCGCGCACGCCCAACACGAGGGCGTCCGGCATGTGTACCTACAAGTCGCTGAAGACAACCAACCCGCGCTGACGCTTTACGAAGGCTTGGGCTTCACCGCGCACCACCGCTACCACTACCGCCGTGCCACTAAGGTCGACCCGTGACAGGCAACCCGCTACATGGTGCGACAGGTAGAAGCCTTACCGAGCACCACACACTCATCCGCGACGAGTTGCTGCGCAACCTGCTGGACCAGCCAGACCGGGTCGACGACCTCACGCTGCGCGTGGGTGAACTCACGGTCGATCTCACTCGGCTGCGAGGTGATCGGACGACACTCGATCTTCTCGCTGCTCTAGCGGAGGAGCTGAACATCCCGGAGCAGCTGGCGGCGATGGTTCGAGGTGATGTGGTCAACGTAACCGAGGGACGTCCAGCGCTTCACACAGCTACCAGACTTCCCACCGGTGCACGGCTAGTCGTCGACGGGCGCGATGTTGCAGCCGACGTCGAGCTGGTTTATGAACGGATGCACGATTTCGTGGATGCGGTTCACTCAGGTGAGTGGCTGGGATCAACGGGGCAACGCATCCGAACTATCGTCAATATCGGAATTGGCGGTTCAGACCTCGGCCCACGAATGGTGGTTAGGGCACTACGCAACTACTGGCAGCCGGGATTGCAGACTCGGTTCGTTTCCAACGTCGACCCAGCCGACCTGGACGCAGCGTTGCATGACCTCGACCCAGCAACGACGTTGTTCGTTGTGGTCTCAAAAACCTTCACCACGACGGAGACGCTGGCCAATGCCACAGCGGCTCGCGCATGGCTTGTCGGCCAACTCGGCGAGCAAGCCCCGGCACAACACGTCGTAGCCGTGACTGCAGCTACTGAACGCGCCATCGCGTTCGGGGTGCTAGAGGAAGCTGTTTTCGGTTTCTGGGACTGGGTAGGCGGCCGCTTCTCCTTGGCGTCGCCAGTCGGGCTTGCCATAGAACTCGCGATTGGCTCTCAGCACATGACTGAGCTACGCGCCGGAATGCACACGGTAGATCAGGCGCTCCTCACGCAGCCGACGCCGAACAACGCCGCGATCTTGCTCGGCATGTTGGACGTCTGGTACGTCAACTGCTTCGGAGTGCAGAGCAAAGCAGTGGTTCCCTACTCACAAGATCTCGAGCTGTTCGCCTCTCATCTCCAACAACTGCAGATGGAAAGCAACGGCAAGTCGGTTGCAGCCGACGGCGGCCCGATCGACTGGAATACCTCACCCTCACTTTGGGGTACGTCGGGGACCAACGGCCAACACGCGTACTTCCAGTTGTTGCACCAGGGGACCGACCTGATTCCCCTTGACCTGATTGCCGTTGACGGTTCCGACGGGGCTTCATCAAATACCGAGAACCGATCGGTAATGCTTGCCGCGAATTTGGTAGCGCAAGCCTCGGCGCTGGCAGCGGGCCGCACAGCCGAGGAGCTAGCTGCCGACGGAGTAGACGCCTCGGTGATTCCGCATCGTGTGATGCGCGGGAACCATCCGAGCACGATCATCCATCTTCCTCAGCTCAACCCAAACTGTCTCGGACAGCTGATCGCCTTGTATGAGCACGCGACCGTGGTGGCGGGGTTTGCCTGGGGGATCAACCCGTTCGACCAGTGGGGTGTCGAACGAGGAAAGCAACTTGCGAGCGCGTTCCTTCCCGCCCTGGCCGGTGCCCCCATCCCCGACGGCACCGATGCGGCAACCCGGGCGACGATCAACGCGATGCGCGCATCAACCTGATCCGTTGCCGCTGCCGCCTCCGGTCCCGTTGCCACTCCCATTACCACCGTCAGATCCACTGCTGGAAGGAGACGGCTTCGGCTTGTCCGTCTTATCCGTTGGGTCCGGCGTCGGTGTCGGGCTAGGGGATGGCTTGGGTGCGCAGATAACCGTGGGCGCGGCTTCATAGGACGTATCGAGTGGCTCCCGGCGCTTGACTTCGCCGTCGCGCGACCAGACGCGCGTCACCGTGATGTCGAACCCGTCGACCCCGTATTGCGGGACGCATCCTTCCCCGTCGTCGTAGACGGTTCCTGATGGCGTCGGGTTGGTACGTGGACCAAACTCTGCAGTGATGTGCCAGTACTTGGTGCTCCACATCGTGACTGTGACCGAGGTGTCAGTGACCGACGTTGTGATGAGCACGCCATAGGGGGTGTCGTTACGGAATCTCAAGTCAAGGTTCCCCCACGACACGGTTGCCTCCAGACCTGCCGTGTAGCGCGAGATCCAGAAACCATGTGCGCGTTGCTCGACCCGCGTCATACCGGCATAGAACGCGGTATGCCACATGGCGGTTGTGATCGTCGATACGGCGCCGCCATAGTCCTCGACGAGCCGATTCCCTACGATGATGTATCCCTTGACGAACCCGTTTTCGGGTGTTCGTTCCCCAACAACGCCGTTCATACTGAACGTCTCACCGGGCTCTAGAACGGTACCGTTAATGCTCTTAGATGCCACTCCAATATTTGTTACTCGGTAAGCCGCATACGGAAACACCTGCGTGTACGTGGAGATCACCTGTTTGACGCCGAGATCCTTGGCCTCAGAAGTGGTGAGGTCGGCTGTGATCGGACCAACACTTATGTCAGCCGAACGAGCGTCGTCGCCAAGTGCAGCAGTCATGCCACTGGCGAGCGCATCATCGCTAACGCCTTCTCCGCGCTTTGCTGGAACAACAACTGGCTTGCCCGACGAGACGTCAAACGACGCATCGCGTGCTGGCGTTCCTATGGTCGCTAGCTCGCTCTCAAGTTGCCCTCGTAGGTCTGCAATATTTACATGAGCCGCCAACTCGCCTGCGTCCGACCGAAACGAAACTGACTCGGCGATCTCTCTCGGTGAGACCACCATGGTGTGACCGGCTGCTGCCAACCTGACTGGTGCGCTGATCGCGTCGACAGCCGCACCGTCAGCCGTTTCCTGTACCTGTTCGGCTGTGACCTCCGGCTCGACCGTGACGATGGGCAGCACGATGGGATCGTCCGCTGTCAAATACCCGCTCGTGATCGCGGCTACCGCAGCCGTTCGGTTGACCGTCATCCCGGCCTTCGGTTCGACACTGACGACGTCCAGTCCGTCGTACTTAACCCGCCCCTCGCGCGTCGGTTTGTCCACTCGACGGGTCAGCCGAGCAACGGCAGCTTCGACGCGGCCCGGTTCGGCGACCACCACGGGTGCGACGTCGAGGCCGGCAAGCTGCTGCGCTAGCAGCCACGGCCGAAGACTGCGTTCCTCGATGCTGTCCACCGTCGCTGCCGCATCAAACGAAAGGCCCAACCGAGCCGCGGGCAACGTGTGAACCTTGCCAGCTAGTTCGACATCGACGTCGACCGCTCGTGGTCCAAGCTCGTCCTCAAGCCGCTGAGTCGCAGCATCCGGCGTAAGCCCGCCAATTTCTACGCCGGCTACGGACGTGCCGCGAGGGATGTCACCACCTACAACGACCAGCCCAACCACATAGAAGGCCACCAGCACTGCCAGCACCGTTCCCACCGCCACGCCAACCCGACGAGCCGTTCCAGAGTTCACCCAGCACTCATTTCGTCATCTTCAATCGTTCTGTACCTGCGGCGGTAGTACAAGAGCGGGTCTGACCCAGGCTCGGAGCCGGAGACTGTCAGTACCTCACCCAACACCACATCATGGTCACCCGCACGATGCGTGGCGTACGTCCGACACTCAAGCGTCGCTAAGGCATCGCTGATCAATGCGGCTCCGCTGACTTCTCCGCGCGAGTGGGGGACGTCGTCGAGTTGACCGTGAAGCGGGCGACCTTTCGTGGCCAACCAGCGAGCTGCGTCGACCGCGGAGTTCTCCAAGATTGAGACTGCCCAATGTGGTGTCGCCGAGATGGCGTCGTGAAAACGGGACTCACGCTCAACACAGACCAAAACCAGAAGCGGATCGAGCGAAACCGAGGTGAAAGAGTTGGCCGTCATGGCATGGTCGACGCCTTGGACTTGGCAGGTGACTACCGTAATTCCAGTGGCGAATCGACTGACCGCCTCGCGGTATTCACGCTCCGACGGGCCCGTGGTCACCCGCCGAGGCTAACTCAGACGGACTGAGCCCCCGCATACCGTGCGTTGGCGATGACAATTCCAGCGGGTGAGCTCACCAACCGGAGCGTGTTCAAGGACGTTTCGCCGAACGCGTTGGCCCGAGCGCTAGACAGGGCCAGTACACCGATCATGCGACCGCCGGCCTTGAGCGGCATGGACAAGAACGTCGCCATTTCGCCTTCGTCCTCTGCGCCCAGGTTTCCCTCGGGATCAGCCACGCGTGCCTGCAGATCGTCGACGGACACTTGTTGGCCAGTGGAGTCGGTGGCCGCGTCGGCCACTGCTTCGAAGAACTCGGCGTACTGCTGCTGCGACGTTTCGCGCGCGACCCGGATGTAGGTGGAACTGTCGTCCAGCATAAGAACCGCTGCCAGGTCATAGTCGACGACGCGACTCAGCACGTCGAGCACCTCGGCGATGGTCTCTTCGAAGCCGTGAACCTCTGAGGCGATTCCCGTCACTTCAGCGGCAATGGACGATTCGAAAAGCTTGCGGTCGAGCAAATCGCTGATGCTGCCGAACACATCGTCGTCCTGCATTTCAACCGGGTCAGGTCGCAGCGGAGGACGTCCACCACGGTCAGCGTCTGCCTTGCTCAACACCTCGTGTACTGCCTCCACGAGCTGAGGTGCTTCGAAGTCCTTCGTCAGGAATCGGTCGGCACCCACCTGTGCACCCCAGTACCGGTCACTGGCGGCGTCGAGGGAGGTCAGCAAGAGCAGTGGGATTTCGGCGGTTCGCCAGTCATCCTTCAGTAGCCGAGCCGCAACGTACCCAGAGACTCGTGGCATCTGGACATCCAGGACGACAGCGTCCGGCATGTAGCGAAAGACCGCTTGCACAGCCTGCACGCCGTCCTCAGCCTGCACGACCGTGTAGCCCTCACGCTCCAAAACCGTGCTGACGATCCGACGCAGGGTCGGACTGTCATCGGCGATTACCACCGTTGGCATCAAGGCGTCCTTCCAGTGCGTGGCTCTAGTCCTTCGGGATGTCGGCCCATTTCGCCGAAGACTTAACGTCCGACGAGGCGCCGAACCGTGTCAACCAACTGCGTCTGGTCGAATTCGCTCTTCAGGAGGTAAGCGTTCGCTCCGGCATCAAGACCGGCCCGTTTATCCGCTTCATCGCCTCGCGAGGTCATGATCACAACGGGGACGTTCTCCCAGCCCCTAGTTCGCCGAATGGCCCTGGTGAGCGTAAATCCGTCCATCCCAGGCATCTCGACGTCTGACAGCACGAGATCAACCGGGTCACCGCTGAGCCGGGCAGCACCTTCGCTGCCATCGACCGCTGTCATGACGTCGTAGCCCGCGCCTTCCAAGATCACTCGCTGGAGCTCGCGCACGCCAATTGAGTCCTCGACTACCAGCACCTTCGGCTTCCGGTTGCTTTGTGCTGCACCGCCACTGGCGCCGCCCTGAGCGCGTTGACCCCCCGCTGCAGCGTGCACCTGGCTTGGCGCGGGCGGGGCAAGGGCAACGCCACGCGTGAACTGTTCAATCGCGAGTTCGCGCACATCCAACAGCAGCATCACGCTTCCGTCGCTGTCGATCGTCCCTCCGCCGATGAACGGCAGCCGACCCAAGAACCCACCGAGGTCCTTCACGACCACCTCAAGCTCACCTTCGAGCGCGTCCACCGCCCAGGCTAACTGCTCGGAGGCTCCGCCGTATCGGACGACAACACCCACTCTGGTGTCGCGCTCACCGGGAACACCGAGGGCGTGACCCAGGTCGGCCAGCGGCACCGTCGTTCCGT
>DATKIY010000188.1:0-7399 GCA_035543875.1 Actinomycetes bacterium | reverse complement strand
GCTCATCAAGAGCTCCTCGCGGCGAGTGCCGCTCTGGACCGCGTCGATGGCGGGGAATACCCGCTTGTCCGCAAGCTTGCGGTCCAGGCGAAGTTCCATGTTGCCGGTGCCCTTGAACTCTTCGAAGATCACCTCGTCCATCTTCGAGCCGGTCTCCACGAGAGCCGTTGCCAAGATCGTCAACGATCCGCCGTTCTCGATGTTGCGGGCAGCTCCAAAGAACCGCTTCGGTGGATACAGCGCCGACGAGTCGACACCACCGGACAGAATGCGGCCAGATGCTGGCGCCGACAAGTTGTAGGCACGCCCCAGACGAGTAATCGAGTCGAGCAGCACGACAACGTCGTGACCCAGCTCGACGAGCCGCTTGGCGCGCTCGATGGCCAGCTCTGCGACGGTGGTGTGGTCGTCAGCCGGGCGGTCGAAGGTGGAGGCGATGACCTCACCCTTGACCGTTCGCTGCATGTCCGTGACCTCTTCAGGTCGCTCGTCGACCAGCACGACCATCAAGTGAACTTCAGGGTTGTTCGTGGTGATGGCGTTGGCCATCGCCTGCAGAATCATCGTCTTTCCCGCCTTGGGCGGAGACACGATGAGTCCTCGCTGGCCCTTACCAATCGGCGCGACAAGGTCGATCACTCGCGTACTCAGTAGATGCGGCTCGGTCTCCAGCCGGAGTCGATCCTGCGGATAAAGCGGAGTCAGCTTGTTGAAGTCCGGACGCGTGATCGACGAGTCGGGCTCGGCGCCGTTGACGGTTTCAAGCTTGACGAGCGCATTGAACTTCTCTCTACGTTCGCCTTCCTTTGGCTGCCGAACTGAACCGGTGATCGCGTCGCCGCGACGGAGGCCGTACTTACGAACCTGTGCCAGGGACACGTAGATGTCATTTGAACCGGGGAGGTAGCCAGACGTGCGAACGAACGCGTAGTTGTCGAGGACGTCCAAGATTCCCGCTACGGGAAGCAGGACGTCGTCAGCGCCGATAACCGGCTCGCCCTCGTTGTAGCGATCGCGTCCGGTGTTGCGGTCGCGATAGCGGTCACGGCCACGGCGGCGACGTCGACTACCCCGATTGCTGTCGTATCCGTCGTCGCCGTCAGAACGTTGACCTGAGCGAGAAGCTCCCTGGTCATCGCGCTGCTCCCGAGGGCCAGAGCGATTCGACTGGCGGTGAGAACCCCGCTCAGTCGACTTGTCATTTCGGTCATTCGACTTGTCATTTGACTTGTCGGACGTGTCAGACTTTTCCGTGGTTTCAGCTGAACCACTCGTCGTGCCTGATTCAGTGGCGCCGCGACTAGACGTCCGGGGGCGCCGCCCACCCTCGCCAGAGTCGGTTCGGTCAGAACCGGACGAGGTCTTGCTGGTTGTTTTTGATGTAGCTCGAGATGATGTGGAACTGCTCTGCGCGGCCTGGATCGCTTCGATCAACTGGCCCTTGCGAAGTCGTGCAGTTCCCGTGATGCCCAGTCCAGCGGCCATGGTTTGGAGTTCGGCCAAAACCATGCCATTCAGTCCGCTGCCACGGCGGCGGGTGCCTGATGCCGTGGTTTCACTGGCGGAGCCTGATGCTGGCTGGAGCGTCTCGGTGGTGTCGCTCACGCGATTTCCTTCCGGATGAAACCGGTACGCCCATAAGAAAGCGTCCGGGTGAGATTCCTTCTTTATGCCCAAAGGCCTAACTGAAGGGTGGGGGTGCGTCGAACCGAAGGGGAATTCGGTCGATCTGCGGGGCACCGGGACTTTTCCGATTCGGAAGTTCAAGACCTCCGGTGCACTGACACGTTAACACTGCTCGACCCCCGCGTGTTCCCGGGGGTCACCCTTGGGATCGGCGTGTCGGTCGGAGAACTGTAGGCGGAGCTGCCCGGGGATAGGTCCTAGAGCGGGAGAACATGCAGACCAGTTCGGTCCGGCTCAAGGGGCAAAGCAGTCCAACCCGCTCGCGAGGGCGCGGTCAGAGAGGAGACGGCTGCGGGATCGCTCAGCGCCAGCACCGTAGGACCGGCACCAGAGACCACTGCCGGAACCCCCCGCATTCGCAGCTCATCAACCAACTCAAGGGTCTTGGGCATCACGGCACGTCGATACTCCTGATGCAGGAAGTCCTGTGTGGCGGTCAGCAAAAGGTCAGGTCGTCTGGTCATGGCCTCGACCAGTAGTGCGGCTCTGGAAGCATTGGTCGCTGCATCCGCATGAGGGATCGATGCCGGCAACGCCTTTCGCGCCTTGGCGGTGCTGAGTTCGGCGCTGGAGATGAATGCCACCATCGCAATGTCTTCGTGTGGACGCAACACCAGTGCACCCACTTCGCCGCCATCAGTCCACGACACCGTAAATCCACCGTGGAGCGCGGCTGCCACGTTGTCTGGATGACCTTCGATCTCAGTTGCGAGCGCAAGGAGCCGCTCATCGTCTAACCGTTCGTCTCCGCCGACTGTAAGGGCGCGCGCCGCGGCAATACCGCCAATGATTGCGGCGGCTGAGGATCCGAGCCCTCTGCCATGTGGAATGCGGTTGAGGCAGCGGACTTCAAGACCGCGCGGGCGACCGCCTAGGCGGTCGAAGGCGGTGAACATCGACTTAACAACCAGGTTGCGCGCGTCTCGGCGCACTTTTTTCGCACCTTCACCGGCTACGTCGACATCGAGCCCATCTTCGCCGACGCGCACGACCACCTCGTCGTACAGCGCCAACGCCAACCCGAAGGAGTCATATCCTGGCCCGACGTTTGCGCTAGTTGCTGGAACCCGCACACGCAATGTCGCGGCGCGGAACATCGGAGCAGCCACTAGGCATCAAGTCCAAGATGTGCGGCTGCAACGTGTGGGTCTGCGGGGAGAGTCACCGGTTGTGGAGCGCCGGCTATTGCCCAGTCGGGGTCTTTGAGCCCATGTCCGGTAACCGTGCAGACGATGCGCTGCCCGGCTTCGAGTAGTCCCTCGTCGTGCTTTTTAAGCAGTCCCGCGATTCCAGCCGCAGACGCTGGTTCAACGAAGACACCTTCGCCTGACGCCAACAAGCGGTAGCAAGCAAGAATCTCGCGGTCGGTGACCGAGTCGATCAGTCCTTCTGATGTATCGCGCGCCTCGATGGCTTGTTTCCAGGACGCGGGGTTTCCGATGCGGATCGCCGTAGCAACAGTCGACGGCTTGTCGACCACCATGCCGGTAACGATGGGGGCAGCCCCGGCCGCCTGAAAACCCCACATGCGTGGGTTGTGGCTGCTGACTCCGTCGGCTGCGTACTCGGTGTAGCCCTTCCAGTATGCGGTGATGTTGCCAGCGTTCCCGACCGGAAGGGCATGAATATCGGGAGCATCGCCCAACTGGTCGACGATCTCGAACGCCGCCGTCTTTTGCCCCTCGATACGAACCGGGTTGACGCTGTTCACCAGCGCGACCGGATACATCTCAGACAGGTCCCTGGCCATCTGCAGACAGTCGTCGAAGTTTCCGTCGATCTGCAGCAGTCGAGCGCCGTGAGCCAACGCCTGCGACATCTTGCCGAGTGCGATCTTGCCTTGCGGCACGAGAACCGCACACACCATCCCAGCGCGCACTGCGTAGGCGGCAGCGCTCGCGCTGGTGTTTCCAGTCGATGCGCAGATCACGGCTTTGGCACCAGCTTCGGCGGCCTTTGAGATGGCCATAGTCATGCCGCGGTCCTTGAACGACCCTGTGGGGTTGGCGCCTTCGACCTTGAGCCAGACTTCGCAGCCCGTGCGCTCAGACACCACATTGGCGCGTACGAGCGGAGTACCACCCTCGCGCAGCGAGATCACGGGGGTCGCATCAGATACCGGGAGTCGATCGCGGTACTCCTCGATGAGGCCACGCCACTGATGAGTTCGAGCGGTTGTTGCCGTCACGATGTCACTCCCCCACTACCCGCATGACCGAAAGAACTTCTCGCACCGAATCCAAGCCTTGTAGCGTTTTCACGGTTGCCGCCAAGTCTGCCTCGCTTGCCGTGTGGGTGACGATCAGCAGACTCGCATCGTCACCATGACCATCTTGGCGCAATGTCTCGATACTCACGTCATGGGTAGCGAACTCGGCGGCGACCGTGGCCAGTACCCCTGCCTTGTCCGCCAGGTCGAGACAGATGTAGTACCGAGTGGTGGACTCGCCAACCGGTAGCACGGGAAGTTGCTCGTACGTCGACTCCCGCGGTCCGTGTCCACCGCTGATGCGATTGCGAGCGACGGCGACGATGTCACCCAGGATCGCGCTTGCAGTTGGAGTACCCCCCGCACCACGTCCATAGAACATCAGCTGGCCCGCCGCTTCCGACTCGACGAAGACCGCGTTGTACGACTCCCGGACACTTGCAAGCGGATGGGTACGAGGGACCATTGCCGGGTGGACTCGCACGTTGATGCCACGGCCATCGATTGACCGCTCTGCAATCGCCAGAAGTTTGATTACGTGCCCTGTCGCCCGAGCCGCTTCGATGTCCTTAGAAGTGACATCGGTGATCCCTTGGCAGAACACATCCGAAAGGGCAACCCGGGAGTGGAACGCGAGGCTGGCAATGATCGCCGCCTTAGCCGCCGCGTCGTGCCCCCCAACGTCGGCAGTGGGATCAGCTTCTGCGTACCCCAAGGCTTGTGCTTCGGCCAATGCGTCGTCAAAACTTGAACCGCTTTCGTCCATGCGGGTCAAGATGTAGTTCGTCGTGCCGTTGACGATCCCGAGCACCCGTTGAACCCGATCGCCGACCAGCGACTCTCGTAGCGGCCGCAGCAACGGAATGGCGCCAGCAACGCTTGCCTCGTAGTACAAGTCGACGCCGTGCTCTGAGCTTGCTTCGTGCAAGGTTGCGCCGTCGAGCGCCAGCAGGGCCTTGTTGGCCGTCACCACGCTGGCACCGTTATCAAACGCCTGCAAGATAAGCGAGCGCGCTGGTTCGATGCCGCCCATCATCTCAACCACGATGTCGGGTCGGGTCGACTCAATCATCGCTGGCAGGTCCGTTGTGAAAAGGCTGCTGTCCAATGCGGTACCACGATCGCCTGCCGCACGACGAACGCCTACTCCCACGACCTCCAGTGGAGCTCCGACGCGCGCCGCAAGGTCGTCCGCCTGCTCAACGATGAGTCGGGCAACTTCAGTACCTACCGCGCCCGCACCAAGCAACGCCACCTTGATGGGTTGCGTCAGCATGTGCTCCTCCTGCGGTCGCGTGCGCGGCACCCCGTATGGCCGTGACGTGGAGGCATAAGCCTCCCATGCGCCGACTTAGGGTGAGTTCACAACCCTAAGTCGAGCAAAGCGCCAACATTCCTGCTACGCCGTTGGCGCAACTGCGTCAGCTACGACGCAAAATTCATTGCCCTCGGGGTCGCGCATCGTCTGCCACCACACCCCAAACGCCTCGACGCGATCACCAACTATCTCGCCACCAAGATGCTCAAGGAGCACTATGTGGGCTGGGGCATCCAGCGAGTGAACGTCGACATGCATCCGGTTCTTCGGACCTTTCGACTCGGGCACGGTTTGCAGAATCAGCACCGGTCCCGCTGGCTCGCCCTGTCGTGGAACCAGGATTCGATAGCCGTCCAATGAATCCGCCAGTCGATAACCCATGGCAATCTCCCAGAAGGGCACTAGCCGGTCCGGGTCCAAGCAATCGAGCACAACAGAGATTCGCATGAACGTCACCAACCTAAGACCAAGACGAACCGCGCCAATAGCGGCTCATTAGATAAACGACAATCCCAGCACCTTATGTGCGTTGTGGTGGGTCGTTGCCGGCGTTGGTCCACCAGGTGGAGAGGTCCCTGGTGAGGTTCCGGGATTCGTTCGCTGAACCGCCCCGGAGATTCCGGGGGCTTCGTTCGGTGTCTTAGCCGGTCTTGGTGAGACGGTTTCTTGCAGCGTAGTGAACTTCCTCAGCTTGGGCAGGTGTCAGGTCATCGATCGATTCATGCGTCCTGTCGTTGTTGAACCAATCGACCCAGTCCAGGGTCTGTAGTTCGACGTGCTCGCAGTCTTTCCAGGGGCCTTCGGGTCGGATCAGTTCGGTCTTGAACAATCCGATCTGTGACTCGGCCAGCGCGTTGTCGTAGGCGTCTCCAACTGAGCCGATCGAGGGGTCGACACCGGCCTCGACGAGCCGATCGGTGAACGCGAAGGAGGTGTACTGACTCCCGGCGTCGGTGTGGTGAACGAGCCCGGACAGATCGCTGACCCCGTCTCGACGCCGGGACCAGATCGCCATCTCCAAGGTGTCCAGGACCAGGTCAGTGGTCATCGAGGTTGCTGCCCGCCAGCCCACGATCCGGCGGGAGAAGACATCGAAGACGAACGCGACATAGACCATCCCGGACCAGGTCGCGACGTAGGTGAAGTCAGCGACCCAGAGCTGGTTGGGCCGGTGTGCGGTGAAGTCCCGGTCGACCAGGTCCGGTGGCCGGGTGGCCTTCGCGTCGGCGATCGTGGTGCGGATCTTCTTCCCGCGCAGCGCCCCGACATAGCCCTGCTCGGTCATTAGCCGCTCCACCGTGCATCTGGCGACGTCGTGGCCCTTGCCACGCAGGTGGAGCCACATTTTGCGGGCACCGAACCTGGCAACGAACTTGTTGCCCCGAGCCGCATCGATCAGACCGAGGACCTCGACATCACGCAACGCCCGCCTCGAGGGCCGACGGTTCACCGTGTCGTAGTAGGTACTCGGGGCGATCTTAACGCCGTGCTCGGCCAGCACCCGGCAGATCGGCTCGACCCCGAACTGATCAGCATGTTCGCTGATGTAGTCCACTAATAGCTGCGTGGGCGGTCGAGCTCCGCCGCGAAGAAAGCCGAGGCCGACTTCAAAATCTCATTGGCCCGCCGCAGCTCAGCGACTTCCTTCTTCAGCTCTCGAATCTCCGCAAGATCCTCGCTGGACTTCCCCGGCCGCTGACCGCCATCGATCTCCGCCTGGCGGACCCAGCGGCGAAGCGTCTCGGGCGTCCTGATGCCGAGCTTGCGAGCGATTGAAGTGATCGCCTCGAACTCGCTGCCGTAGTCAACCTTGGACTCGATGACCATACGGACAGCGCGGTCGCGCAACTCAATCGGATACTTCGAGGGACGTGCCATGACTTCATCCTCCAACTAATGAAGTCTCCAGACACCCCGGGGCGGTTCAGTTCGACATCAAGCCGACTCGTGGCTGTGTGTCAACAACTGTCACGCTGCGCGAAGACTTGCCGACACAACTTCCGAGGAGTGTTGCGCTCGGGATCGGTCAGCTCGACGCACCGGCCGATTGCAGCTCCTTGCTCGCCTTGTCTTGTGCTCCCTCGTCATCCAGGAGTTCGGCGTAGCGGTCAGCGAGGCGTTTGCGATTGGCGACTTGCTGATCTCGGACCTTGCTGTACTCGAGGAGTTGAAGGTCGGCCCAAACG
>DATKIY010000187.1:0-20915 GCA_035543875.1 Actinomycetes bacterium | reverse complement strand
CTTCGGGCGGAAGCATTTTCTCGCCAGAGCTGCGTGCGTTGACCATTGGGGTCATCGCCATCGACTCAGTCAATGCCTTCGAGGCAACCGGTGTCGTCACTGCGATGCCGGTGGCAGTACGCGAGCTCGGTGGGCTACCGCTTTTCGCTTGGACGTTTACCTCGTTCGTCGCCACCTTCTTGTTTGCAAATGTCATTGCAGGCGAGTCGGCTGACCGGTTCGGACCAGTCCGGCCATTACTCATTGGAAGCGCAACGTTTGCCCTAGGGACGCTTTTGGCTGGCTTCGCGCCTGGGATGAACATCTTCCTGGCCGGACGAGCTGTCCAAGGCCTTGGCTCTGGCGCAGTCATTGTTGCCGTCTACGTGTTGATCGGGCGCGCATTCCCCGAACAGATGCGACCTCGAATGTTTACTGCGCTATCCGGCGCGTGGATCATTCCCGGGTTGCTCGGACCGGCTATCGCTGGCGTGTTCGCCGACACCCTGTCATGGCGTTGGCTGTTCTTTGCAGTGGTCATCCTGATGATCCCCATCGCGGTGCTCCTAATTCCTCAAATGACGAGGCTGGACCTTCCGGGCGACCCGGGCTACCGACCTGAACGCAGCCGTATCCGGTTGGCTGCCATGGCCGCGATCGGTACCGCGCTGATCCAGTTCTCTGGGCAACGACTAAACCTTTGGAGCATTCCGACGCTGGCGTTAGCTCTGGCCCTGGTCGCACTGAGCGTTCCCCGGCTTTTGCCACGCGGCACGCTACGACTGCGTCGGGGTCTGCCGACGGTAATAGCGGAGAGGGGTCTTCTTGCCGGTGCTTTCTTTGCCTCGGAAGCGTTCATTCCGCTACTCCTTGTCGAGGGACGAGGCTTGGCTAGCGCCGTCGCTGGCATAACGATCTCCAGCTCCGCGGTCGGATGGTTCATCGGATCCTGGTACCAAGGGCGGCCGACCACCAGAAGAACTCGCGAGTCATTGGTGCGGCTCGGCTCGTTGATGGTGTGCGTCGGGATAGTGCTCACGACGCTCGTCGTCGTTCCCGCCGTTCCTCCCGTGGTCACGATTGCTACCTGGGGCGTCGCGGCATTTGGGATGGGTACCGTGTACGGCTCGTTAAGTGTGCTACTGCTGGACTTGTCTGCCGTAGCTGACCAGGGAGTCAACGCAGCTGGGCTGCAGGTGGCTGACTCGGTTGGCGCGATTGTGAGCACGGGGATCGCCGGCGCCATCTTCGCCGCCGGACATAGCGACACAGGTACTGAATCGGTCGTCTACATCAGCATCTTCGCAGTTACTGCGGCGTTGGCCGCAGCGGCGACGCTTGTGGCCGGCCGAGTAACTCCACGGAGCGGGTTGGCCCATGCATAGCCGTAGTGCCGTCCGCATACCCTGAACATGTGACCACTAACGCCGATCGAACGTCGGTGGGAAGCATTTTCGGTGGCCAGTACCGCGCGCTCACGTTAGGCATCGTCGCGATCATGACGATCGCTGCGTTTGAAGGCATGGGTGTCATCACCGCTATGCCTGCAGCGGCGCGTGACCTGGATGGCCTGACCCTCTACGGATGGGGATCCACGGCTTTCGCTGTGGCCAGTCTTTTCGCGATGGCGACCGCAGGCGGGTGGGCCGATCGCAGTGGCCCGCTACCGCCGCTGACCACCGGCCTTGGAATCTTCGTTGGCGGACTCATCATCTCCGGCTCTGCTCCGACCATGCTGGTTCTACTCGGTGGTCGTGCATTGCAAGGATTGGGATTCGGCGGCGTCATTGTCGCGCTCTACGTCGTGATCGGCCGCGCGTATCCAGAGTCCCTGCGACCACGTGTGTTCACCGCTCTCTCGGGGGCCTGGGTTGTCCCAGGCATCACTGGTCCAGTCATCGCCGGAGTCGTCACCGAGACCGTGGGCTGGAGGTGGGTCTTCTTCGGTGTGCTGTTGCTTTTGCTACCGGTCTCGTTAGTGCTCATCCCGCGGTTGAAGTCACTGCACATCGCGCCGGACGCCGACACCGAACCACTGAAGGGTCGTAAGCGGCTGGCATTTCTTGCCGCAATCGGCGCGGGTCTGTTGCAGTATGCGGGCCAGCGACTCGACCCGATCGGACTGCTGATCGCACTCCCGGCTGTCGTCATGCTTTGGATCAGCGTCCCGCAGTTGCTGCCAAAGGGAGCATTTCAGCTTCGCCGCGGCCTGCCGACGGTGGTCATGCTGCGCGGGTTCTTCGCAGGTGCTTTCTTCGCCACCGAGTGGTTTATCCCACTGCTGCTTGTGAGCGAGCGAAATCTTTCCTACGCGCTTGCCGGCGGCGCTCTATCGGGTGCGGCCGTTGGCTGGTTTCTTGGGTCTTGGTACCAGGGTCGACCAACGACCCGAACCCCTCGCTACCGGCTCGTTGAGGTGGGGAGTGCGATGACTGCTCTGGGTATCGCGACCAGCGCTTTGATCGTGTTCCAGGACTTTCCCTGGTGGCTCATCGTTTTGACCTGGAGTGTCGGCTCGTTTGGAATGGGAATCCTGTACGGATCCCTCGGAGTTCTGCTGCTCGAGCTCTCCGCTCCGGAGGAGCAGGGAATCAACTCGGCAGCCCTTCAGATGGCGGACTCGTTGGGGGTCATCGCCTGTACCGGACTTGGTGGTGTCATCTTCGCTGCCGGTCACTCGGCCGCAGGGGAAGACGGCGACGTCTACGTGTTGATCTTTGCTGTCATGGTGGCACTGGCGGTCTTCGCCACGGCGATTTCACCTCGTGTCCGGCCACGAGAGCGGGTCACCGCCTAAGTTCGATCTCGATTTGGGACCGTTCCGGCCCGGTCTGGTGGCTCGCGGGTAGGCTTCGGGCGTCGTTCACCAGGGTGTCGACTTCTTGCTCGTCGGCCCGCATGTCCCGGAGGCTTTATGCGCACCGTCCAGCCCGCCGTCCGTGCTATCACTGGCGCTGTCGTCGCTCTCATTGCCGCGACTTCGCTAGCGGCCTGCGCCCAGAAGGACGCTTCTCCAACACCCGCAGCCTCGGGAGCTAACGCCTGCGACAACATCACGACCAAGCAAGACGGCGTTCTCACTGTCGCGACGAGCAATCCGGCCTATCCGCCGTATGTGCTGCACAACGACCCGACCAATGGCAAGGGCTTCGAGTCAGCAACCGCATACGCGGTCGCTGCGCAAATGGGTTTTGATGCGTCGCAAGTTGAGTGGACCTACGCACCGTTCAACAAGCTGTTTGCTCCTGGTGAGAAGGACTATGACTTCGCAATCAACCAGATCGGGATAACTCCTGAGCGAGAACGTGCTGTCACGTTCAGCGACCCGTACTACGAAGCTGCCAACGCCGCCTTGGTGATGAAGGACAGCCCGTTCTCCAGTGCCACAACACTGGCTGACCTACAGGACGCCAAGATTGGAGTTCAGTCGGCGACGACGGCGCAGCCGCAGGTCGAGGCCCAGATCGCACCGACGCAAGACGTTGCCGTGTACCAAAGCACGTCCGACGCAACTCATGCTTTGGAAAACGGTCAGATCGACGTATTTGTCACAGACCTTCCAACAACGCTCTACCTCGCCACGGTTAAAATTGATGGCGTCGTCGTTGGTCAGCTTCCCGGTGATGAAATCGCCGATCGCTGGGGATTGGTCCTACAAAAAGACAATCCCCTGGTCGGCTGCGTGAACGCTTCGATTAAGTTCTTGCAAGAGTCGCAAGAGCTCGTGAAGATCACGGACAAGTGGATGCGTGACTACGTCGACGCCCCAGTCCTCGGCTGACGTCGGGTCATGGAATGAGGCTTCGTCGGCGACCGAGGTGATGAAAAGCAGGTGGATCTAGTGACACTGGTCACCGATCCAGCGCGTGAGACGGTCATCCGCAAGAAGCGGCGACGTGACCTGCTGATCGCCAGCCTGAGCACGGTCGTTGTCTTCGGCGCGGCAGTGGTTGTGATTTTGCAGTCCCCTGGGTGGCCCGCGGTAAAGGAGTCGTTTCTTAACCCCGTTGATGCCAGGCGTGCTTTCCCCAGCCTGGTCGATGGGTTTTGGCTGACTTTGAAACTCTTCCTCACCGCGGAACCGGTGGTCTTGCTCGTGGCCCTTCTCATCGCCGTCTTGCGAGGACTGACCGCACCGATTCTTGCGCCGCTACGCATTGTCGCGACCTTGTACACCGACATTGTGCGTGGAATTCCGACAATTCTCCTCATCTTCCTCTTCGGGTTTGGAATCCCGGCGTTGAACCTTCAAGGCGTTACAAATGAACCTCTATTTTGGGGTTGGGCCGCACTCGTAGTGTCGTATTCCGCCTACGTGTCCGAGGTGTTCCGTGCGGGGCTTGAATCGGTGCATCCCAGTCAGGCCGCGGCCGCACGGGCGCTAGGTTTGAACCGTTACCAAGGTTTACGCCACGTGGTGTTGCCGCAAGCCACGAGGCGGGTGATACCGCCATTGCTGAACGATTTCATCTCGTTGCAAAAAGACACTGCGCTGGTGTCGTTTCTCGGCCCGATCGAGCTAATGAGCGCCGCCGCAATCTACGCGAACTCAAAGTTCAACTACACGCCCTACATCGTCGCCTCGTTGTTCTTCATCCTACTAACCGTTCCAATGACTAGGTATGCCGACTGGATCGCGGCACGACAGCGACAACGGAGCCAAAGTTCGGGGGCGGGCCTGTGAAGGACGTCGGGGGGAGCCACGACACCGGAGTCGGAGTCCTGCGGGTGCAGAGCGTCCACAAAGCCTTTGGCGAAAACGCCGTTCTACGCGGAGTTTCGCTCGACGTAGATGACCACGAGGTCGTCACTTTGATTGGTGCGTCCGGTAGTGGGAAGTCGACGCTGCTGCGGTGTGTGGACCTGCTGGAAACCATTGATTCTGGGTCAATCTTGCTCGACGGTACTGACATTTCGTGGCCCGGTTTCAACGCGAACGAGGTCCGACGCAAAGTCGGGATTGTCTTCCAGTCTTTTAACCTGTTTCCTCACCTAACAGTTCTCGAGAACATCACGCTGGCTCCGCGTAAAGTGCTTGGCCATCCGCGTAAGCAGGCGGAAGAAGAAGGGTCTTCGCTATTACAGCGCTTCGGTCTGGCCGACCGCGCCGCTGAGTACCCAGACCGACTTTCGGGTGGGCAACAACAGCGCGTGGCAATAGTTCGAGCCTTGGCGATGCAGCCGAAAATCATGCTCTTCGACGAGATCACATCAGCGTTGGATCCAGAGCTGGTCGGTGAAGTTCTCGACGTGATCCGTGAGCTGAAAGACGCGGGCTTGACCATGATCTTGGCTACCCACGAGATGTCGTTCGCCCGCGAAATAGCCACTCGCGTTGCGTTTCTGGACCAGGGAGTTGTCGCCGAACTCGGTGAGCCGGACCAGTTGTTTGGCAACCCGCAAGAGGCGCGGACGCAGCAGTTTTTGGCCAGGGTTCACAAGGCAGGGCGGATTTAGGTTCGTCGATTCGGCTATTTCGTTTGCTTCGGGTCCGCTGCGAGCTGAGCCGATCGTTCGACCAGGGGTCCAGTTCGGTAAGGGACCCCGTTTGCCAAGGCGATCACCATGTTCGATCGATCAACACCATCGACCGCCAGTACGTCGTCCACGACTCGTTGTAGATCGGCGTTGGTTCGTGCGACGACTCGCACCAACATGTCGCCGGTGCCGGTGATCGTGTGGACCTCAAGCACCTCGGGAATTCCAACGAGCGCCTGCTCGATGGAGCGATGTCCTCGTTGGCTGATTTCCAGCGTGACGAATGCAGCCACGTGATAGCCAAGCGCGGCCGGATCGATGTCGGGACCCCAGCCGCGAACTACTCCCCGGCTGCTGAGCCGATCCAGGCGCGCTTGCACCGTTCCCCTCGCGATGCCGAGTCGGCGGGAAGCTTCAAGGACCCCAACTCTCGGCTCTGCGGCAAACAACGAAAGCAACGCGGCATCAAGGGCGTCGACCGAATGCTCCATAGTTGGTCCCATCAGGCGAGAGAAGGCGGAACAGTATGGAAATCACTATACAGATTGCTCAGTTCTTTGACGATCGATTGCGCAGGCTGCCCACAGCCCGTCATTCTCAAAGCCCAGGCACAAACCGGGAGCCGTCCAGGCTTCGCACCGAAGACCAAGGAGTGACCGGCGTTGACGACTCACACCGCGAGCACCGAACTGTCGCCGACGCGCGACGCCACCCCTGTGGACGTGTTTCCGATCTCGGGCATGGCCTACATCCAGTTCGCTGTGGGCAATGCGAAGCAAGCGGCGCACTTCTACTCCACCGCTTTCGGCATGCGTTGTATCGCCTATCGGGGACCAGAGAATGGGTTCCGCGACTACGCCGAGTACGTCATGGCTTCCGGTTCGGCGCGGTTCGTTCTGACCGCTGAGGTGCACGCGGGAACGGCGATAGGTAGTCGAGTGGCTTCGCACGGAGACGGAGTGGTTGACCTGGCGCTCGAGGTTCCCGACGTTTCGAACGCGTACTCGCATGCCATCGCTCACGGCGCGCGCGGTTTGGTGGAACCGCATGAGGAGTCAGACGAACACGGCGTGGTCCGGTTGGCGAGTATTTCTACATATGGCGATACCCGACATACCTTGGTTGAAAGAGGAGAGTACAACGGCGCATTTCTCCCAGGGTTCATCGAAGTCGCGCCGGTCGTTGAGCCGCCGAGCAAGCGGTATTTCAGTGCGATCGACCACTGCGTAGGAAACGTCGAGCTCGGCCAGATGAACCACTGGGTCGACTTCTATCACGAGGTCATGGGCTTCACGAACATGAAAGAGTTCGTCGGCGACGACATTGCGACGGAGTACTCGGCCTTGATGAGCAAGGTCGTGGCGAACGGCAGCCGCAAGGTTAAGTTCCCCATCAATGAACCGGCGATCAGCAGGAAGAAGTCGCAGATCGACGAGTACCTGGAGTTCTACGGTGGACCTGGTGTTCAACATCTAGCACTGAACACCAACGACATCGTGTACAGCGTTGACCAGATGAGACGAAACGGTGTGCAGTTCCTGAAGACTCCGGACAGCTACTACGAAGACCCGGAACTACGCGCTCGGATCGGCGACGTGCGGTTCCCGATCGAAGACCTCAAAGCGCGGGGCATCTTGGTTGACCGTGACGAAGACGGTTACCTGCTGCAAATCTTCACCAAGCCCGTGCAAGATCGACCCACGGTCTTCTTCGAGCTCATTGAACGTCACGGCTCGCTCGGCTTCGGAAAAGGAAACTTCAAGGCACTCTTTGAGGCCATCGAGCGCGAGCAAGAGAGCAGGGGCAACCTCTAGTTCGACGTTACGATCGCCGGGTGTTCAGATGGCGTGTGAGCTTGCTTCTCGCGCTGGCAGCTGTTGTCTTGACTGCGTGCACGTCAGCTACCACGCCACCCGCGGTGCCGACGGACAGCTCGGACACGCCTGACCTGACCCCGCACGAGAATCCTCAACGGCTTGGCTGGGTGTGCCCCCCGAACCAGCGGCAGTGGTTGATGTTTGACTCCGCCGGGTTCAAAGACCTCCACGAGCTCTTTGACTCAATGCTGCGGCCGTACGACGCGCTTGATCCCAGCGTGGTGAGAATTGCGGACTCCCAGGCTGGTCGACAGTATGCGGTGATCACCAAGAATGGGTCGGTAGCGCGCTTTGTTGTCAGCGGATCGCCTCGGCGCTGGAACATCGACTCCGTTACCAGGTGTCCTGCTTGACCGCACCAGCCATACTCGCTGGTTGCCGTAAGGTCCTCCCACCAACTAGCGATAGGTGACTGAATGCGCGGCTCGATCTTCGGTGTGCGTTTGGCGGCGGTGGCTGCCGTCGCTACCTGCGCGCTGACAGTCGGCCTGCTGCCGACGTCTTTCGCCGAGGCGCGGGTCAATTTCACACCTGGTTCGGTGGGCATCGGTGATCCCTACGTGCCCCATGAAGGCAACGGTGGGTACCAGGTTCGAAGTTATGCGTTGGACATGCGTTTCAACCCTGACACCGACCGGTTGCAGAGCGTGGCGACGATTCAGGCAACGGCAACGCAGAATCTGTCTGGGCTGAACTTCGACCTGTACGGACTAACCGTGGCGTCGGTGACCGTCGATGGGGTTGCTGCCTCCTTTGACCGTGCCCCTCGCGAGTTGTCGGTCGATTTTTCGTCGGGAATCACTGCGGGCAACAGGTTCACCGCTGTTGTTGACTACCACGGCAAACCGGAGAAGCTGAATGACCCTGACCTTGGATTGTCAGGCTGGTTCAACACGAGCGACGGCGCGATCCTTGTCGGCGAACCTGAGGCAGGAATGTTCTGGTTCCCCGTGAATGAGCATCCGAGCGATAAGGCCAAGTTCAATGTCGACATCACTGTCCCTGACGGCCTCAAGGCCGTCTCGAACGGACTGCAAACTGCCCCGCCGACCTCCGCTGGGGGATGGACAACCTTCTCTTGGGCATCAGCCGATCCGATGGCGTCGTACTTGGCGACCGTCGCCGTAGGCAACTGGCGAGTGCACCAGTCGATGACTAGGTCTGGCGTTCCTGTCACGAACTATGTCGATCGAAGCATGTCCCGCAGTGTTGACAGGTCGCTGAACCGTGGCGCCGAGATCATCGACTTCTTGGAGCGAAAGTTCGGTCCCTACCCGTTTGAAGCGGCAGGTGGAATCGCTGACAACTTCTCGAGTTGGTATGCGCTGGAAAACCAGACGCGACCAACCTATGACGAACGAACAGTTGGGTGGGGAGGGTTGACGGGAACAGTCGCACATGAACTGGCACACCAGTGGTTCGGCGACAGCGTCGCCCTGGACCGTTGGCGTGACATCTGGCTCAACGAAGGGTTCGCGACCTACGCGGAGTGGATGTGGCGAGCACATGACGGTGGGCCGTCCGTCGCGGCGCAGTTCGACTCGGCCTTCGCTCGTCCGGCCAGCAGTTCCTTCTGGTCTTTGAAAGTGACAGACCCTGGCTACGCGCACCTGTTCGATGGACCGATCTACTCACGGGGCGCGATGGCACTGCATGCGCTGAAGCTCAAGATAGGGACTAAGAAGTTTCTCCGCGTCATGAGAACTTGGGCAAGCAGGCGAGCCAATGGCAATGGCACTACCCCGGAGTTCAAGCAGCTCTGCGAGCGGGTTGCTAGCCATCCGCTTGACCACTTATTCGATACGTGGCTTGTGAAAGGTCGCAAGCCGGCCGATCCCCGAAACTAGGACTCGGTTGCTGGGGTCACCGTGCCATCGACCGAACTGAAACCGATCGTGCTTCCGTCAGCTCCCTGAGCGGTGGCAGAGATGCTTACGCTGTCGCCATCCAACAGGAACGTGCGCTCCTCGCCATTCTCTAACGTGAATGGTTCTGCGCCACCCCACGACAGTTCGAGGAATGACCCTCGTTGATCGCGCGCCGCTCCTGTGACGGTTCCTGACGCATACAAGTCTCCAGTCCGCAGCGATGCTCCATTAACTGTCAGGTGAGCGAGCTGCTGGCCGGGGGACCAGTACTGACTCGAGAATGGAGGGCGTGAAACGACGTTGCCGTTCAGTCGGACCTCAAGCCGCAGGTCGAGGCACCAAGGGTCGTCGTCACTCAGGTAGTCAAAGACTTTTGGGTGCTGTTCGGGGAGTGGGATCCTGGCGTGCTCGAGTGCGTCAAGGGGAACAACCCAAGGTGAGATAGAGGTCGCAAAAGACTTGCCGAGGAATGGGCCGAGTGGCACGTACTCCCACGCCTGAATGTCTCGAGCAGACCAGTCGTTCACGAGGACGACGCCGAATACGTGGTCGCGGAACTCAGCGGCGGTGACTTGTTCACCAAGAGTGGATGGGGTCCCAACGACGAAGCCGACTTCGGCTTCGATGTCTAGGCGCTGCGACGGCCCGAAGGATGGCTCAGTGGCATTACGGGGCTTGCGCTCGCCAAGCGGCCGGCGAACCGGGGTTCCGCTGACCACAATTGTTCCCGCGCGACCGTGGTACCCGATCGGAAGGTACTTCCAGTTCTCAGGCAGTTCTGGTGAATCTGGCCTGAATATGGCGCCGACGTTTCTTGCGTGCTGTTCGGACGAATAGAAGTCGACGTAGTCAGCGACGTCAAACGGGAGATGGTTAGTAACTTCGACTCTCGGTATGAGGGCCGTTTCGACCCTTGCCCTGAAACTTCGATCGGTCAGCAGCTCGATGATTCGAAGCCTCGCTGCTGACCACATGGATCGGCCAGTTGCCATCAGTGGATTCAGCGTCGCCGCGCCAAAAATCCCGTCGGCGTCAGTCGGTTCCGGTAGTAGCCCGTCAGCTGCGAGCCGATGCAGATCGAGAACGAAATCTCCAAACGCAACAGCCAGATGCGGTCCATGGCTGCTTGGGTATGACACAACGCCATACGGGAGATTTGACAAGCCGAACCCAGAATCTTGCGAGACATCGAGCCATGCCTGGCTTGCCATCACGCCTCCTCATCGATCAGGCCGAGATGCAGCAGCTCCTCATACGGCTCGGCGATGCTGCAGGATCCGAATGAGCGGTAGACAGATCGCAGTCGTCCGACGTCGGCGTCAGCCAGGACGTTCAGCAGCAGTTGTGCGTCGTCACTGTCGAGCAGTTCGGCAACCGCTGTGCGTTCCCCTCCTATGAGGGCTTCCCAAGTGGCGGCCAGTGTATTGATGAAGCCATGCTGCCGCACTCTCGTCGACGCGTCGTTGTAGGGGAGTGCATGGTGCAACCCGGCGGTCAGCTTGAACGGGACTGAGTGCGTCGCGGCGGCGTGGATGAATCGCGCCAGCTGCTCAGAGGACGGGACCGTGTCCGGTCCGCATCGAAACTTAGCGCGTTCGACGCCATCTTCAGCTAGCGCCGCCATGGCAGCTTCAATGTCCGAAGTTGGTGACAGTTCGATGTAGGTCGGAGCAGTGAAAGGAAGTGACTGCAAGAGTTGACGGAGGCGCCCAACCACATCGGCGGAGTCGCTCAGCCGCAGCTCAAACTGGTTGACCTCAATCCAGGCATCATCCTGGACTGCATTGCGAGCTGCGATCAGTCCTTCCAGCCCGGTGTCACCAATCACACCGAGCGACAAATACTGGTTTGGATCGACCAGTTCGCGTAACGACTCCACGCCGGATGCGGGCACGAGCAATGGCCCCACCAACTCCTCATAGCGGCTGTCGCGGTAGCCGTAGTGCGCCTGCACAGCCTCTTTCAAGGGCGCGTTTCCCGGAGGGAAAACGGCCGCGTCGTCTATGAGGGCAGACACTAACCCGAGCGTTCTTGACACGACGGCGACGGTAGCGGATTGTCGTTGCAGGTGAGCCATTGCCACCGACTATTGATGTGGAGCGGTTATGCCTTTCTATCGAGCGGTGGGTGATATTCCGCGCAAGCGCCACACTCAGTTCCGACGACCTGACGGGGGATTGTTTGCCGAGGAACTGATGGGGCAAGAGGGGTTCTCCAGTGAGTCGGCGCTGATGTACCACCGGTATCTGCCCACGGCAATCGTGGCCGCGTCCGAGTCGCCTGATACCTCCGGGGTGCTTCGTCCAAACCACCCGCTGCTTCCTCGCCACGTCAGGGCTCACAAGGTGGAAACCGGTCCGAGCGACGACGCGGTAACAGGTCGACACCTGCTGTTTGGAAACGACGACGTCCGGTTGTCATATGTGGTGGCCACAACTCCATCGCCGTTGTACCGCAACGGGATTGGTGACGAAGTCCTGTATGTGGAAGCTGGCGAAGCCAGGGTCGAAACGGTATTCGGAGTCATCAATGCGACTGCCGGCGACTACATCGTGATTCCCACGTCCACGACGTATCGTGTGGTCCCTCGCGAAGGGGAACCAATCCGGTTGCTCGTCGTCGAGGCGCGAGGACACGTTGGGCCACCGGCCCGGTACCTATCCAAGCGTGGCCAGTTTTTGGAGCACGCCCCGTTTTGCGAGCGGGATCTTCATGGGCCGACTGCCCCGTTGATTGTCGAGGACGAGGACGTTGAAGTCCTGGTGCGGAATCGCGCAGGGATCACGCGCTATGTGTACGCGAACCATCCTTTCGACGTTGTTGGCTGGGACGGTGGGCTGTACCCGTATGCGATGTCAATCCACGATTTCGAACCGATCACCGGGCGCGTGCATCAACCACCGACCGTTCATCAAACCTTCGCAGGACCCAACTTTGTTGTTTGTTCGTTTGTCCCGCGCATGTTCGACTATCACCCGCAGTCCATTCCGACGCCGTACAACCATGCGAACGTCGATTCCGATGAAGTGCTGTTCTACGTCGACGGGGACTTCATGAGTCGCAAAGGTGCTGGCATCTCGCAAGGATCTCTGACGCTGCACCCCAGTGGATTCACTCACGGTCCGCAACCGGGGAGCGTGGAGGCGAGCATAGGTAAGCAGGGCACGGACGAGTTGGCGGTGATGGTCGACACATTCCGCCCGTTGGGGCTGGGTTCGGCGGTCCAGGACGCAGAAGACTCCGACTATCCTTGGACCTGGTCCGGCCGAAGTCTGTAAACGACCTTTCCCGAGCCTTCCCAAGCCCTCCCAGCACTTCCCAAGTCCGGAAAGGCCCCATCTGTGCGCCTGTTCAAAAGCATCACCATTGGCGTGTTGATGGTGGCCATCGTCGCCAGCATCGCGTCTTTGTCGCAGGCGTCTTCATCTTCATCTTCGTCGTCAACGGTCGAGCCGAGCACCGGCAAGGCCGTCGCAGGTGTGCTGTCGCCTTTGTCGGATAGACGAGTTGCGACCGGCTGGATCCCTTGGTGGCAGCTAAGCGAGGGCGTTGCATCCGTGGTAGACCATCCGCAGCTTTTCAGCGAGGCAGCGGTGCACTGGTATCGAGTCACGCGGTCATCGACGGTCGTAAAGCTGGAGTCTGGCGTGCCGGATGAGACAGCTCTGATCGACGGCGTTAACTCACTTCATGCTGCCGGCGTGCGCGTCTTGGTCTCCGCCACGGACGTCGGGATGGACTCGAACTCAATGGCGCGAGTTTTGGAAGACCCCAGTCGCCGTTCAGCTCTTATTAGCTCCCTGGTCGCTACGGTGAATCGAACCGGGGCTGACGGGGTCGACCTCGACTTCGAGGCGATGAACTTTCCAGCTGGCCCCCAACGGGCAGTGATAAGCCGCAAGTTCCCGATCTTCTTAAAGGGGCTACAGACGTCGCTTCATCGAAGTGGCCATCTGTTGTCATTGTCGGTGCCTGCCCGCACGAGTGACCAAGACTCGAACTGGTCGATTTACGACTACTCAGACTTTGCGCCGTACATCGATCGAGCGCGCGTCTTGACCTACGACCACAGCTTCTTCGATACCGCCCCTGGGCCGGTTGCGCCGATTGACTGGGTAGACCAGATCACGCGTTATGCGAAGTCGGAGTTTCGCGGAGTCCCTCTTTCTTTGGGTCTTCCCGGGTACGGCTACAACTGGTACATCAAGAAACTGTCGGGCACGTGTACGGACGCGATGGGAGTGAAGTCGACTCAGCCGCCCACAGCGCAACAGGCTCTCGCTCTCGTTGATAGCTATAACGCCGACTTAAAGTGGGACAAGCAGTCCGCGGAGTCCTTCTTCACTTATCGACGGCCGTACACCGATGGTGGTGCTCATTGTGTGGTCTTGCGAAAGGTCTGGTTCGAGGCGGCTCGCTCCGCAGCTGCCAAGCTGTCGATCCTTCGCCAGCGACACGTCCAGGGGTTTTCAGTGTGGGCTTTGGGAACTGAGGACCCGCGCACCTGGAACGTCCTGCATCGATACGCCGCGAAGCTGAACCCGGGGCCAGCGGCGGCTCGGCTCGACGCCCCCAACTCGATCAGTGCCGGGTCAAATGTGTCCCTGGTTGGCCGGTTCCGGGTTGGCGGCCTGCCCGTGCAGAGCGAAGACGTCACCGTCCAGCGCCGCGTTCGGGGCGGGGAATGGTCGTCGGTCGGCACCGTCACCACAAACGCCTTCGGCCGAGCCACATTCGACGCTGCCCCCTCCCGCACGCTCGAGTGGCGCATGCGACTTCCTGCCGCCTGGGACTGGGCGAATACGTTCTCCCCTCTCCAGCGGGTCGTGGTTCAGTAGCCGCCGTTGATCAACGGGCAGAAAATCGACACTTGATCGTCCGCATCGTGGACACGCCGTTAAGACCGGAGCCAAACGAGCCGACTTCTCATAGGCAGGCCGCCTAGGGGGAGGAATCGACACGTGCGTTTACGACCGCCGTCGGCTCTCCTGATCACCCTGGTAGCCGGAGCTCTGGCAGCCACCCTTGTCCCCACCGTCACTTCTGCCGCTGAACCAGGGACATCGGAGCAAAAGGTAGTGTCGTCCAGGCCCTACGTCACCGGTTGGCTGCCCTACTGGATGCCAGACACAGCAACCAACTCTGTGGTGGCAAACGCCGACACCTTCGACGACGCGTCCCCCTTTGTCTTCGATGTGCAGTCCGCGACCAACATCGGACTTCAAATCTCCGCCGCTCAATGGCAAACAATGCGGACTCGCTTGCGCGACGCCGGCGTCGACATCATTCCGACGATGTCTACCAGCTTGTCCGCAGACCAGTTTGCGTCGTTGTTGTCGAGCCGTACCCGCCGAACGGCCCACGTTGACGCACTTGTGAAACTGGCTACGCGCTACGACGTCGACGGACTCGACCTCGACTATGAAAGCATCAACTTCGGAAGTTCGGCGGCCAAACAAACCGTGCGAACGATGTACCCCGTGTTGGTGAAGGAGCTGCAAGCGCGGCTGGCCGCCAAAGGAATGATTCTGTCGGTCACTGTTGCTTCCCGAACAAGCGTCAGCGATCCGAACTGGTTCGTATATGACTACGCGGCGCTGGGCGCGGTTGCTGACCGCATTCGCATCATGACCTACGACTTTCACTGGAGCGGAGGGACTCCTGGTCCTATCGCCCCGAAATGGTGGATTAACAAAGTCCTTACTTTCGCAGTGACTCAGATTGATCCCAGCAAGATTTCTTTCGGACTACCGTCATACGGGCGGGATTGGTACGCGGGAACAGTCTCGGGGAACTGCCCATCGGTCGCGCGCAACACGATCTCGCGCTCCAGTCGCGACATGCGTGCGTTTGCCGCAGCCCGGGGGATCGTGCCTCGGTGGAGCGAGCGAGGCACAAGTCGAACGTTTACCTACGTCCAAAAGTACTCAGTCTCCGGGGTGACCTGTCGCGCCAAACGTGAGGTGTGGTTCGACGACGCCCGTTCGGTTGCGGAGAAACTTCCTCTCGTCGAGACACACCAGATCCGTGGTGTGGCGATGTGGGCACTCGGATATGAAACGCCTCTGATGTGGGACAAGCTTCGCGAGTACGGCCAGGCGATCGCACCTCGGCGACCGGTCCTTGCGGTGACGGCTCCCGACACGGTTGTGTACGGGCGTTCCGGGGTTGTTCGCGCCGCGGTGCATAGCGATGGGGTGGCCGTCAGCGGCAAACGCGTGACCCTTCAACGGATGGGAAACGGGTCAACCGAGTGGGTTGACACGCAAACCGCGAAGACTGGCCAGGATGGAACCGTGGAGTTTGACGTCGCACCTCGGACTCACGTGAAGTGGCGTGTTCGCACAGACAAGGACTGGTCGCTGTCCGCCAGTTGGAGTGATCCCGCTCAAACCCAGGTGGCCTATCACGTGACGATCCACGATCCGGCCGACGCGTTGCCGCGCAATACGCGTTGGACCCTCAGTGGCGCGGTCGCGCCGGTCGCGCCAGGTACGACGGTCGTGCGCCAAAAGCGAGTTGGCGGCGCTTGGGTGACGAAGGCGCAAGGAAAGGTCAACAAACAGGGGAACTTCTCGTTTGACCTTCGATCCCGCGTTAAGGGAACCAAGCAGTTTCGAGTGATCGCGCTGCCCGGTGATTGGGCTCGAGGAGTGAGTCGAACCATTCAGGTCGACATCGGATAGGCACCTTCGTCCAAGCACTGATCGGGGAGTTCGAACCAGCGGAGCGCTTCGAAGTCTTTGCTGACCTGTTGGTGGGTTGAGTCGGAGTTGCTCTGCGTCGTTCCTTTGCGGGTTGCCAGGAGTGTGCGCGCGGTCTCCAAGTACCCCTCGAGTGCTTCTATCGGGGCGCGTTGGTCATGAACCGGGTAGGTGAGGACCCCGGACTGCGGGTACCTAACGTCGAAAAGGCGGAGCGGAACGTCGTTGGCCCTGTTGCGGTGCGACCACAGACCTGAACTCGGATCGAACCGGTAGTCGGTGAGGAACAGCTGTCCGAACTCTGCCACGAACGTGATTGCGCGGACGATGTACTGAAAGACCGCTTCGTCGATGAAATAGTTGAAATTAACGCGCACCCACCCTGGCTTGATGCCTTCGCATCCGTGGGTGATCTCGCGCTCGAACTCGTGGGATCGCTCAATGTCGATGCCGAGTAGCCGATGGCCGTACGGTCCGGCGCATGAACAGCCACCGCGCGCTTGAATCCCGAACAAGTCGTCGAGCAGGGCCACTACGGCGTTGTGGTGCAGGTAGCGGCCGCCGGGACGGCGGACGACAAACGACAGGATGGACAGCCGCTCGGCGTCAAGGTTGCCGAGTACCTCTATCTCTGGGACCTCAGCCCACGCGGCGATAGCGCGCCTGACGTAGTCACTTTCATGCGATCGGATCACCGTCGTGCCGACTGCGTCTTTGAGCTGGAACACCAATCCGGCGCGTATCGACTCGACGATCGCTGGGGTGCCGCCTTCTTCCCGGTGGACGGGGTCATCGATGAAGACGTGATCTTCCGGGTTGACGTAGGCAACGGTGCCGCCGCCGACAACGGCGGGCACTCGGTTCGTGAGCAAGTTGCGTCGGATTGCCAGGACCCCAGGAGTCCCTGGTCCACCGATGAACTTGTGCGGGGACAGCACGATCGCGTCTTTGTATGCGAGCGGGTCACCGCCGTCTGGCGCGTCCATGTCGATATCGATGTATGGACCTGCGGCCGCAAAGTCCCACACTGCTAGCGCGCCGTAGCGATGAAGCAGAGCCGAGATGCCGTAGGTGTCACTGACGATGCCGGTGACGTTGCTAGCCGCCGAGAAGGCACCCAGCAGCAATCTGCGCCCGCCGTGTTCGAGAAGTTTTGCTTCAAGCACCGACTGGTCGATGTGACCATCTCGGTCTTCAGGTATTCGGACGATTTGCGCTATGGACTCCCGCCACGGCAGCTCATTCGAGTGGTGCTCGAACGGACCCGTGAAAACCACTGGGCGTTCGTCGACCGGGATGTGCGACGACAAGTGAAACGAGTCTTCGAGCGCCGATGGAATCCGAAGGCCTAGGACAGCCACTAGGCGATCGATCGCGCCGGTCGCGCCAGCGCCGGCAAAGATGATGCAAGTGCTCTCATCAGCCCCCAGCGACCGTCGAATGATGTCGCGCGCATCCTCACGTAAGCGAGTCGTTTGCCTGCCGGTGCCGCTGGACTCGGTGTGCGTGTTCGCGTATCGGGGGAGTACCTCCGAACGTATGAAGTCCTCAATGAATCCGACTGCACGCCCACTTGCGGTGTAGTCGGCATATGTGACTCGGCGGGGGCCGTACGGGCCAGGCATGACGGTGTCATCGCCGATCACCGATTCCCGAATGCGGCTAAGGAGCGCCGGCTCGGGTAGTCCGGGAGTTCGAGGTGGGATCTGCATGGTCTCCTCCGAAGGATGTCCCTAGCATCCACCATGCTCTCGCCCGTTTGACCCGGCCGGGCCTGCTGGGACCTGTTCTTTCGTGCCACGATGGATCACGTGGCAACTGCACCCGTCGAGCTCGACGAGCCGATTTCGGAGACTCTCGTTGAGCCCGACCCGCCCTGGATCACTTTGGTCTGGAACGACCCGGTGAACTTGATGACGTATGTGACCTTCGTCTTTCAGGAGTACTTCGGATACGACCGTGAGAAGGCGACGGAACTGATGCTGCAGGTGCACAACGACGGCAGAGCCGTCGTGTCGACCGGGTCGCGGGAGGAAATGGAGCGCGACGTCGCCGGGATGCACGGATACGGCCTGTGGGCCACGATGCAGCAGGATCGATGACGAGCGTTTGGGCGGTCGGTGACGGCCGCATTGTCGTCGACCTTCGCGCCGAGCGCTGGTGGCTGAGGTTGTACTTGGTCGACCTCTTGGAGCTGCTCGGCCCCGAACCCGAGATGCCCGACGATCCGTTAGCCGCTCTTGCAGCTACAGCTGCCGGCGACCCAGAGCGGCCCACCGATCCGGTCTTGGCCAGGCTGCTACCTGACGGCGTCGTTGACGATGACGCGGCCGCGACCGAATTCCGCCGGTTCACCCATGAGTCGCTGTTGACGCAGAAGCGGGCCGGGGCCAAGGCCGTCTGGGCCCTGCTCGACGGCAGTACCGGCGACCTCGACCGGTCCCAGGCCGGGAAGGTTCTGGGAGGTGTCAACGACCTGCGCCTGATGATGGGCACGCGACTGATGGTCACCGAAGACGCCGACGACGAGGCGTCCGAGCAGCTGACCGAACTCGCTGCCTACCGCTCCTACCTGATGCTGGGCTGGCTGCAAGAGCAGTTGCTGGAGGCACTGACCTCGGAGTGACTGCTCGCCCAGTGATGCGCCGCCGCACCGGCCGCCCTCACTCCGTCAACTGTTGCTCACCCCGTAGCCTTGGGAACTGTGCTCGTGATCGATCAGGCAACTCATGACGCGATAGTTGCGCACGCTCGTCAGGACCATCCCGATGAATGCTGTGGGGTGGTTGCCGGGCCGGTGGGCACAGGTCGGCCAGAACGGTTCATCCCCATGGTCAACGCTGCCCGATCACCCACGTTCTACGAGTTCGACTCGATGGATCTGCTGAAGCTGTACCGGGAGATGGATGCCCGGGACGAGGAGCCTGTCGTCGTCTACCACTCGCACACAGCCACTGAGGCTTATCCCTCCCGGACCGATATCTCGTACGCTTCCGAGCCGGATGCTCACTATGTGCTGGTGTCCACCCGGGAGTCGGGCTCGCACGAGTTCAGGTCGTTTCGCATCGTGGACGGTTTGGTCACCGAGGAAGAAGTTCAGGTGGTCGCGGCGTTGGACCCGAAGCCGACTGCGTCGGCACCTTGACCCGATCGAGGCGGCCGTCGGCCATATCGCGACAATGAGTCCGTTCGAGAGTTCCGACTGACCAAGGAGAGTCACCACGATGGCCGTCGAGGTCAGTATCCCGACCATCTTGCGCAACTTCACCAGCGGCGCGAAGTCCGTCGATGCCAGCGGGGCATCGCTCGTCGAACTGTTCGCCGACCTGGATGCACAGTTTCCAGGACTTCGCGAGCGTCTTGTCGACGATTCTGGACTACGTCGTTTCGTCAACGTCTATCTCAACGATGAAGATGTTCGCTTCCTTGAAGGCTTGGAAACCAAGGTGACTGACGGCGACCAGGTGACGATTCTGCCGGCGGTTGCTGGCGGAGCTGGCTGACCCAGCCCATGTCACGCTTCGAGTCGCTGCTCGCATCAGTTGGGCAGACCCCGTTGGTGGGACTGCCCAACCTTTCGCCCACTGCAGATGTTCGGTTGTGGGCCAAAATGGAGGATCACAACCCCACTGGTTCGGTCAAAGACCGTGCGGCGCTGGCGATGGTGGAGGCCGCCGAAACGGCTGGTCGGTTAACGCCGGGCTGCACGATTCTGGAACCCACGTCTGGCAACACCGGCATTTCGCTCGCGATGGCCGCGAAGCTCAAGGGTTACCGGCTCGTCTGTGTCATGCCAGAGAACACATCAGTGGAACGCACCCAACTCCTCCGGATGTGGGGATCCGAGATCGTGTCGTCACCGGCGGCTGGCGGATCGAACGAAGCGGTACGCGTCGCTAAGCAGCTGTCTGCCGAGCATCCGGACTGGGTAATGCTCTACCAGTACGGCAATCAAGCCAACGCCGACGCTCACTACAACGGGACCGGACCTGAGATTTTTGCCGACCTGCCTACGATTACGCACTTCGTGGCAGGGCTGGGCACTACCGGCACGCTCATGGGCGCTGGTCGCTACCTCCGCGAGCAAGTGCCTGAGATCCAAATTGTCGCTGCCGAGCCGCGCTACGGCGAACTCGTCTACGGACTTCGCAACCTAGACGAAGGCTTTGTGCCCGAGCTTTACGACGAGACGGTGTTGACGACTCGGTTCTCCGTTGGACCCCGCGATGCGATTAAGCGAACGCGTGAGTTGCTTGAGCAGGAAGGCATCTTCGCCGGAATCTCAACTGGCGCGATTCTTCACGCGGCGCTCGGCGTTGCGCGCAAAGCAACTCAGGCGGGGGAACGCGCAGACATTGCGTTCATCGTCTGCGATGGCGGCTGGAAGTACTTGTCCACTGGCGTGTACGACGCCTCGTCGCTCGACGATGCCGAAGCCGCCATCGAAGGCCAACTATGGGCATGACCCTTGCAATGCGGAAGATCCGACCACGCATGCGTGGTCGGATCTTCCGCATTGCAATTAAGGTGGGCGGGTGACGGACGCGCCGATCGGGATCTTTGACAGCGGAGTTGGTGGGCTAACCGTTGCCCGTGCGGTGCTAGACGTGCTGCCTCACGAACCACTCCTTTACGTGGGCGACACCGCACGCGGTCCGTACGGCCCGCGCCCGATCGCCGAGGTTAGGTCCTTCGCCCTCGACGTAATGGACCATCTCGTCGAACAAGGCGTCAAGTTGCTGGTGATCGCCTGTAACAGTGCTAGTGCCGCGGTGTTGCGCGATGCGCGGGAGCGCTACCGGGTGCCTGTCGTTGAGGTCGTCCATCCAGCCGTACGTCGAGCCGTGCACGCAACGCGCAACGGACACGTCGGCGTCATCGGGACCGAAGCAACCGTAACGTCTGGTGCCTATCGCGACGCTTTTGCTGCCGCGCCCAAGCTGCAGCTAACCCAGCGCGCATGCCCACGGTTTGTTGAGTATGTGGAGAACGGTGTCACTGGCGGGACA
>DATKIY010000186.1:0-5870 GCA_035543875.1 Actinomycetes bacterium | reverse complement strand
CCCCGGCCAGGATCCCGACCATCTGCACGAGCGCCAGGTCGGCGAGCGTGCCGACGCCGAGCAGCCCGACGCCGACGACCATCAGCCCGACGACCGGCAGCACCGCGATCAGTGAGGTGTTGATCGAGCGCATCAGCGTCTGGTTGAGGGCGAGGTTGGCGGCCTCGGCGTAGGTGCGGCGCGTGAGCCCCAGCAGCCCGCGGGTGTTCTCCTTGACCTTGTCGAACACCACGACCGTGTCGTAGAGCGAGTAACCCAAGATGGTGAGAATACCGACGACGCTGGCGGGAGTTACTTCAAACCCAACCAACGCGTAGATACCCACCGTGATGAACACGTCGTGGAACAGCGCAACTAGTGCACCGACAGCCATCCGCCACTCGAACATGATGGACAGGTAGATCACGATGGCAATCAAGAAGACACCAAGCCCGGTAAACGCCTTCTTGGTGATCTGCTCGCCCCATGACGGCCCGATAACCTGTGCCGACACCGTGGTCGCTGGGACGTTGCAAGCATCGGCTAGCGAGTGCGTGACTTCAGTGGTTTCTTTCGGGGTCAGCGCGTCGGTCTGTACGTGAATGCTGCGACCGTTTGAGCTGTTCAGCTCGGTAACGATGGGGACAATCTCGGTGCCAACCACCTCGGTGGTTGCATCGCGCGCAACTTCAACAGTGCAGGTTTCGGTAGGCACCGCAAATACCGAGCCGCCCTCGAACTCCACACCGAACTTCAGTCCGTTGACGGCAAGCGCACCAAGCGAAACAAACAGCAGTACTGCGGAGATTGAGTACCAGAGTTTTCGCCGTCCGACGAAGTCGAACGAGACCTCGCCGCGGTAGAGGCCCGAAGCAAGATTGCTCACGCGCGACATGTCAGGCCTCCTTCGCTGCGCGGCGACGTCCGGCAACGGTTGTCGTATCGCTGGCTTTTCGAGCACCTAACCGCTCCGGGGACAAGCCAGACCACTTGCTTCCACTGTTGAAGAAGCGAGTTCGTGCTAGCAGCGTGATGAGCGGTTTGGTGAACAAGAACACGACGACGAGGTCGATGATGGTTGTCAACCCCAACGTGAACGCGAACCCACGCACGCTTCCGACCGACAACACGTACAAGACCACGGCTGCAATCAGCGAGATGCAGTCAGCCGCGATGATGGTGTGCTTCGCCCTCGACCAACCTGCCTCAAGTGCAGTTCGCAGAGATCGACCTTCGCGCACTTCGTCTCGAATACGTTCGAAGTAGACGATGAACGAGTCAGCGGTGATACCGATAGACACGATGAGACCCGCTACACCAGCCAGGGTCAGGGTGAAGCCCAACGTTTGACCCAGCAGAACAACGGTTCCGTAGACCAATGCTCCCGCCACAACCAAGCTCGAGATAGCAACGATCGCAAGTGCTCGGTAGTACAGCACGAGGTAGAGCACAACGAGCGCGAGTCCGAGTGCTCCAGCAATCAGGCCAGCGTGCAACTGGTCGGCGCCAAGCGTCGGCGAAACGGTTTGCCGTTCTTCGATGCTGAAATCTAAGGGGAGCGCGCCGTACTTCAGCACGTTTGCGAGGTCTGACGCTTCCTGCTGGGTGAACTGTCCGGTGATCGAAGCACGTCCACCCAGAATGGGCTCGTTAACACTTGGTGCTGAGATGACCACACCGTCGAGCACGATCGCAAACTGGTCGAGCGGTTGCTGTTGTCCGGCAAGCTTTTGAGTAGTGGTGGCGAATGCGCTGGTCCCTTCGGAGTCAAAGTCGAGACTGACCTCCCAGCCGATGCCGCCCTGCTGCTGGAGCTGCGCAGTCGCAGTATCGACGTTGGCGCCCTTGACCGCGGTGGGTTCCAGGATGTACTTGGCGCTGCCGTCGTCCTCACAGGCGATGGCTACCTCATCTGGCGCAAACGTCTTGCCGATGTTCTGCTGTTTCGGGTCCGAGCAGTCCAGCTTCTGGAACTGCTTCTGCAGTTCAGGGCTGACGTCGGTGGGTGCGGTCGGCCCGGTCGGCACTGTCGGAGCCGTTGGACTGGTGACTGCGCCGGTGGAGGTGGCCGCCGGACTGGGCGATGGCGATGAAGTGTTCTTGTCCTTGCTGCTACCTGAGTTGTTGTTCCCCGACGTGTGGTCAGCAATGCGTGGCAGGACCGCGCCGTTGCTCTGCCCGTCGGACTGGGCCGTACTCCCGCCTGACGGGCTATTCGACGGCTGTGACGACGCTTTGTCGGAAGGCTTGGCTGATCCTTTTCCGGACGGGCTCGAAGACGGCGTCGGGGTCGGCGTCACAGGCGGCGCCGGGGACCCGGCGGCAGCTGTGATTACGGGTCGGAACGAAAGGCTGGCCACCTGGCCAAGGGACTGTAACTCGTCGCCGGCACTTCCTGGGACCGAAACGACGATGACCGCGTTCTCGCCACTGCCCTGCGCGCTGACCGAAGCCTCTGCCACACCACTGCCGTCGACGCGCTGTTGGATGATTAGGACCGCCTGGTCGATCGCGTCATTGGTGATGACACCGGTTTCACCCTCAGCAAGTTTTGGCACCAGCGTCACGCTGGTACCGCCCTGCAGGTCCAAACCAAGTTTGGGCGAGTAGTTGCCGGTAATGACCATCCAGGCGCCCAGCGCGATCATGATGACGGCAAGCACGAGCAGCGAACGCCCAGGGCGTCCGGTGGTGGATGCAGCCACGTGCCAATCCTTTCGACAAACACTCAAATCGATGGAACTCAGGGATAAAACCGGGACGAATCCGCGCCACGGGGCGTGCTGAACGCACGAAAAGCGTGTTGAACAAAATCCGTACGTGCTGGACCGAACGAGTGGGCCGCAGGGAAGTATCCCCGACGCAGGACCCTTAACCGACCACCAGGGTCCGTGGGCGCGTCGTCAGCCAGCCAACCCCACCCTGAAAACGATCAGTTGTCGGGGCCACGGTTCTCGATCTGGCCCTCCGGCTCCGCATCGGGGTCGACCACGGCGATGGCGCGCCGAGCAAAGCGCACCGTCACCCCAGGGGCAATCGCCAAGTGAACGGTGTCTTCGTCGATCGCAGTGACAGTGCCATACAGGCCGCTGCCGGTCATCACTTCCTGACCAACCTGGACACCCTCGCTTACTGCCTGTGCTTCCCGCGTTCGACGTTGAGCAGGCTTGACCACTAACAGCCAAATGCCAATAACAGGCAGCGCTAGGACGGCCAAGGTCAACACGTCTTGCATCGGAGCTCACTCCCCTTTCGCCAGTTCATCAAACAGGCTGGGTGACTCGGCGACCGGGACGGGGGGCGTAAGACCCAAGTGCGACCAGGCCGCTGGCGTGGCTACGCGACCGCGGGGGGTGCGTGCCAGCAGGCCGCGCCTGACCAGGAAGGGCTCCGCGACCTCCTCGACCGTCTCGCGTTCCTCGCCTACCGCAACCGCGAGCGTTCCCAGCCCGACTGGTCCGCCACCGAAGCGCTTGACGAGTACTTCGAGCACGCCACGGTCGAGGCGGTCCAGGCCGATTGCGTCGACTTCATACACCTCAAGCGCGGCCTTTGCGGTAGCAAGATCCACGACACCGGAGCCGCGGACCTCGGCATAGTCCCGGACACGGCGCAGTAGACGGTTGGCCACGCGGGGGGTGCCTCTGGAGCGTCCGGCAATTTCCGCAGCGCCAGCGGGGTCGAGCGGGACTTGTAACAACTCGGCCGAACGCGTCAGGACTCGTTCGAGCTCTTCCGGGTCGTAGAAGTCCAGATGGCCCGTGAAGCCGAACCTGTCGCGAAGCGGTCCTGGAAGAAGGCCAGCGCGCGTGGTGGCCCCGACCAGTGTGAACGGTGGCAGGTCGAGCGGGATCGCAGTTGCACCCGGCCCCTTGCCAACCACCACGTCGACCCGGAAGTCCTCCATGGCGAGGTAGAGCATCTCTTCTGCCGGACGCGCCATGCGATGGATCTCGTCGAGGAACAGAACCTCTCCCTCAGATAGCGATGACAGCACGGCCGCCAAGTCGCCTGCATGTTGAATTGCTGGCCCGCTTGTTAGCCGCATCGGCATGCCCAGCTCGGCCGAGATAATCATTGCCAGCGTTGTCTTACCCAGCCCCGGTGGTCCGGATAGCAACACGTGGTCAGGCGTTCCACCGCGACCCTGTGCTGCCTGCAGCACCAGGTCGAGTTGTTCGCGGACTCGGGTCTGTCCAACGAACTCGTCTAGGCGCTTGGGTCGGAGGGCCGCCTCGACCGCACGATCGTCAAAAATCGCGGTGGGATCAAGCAAGTGCTCCTCGGTCATCGCGGTCCCAACATACGCAAAGCCGAACGCAACAGCGCAGCAACATCGTCGGTATCGCTTCCGTCTCCGGCTTCTTTCGCCTCTTCAGCGACAGCAGTAACTGCTTGATCTGCTTCGCGCGACGACCAGCCGAGTCCGAGCAGTGCGCCATGGACTTGCTCTTGCCATCCCCCGCGCACCTGCACCGATGAGGCATGACCTCCGCTGGCGGACGTTGGAGCGCCAAGCTTGTCCTTCAGCTCCAGGACGATGCGCTGCGCGCCTTTGCGACCGATCCCCGGCACCTGCGTAAGCGATGCGAGATCTTCCTGCGCGACGATCCGCCTGAGGTCGTCAGGCGGATGCACGCCGAGCATTCCCTGCGCCAGTCGTGGACCGATTCCACTCACGGTCTGGACGAGCTCGAAAACTTGTCGTTCGTCGTCGTCGGCAAACCCGTAGAGGGTTAGCGACTCCTCCCGAACCACTAGCGATGTGGCGAGGGTTGCGGGGTGGCCGACCCGCAGCTCAGCGAGCGTTCCTGGAGCGCACTGAACCATGATCCCGACGCCGCCTACTTCGATCACTGCACTTTCTGGCGCGAGGGCCGTGACTAGTCCGCTGACATGAGCGATCATCGGCGAGCTCCCGCCACTGCGTCGTCGAGCCGCTTTTGCGCTGAACCGCGCCACACATGACAGATGGCCAGGGCCAGTGCGTCAGCGGCGTCCGCCGGTTTGGGAGCCGCATCGAGTCCGAGCAACCGCGCAACCATGGCTCCGACCTGTGACTTCTCCGCACGCCCGTGCCCGGTCACCGCGGCCTTCACCTCACTCGGCGTGTGGAGCGCGACCGGCAGTCCCCGTCGGCTCGCAACCGCGATGACCACGCCACTGACCTGTGCCACACCCATGACTGTGCGGACATTTTGTTGGCTGAAGACACGTTCGACGGCGACGGCGTCGGGCTGAGTGCGGTCGAGCCAATCGCTCACTTCTGTCTCAATGGCGACGAGCCGATCTCCCAACGGCGTCTGCGCAGTGGTGTGCACGACGCCGACCTCGACCAGAGTGAGGCGCCGCCCAGGAGCTCCCTCGACGACGCCAAGACCGCATCGCGTCAGCCCCGGGTCAATTCCGAGCACCCGCACGCCTACCAACCTTCCCTCACGCTCACCAGACCGTGCTGACCAGGCCAGACACTGGCGGGCCGATACGAACACTTGTTCGCACTCCACTCTAGGTGAGCATCCGGCCGTCCCGTGATCTCGCCACGCCGGGGCGTCATTGAGTTGCGCACACGCTGATGGCTCGGTCGGACACACGTGATGTCAGGAGACTCGAGAGAAGGATTCAGGCTGTTTTGCCTGGTGGTGCGCCGGATCGGTAGTCGGCGGGTTTGGTGGTAAACACCCGCCCAGACGGGGTGGTCCATTCCAAAACCCCACCCGGTAGTTGCTGCACTTTCCACTCGGAGTGGGTTTTCAACACATGATGAGACCGGCATAACACCGCTAGATTCCAGGCCGCGGTCGGGCCGTCCGGCCACGGGATCGTGTGATCGAGGTCGATGCCTTGGCTGACCGCTGATCGTCGGCACCCCGGGAACCGGCACGTCTGAT
>DATKIY010000185.1:0-15138 GCA_035543875.1 Actinomycetes bacterium | reverse complement strand
GCAGAGTCGGTGGACTCAAAATCCATACAGTGTGGGTTCGAATCCCACCGGGGGCACCTCAGCTCAGAATGTTGTTCCGCGGGTCCGTTCCCCACTCGGAGCCAACCGTGACGGAATTGTGATCGACAAAGCGATGCGGCTACCTCTTTATGGTGAGAGTTTGCCAAAGCAAGCACTCGCCGATGTTCCTGTCGGGCATGCGACGAATGACAAATGCGGCTTGGAAGGTTCCCTCGTGAGTCTAGTAAGTAAGCATCCAAAGATGGCAGCGATCTCGTTCGGCATGGTGGCGACTGTTGTCCTGGCGGCATGTGGCGGAAACACCGACGAGCCATCCGCCGCTGGCGCGAGCCCAACCACGGGTTTCGACCCGTCGTCTGTGACTGCTGATGACCAGTTGGCTGCGATGGTCCCAGAGGCGATAAGCAGTGATGGCACCATCCTCTACGGTACCGACGCCTCGTACGCACCCAGCGAATTCTTGGCCGAGGACGGCACCACCATCGAAGGATTCGACATCGACTTAGGAATGGCGATCGCCGCGAAACTCGGACTCGATGGCGAGTTTCAGAACTCAAATTTCGACGCGATCATCGTTGGCGTCGACAAAGGGCGATACGACGTGGGGATGTCTTCGTTCACCATCACAGCCGACCGCGAGGCCGAAGCCGACATGATTAGCTACTTCTCCGCTGGAACGGCTTGGGCCGTCCAGACGGGAAACCCGCTGAACATCACTCCTGACACTGCGTGCGGACACGTCATTGCAGTGCAGAAAGCCACGGTACAGGTTGACGATTTGGACGCCCGGTCGAAGACCTGCACGGACAACGGCGAAGAGGCCATTTCAATCCAGCAGTACGTCCAGCAGTCCGAAGCAACTGGCGCAGTCGTTTCGGGTAAGGCCGACGCTATGCTGGCTGACTCCCCGGTGGTCGCGTACGCAATCACCCAAACCAATGGCCAGCTCGAAACCACGGGAGACATCTACGACTCGGCTCCTTACGGAATCGTCATTCCTAAGGACTCTTCGGAATTCGCTCAAGCAATCCAAGGTGCGATTCAGGCACTGATCGACGACGGGACCTACGCGACAATCCTTGACGATTGGGGAGTCGGCGACGGCGCCATCAAGAAGTCTGAGATCAATCCTCCGGCTGCGTGACATCACCGACGATGACTGAATCGGAGCGGCCCGCCGCAATTCAGGCTGTCCCGGTCCGGCATCCTTGGCGTTGGGTCGGCGCCGCCGGCATTGGCGTGTTGTTTGCCATGCTGGTTCACAGCGTCCTGACCAATCCCAACTGGAACTGGTCACTCGTCTTCGAATGGATCTTTTCGCCACCGATCCTCAAAGGTGTCGGCGTAACGATCGCACTGACCATTCTCGCGATGATTCTCGGTGTCGTGGGTGGCGTGATGCTCGCCATCATGAGGCTGTCCCCCAACCCGATCTTCACCGGAGCCGCCTGGGTCTACCTGTGGGTATTCCGGGGCACGCCGATCTACGTTCAGCTGTTCCTGTGGGGCAACTTCATCGCCCTATACAACGAGCTGGCGCTGGGAATCCCGTTTGGTCCGGAGTGGTTCACGTTCAGCACCCGCACCTTGATTCCGGCCTTTGTGGCTGCCCTGCTTGGTCTCGGACTCAACGAGGCGGCATATCTTGCCGAAATTGTCCGTGCGGGGTTACTGAGCGTCGATGAGGGACAAACCGAGGCAGCCACGGCGATTGGAATGAGCCGTCGGCAGTCTTTTCGAAGAATTGTGTTCCCCCAGGCGATGCGGGTCATCATTCCGCCAACCGGCAACGAAACTATTTCGATGTTGAAGACCACTTCGTTGGTGATCGCCATACCGCTAACCACGGAACTGTTCTTCCAAGCTGAGGCCATCGGAAATCGGACGTTCCAGGTGTTCCCGATGGCCATCATGGCCAGCATCTGGTACCTGGCCATGACCTCGGTGTTAATGGTCGGACAGTTCTACATCGAACGCCACTACGCGAAGGGGTCCACTCGCAACCTTCCGCCGACACCGATCCAACGTTTGCGGGCGGCCGTCTCGAGGGGGCGCCCATGACGAGCGAGCCGATGGTGAAGGCAGAACGCGTCTGCAAGTCGTACGGCAAAATTGACGTTCTCAAGGGCATCGATCTTGAGGTAACCGCCAGTGAGGTTCTGTGCATCGTTGGGCCATCTGGCGGGGGCAAGTCAACATTCTTGAGGTGCATCAACCACCTTGAGAAGATCGACGCTGGGCGTCTGTCTGTCGAAGGGCGGCTCGTTGGCTACTACGAGCGTGGGGGCAAGCTTCACGAGATGAAAGACAAGGAAGTGGCGGCACAACGTCGTGACATCGGCATGGTCTTCCAACGCTTCAACCTCTTTCCCCACATGACGGCACTGCAGAACATCATGGAGGGGCCGGTTTGCGTTCAGAAAAAAAACAAGGCCGAAGCCCGTGAACGAGCGCACACGCTGCTGGCACGGGTTGGTCTCTCCGACAAACCCGATGCGTATCCGGCACAGTTGTCTGGTGGCCAACAACAACGCGTTGCCATCGCCCGTGCCTTGGCGATGGACCCAAAACTGATGCTGTTCGATGAGCCGACGTCGGCGCTCGATCCAGAACTGGTCGGCGAGGTGCTTGACGTAATGAAGGACTTGGCTCAAACCGGCATGACCATGCTGGTGGTCACCCACGAGATGGGGTTCGCACGCGAAGTTGGCGACCAAATCGTCCTGATGGCAGATGGCGTCATTGTCGAGTCGGGCGATCCGAGAGAAGTCCTCGCTAACCCCCAACACCAACGCACCAAGGATTTTCTGTCCAAAGTCCTGTAGCCGACAGCCGGGGAGTTAGGTGTATTCCTCGTCGTGCCGTGCCGTCACGCCTTGGGGCTTGACTTCGACGAGGGTCCCGAGCAGTCCGTTGACAAATCCGGGTGACTCGTCGGTGGAGAGAACTTTTGCGAGCTGTACCGCCTCGTCGATCACGACAGCGTCGGGGACTTCGGTCGACCACAAGAGTTCGAAGATTCCGATGCGCAACACGGCCCGGTCTACGGCAGGCATCCGCTCGACCGGCCAGTCAACCGAGTGCTGAGTCAAGAGCTCGTCGATCTGGTCGAGATGATCGACGACGCCAGTTACGAGCACCGCGGTGTACGGGTTTGCGCCTCCAGCGCCGCGCGCCTGCTGGTCCCGTAGCACCGTCAGCGGCGACGCACCTCGTTGATCTGCTTCGAACAACACGTCGACCGCCCGCTTACGAGCTTTGCTTCTAGCTGCCACGATTAGTTGGAGCGTCCGAGGTAGCTGCCGTCACGAGTGTCCACTTTGACTTTCTCGCCCTGAGTGATGAACAGCGGCACCTGTATTTCGAAGCCGGTCTCCAACGTTGCTGGCTTCGTGCCACCCGTGGAGCGATCACCCTGCATTCCCGGCTCGGTGTAGGTGATGCTCAGCTCGACTGAAGCTGGCAACTCGATATAGAGCGGGTTACCGTCATGCGTCGCGACGACGGCCATCTGACTTTCCAACATGAAGTTACGTGCGTCTCCAACTGTGCCCGCCGGCACGTGAATCTGGTCGTACGACTCGTTGTCCATGAAGACAAAGTCGTCGCCATCGGCGTACAGGTATTGCATTTCGCGCTTGTCCACACTCGCGGTGTCGACCTTGACTCCAGCGTTGAATGTCTTGTCAACCACCTTACCGGACAACACGTTCTTCAGTTTTGTACGAACAAACGCCCCGCCTTTGCCTGGCTTGACGTGCTGGAACTCGGTGACGGCCCATAGCTGCCCGTCGAGGTTGAGCACGAGTCCGTTTTTCAGATCGTTGGTCGTAGCCACAAGCCTTCATTCTCCAGAATTCGCTGATCAGGTCACAACAATGAGCTCACGCGTTGAGGTGGTCAGTAACTCGACCCGGTCGTGATGCACGACGGTTGTGTCCTCGATGCGCACACCACCACGACCGGGCAGATACACACCAGGCTCGACCGTCACTGGCACGCCAGGCATGAGTCTATCTGTGGAGGTGCTGCCCAAATATGGCGCCTCGTGTATCTCCAGCCCCACGCCGTGTCCCAGCCCGTGCGTGAATTGCTCGCCGTACCCGGCTCGATCGACAACCGTTCGCGCTGCTTGGTCGACGTCGACCCCAGCAGCCTCCGCGGATAGGGCACCGCGCCCGGCTTGCTGTGCCTGCTGAACCACCAGGTAGATCTCTTGTTGCCAGTCCGCAGGTTGTCCGCCAACGACAACGGTGCGTGTCATGTCGGCGTGGTAGCCATCGACCTTCGCCCCGAAATCCATCTTGACGAAGTCGCCTGGTTCGATCATCCGATCGGTCGGTTCGTGGTGAGGAATCGCGCTGTGAGCACCGACGGCAACAATGGTGCCGAATCCTGGCCCATCGTAGGTGCGATCACGCATACAGTCGTCGAGCCATCGACCGATCTGCCGCTCGCTGACCCCGGGGCGCAGTCGTTGCAAGACGTCAGCAAACGCGGCGTCTGTTGCTGCACAAGCCTGACGAAGCAAGTCCAGCTCATACTCATCTTTTTGCATTCGCAAGACACTGACGAGCTTGCCAATCGCTTCGAAGGAAACGCCCTTGCCAGTGAGTTCGGCGTATTGCGCAGCCGTGACATGCTCATCTTCAAACCCGAGTGTCTCAACGTTTGCGCGCGATGCCAGATCGACCAGTTCCTCAGGTCCATCGCGGGTAATGACCCGCTCTACGTCAGGCGACTGCGTCGCCGACTGAGTGCCATACCGCCCATCGGTCGCCAAGTAGGTTTTACCGTCGGACAGGACCAACAGATCGCCATTGGAACCGGTGAACCCGCTGAGGTAGCGAACGTTGACTGGATCGGTGACAAGAACTCCAGAAAGCTTTCGTTCAGTGCACCCATGCACTAGCCGCTGGCGGCGCTGCTCCTCGCGCTCGGGCATCTCAGGGCTCGTGCGCAATTGCCTGGAGCGCCAGTAAATAGGAGGCAAGACCAAACCCAGCAATCGTTCCGCTCGCCACACCCGCTATCACCGAGTTGTGCCGAAACTCCTCACGGGCAGCTGGGTTGGTGAGGTGAACCTCGATCAGTGGGGCCGTTCGACTAGCCACCGCGTCGCGCAATGCGTACGAGTAGTGGGTAAACGCAGCGGGATTCAGCACCACCGGAATCTGCTGATCGGCAGCGTCGTGCAGCCAGGCGATCAGCTGTGACTCATCGTCGGTCTGCTGCACCTCAACTGCCAGGTCCAGCGACTGCCCCGCCTGCTGGCAGGCCTGGGTCAGGTCGTCGTGGCTGACGTGTCCGTAAACCTCAGGCTCGCGCGACCCAAGTCTGCCGAGGTTAGGACCGTTCAACACCCAAACTCGTCGGATGATCGGCTCTTCACTCACTGGGCAACCTCCGCGAACGCCGCTGCGAGCAGCGCTGGATCCGGTCCATCGAGCCGAACGGGCCGCCCGACATCTTCTAACACTACAAAGCGCAGCACGTCGCCTCGTGCCTTCTTGTCGAGCCTCATGGTTTCGTAGAGCTCTGGCCAGGCGTTCCCCCGGTAGGTGATCGGAAGTCCTAATCCGCTGAGGATGTTCCGATGCCGCGTCACGACGGCCGGGTCTAGCCGTCCGGCAACTCGCCCCAGTTCGGCTGCAAATACCAGTCCGACCGAAACGGCAGCGCCATGACGCCACTGGTATCGCTCAACTCGTTCGATCGCATGCGCCAGCGTGTGGCCGTAGTTCAAGAACTCGCGGTCCCCGGCCTCTTTCAGGTCTGATGCAACGACCGATGCTTTGACCCGCACTGCGCGGCCGATCAGTTCCGGCGTAGCTGGGTGTTGGACGGAGGCAATTCCAACGAGGTCAGACTCGATCAGTGCCAAGATCTCGGGGTCGTGAGTGAAACCAACCTTCACCACCTCGGCAAGCCCGCAGACGTAGTCATTTCTTGGCAGTGTCTGCAGCGTTGCCAGGTCACAGACCACACCGGCCGGTGGGTGGAACGCCCCGATCAGGTTCTTTCCTTCGGCAGAGTTAATACCGGTCTTGCCCCCGATCGCGGCGTCTACCATGCCCAGCAACGTTGTTGGGAGCTGAATCACCTTCACGCCTCGCAGCCACGTGGCGGCGACAAAGCCAGCGAGATCGGTCGTAGCACCGCCCCCAACACCGACAATTGCATCGCTTCTCGTGAAACCGTTCTGCCCAAGCACTGACCAACAAAAGGCAGCCACCTGACTGGTCTTGGCTTCCTCAGCATCCGGAACTTCGATGGCGATCGCGTCAACACCGTGAGCGATGAGGTCCAACCTGACTGCCTCGCCAGTGGCGGCCAACGATCGCGGATGAATCACTGCAGCCTTGCTGACCGAGGGTCCGAGCATGGCCGCCAGTTCCCCCAGAAGCTGATGCCCGATCACGACCTCGTAAGGATGCTCGCCAGACACGGCGATGCGAACGGAACTCGCAGTCACAGTTGCTCCTGGTCGGTCGATGCAGCCGGGTCGGTCGATCCAGCCCGGTCAGTTGATTGAGCATGGTCAGTTGACCCAGCATGGTCTGCAATCAACTCCGCCACCTGGGCCGGGGTTAGCCCGTCGGTGACAACGGTCTGCACTGCCACCTCGTGGTACAACGGTCTCCTGGCGTTTGCCAAAGCCTGCCACTGTCCACGAACGTTGCCCAACAGCAACGGCCGTGAGCGATTCATCTCAAGGCGACGCATGGCCTCGGCCAGACCTACGTCGAGAAAGACCACGTGGCGTCCAACCAACAGCTCCCGAGTGTGTGGGCTGAGGACCGCGCCACCACCTAAGGCGAGGACTCCTTTGTGGTTGGTCACAGCGCGCTTCACGGCCGCCTGCTCGAGGTCACGGAAAGCGGCTTCGCCGGATTCGATGAAGATGTCACTCACTGCTCGGCCCGTCGAAGTCTCGATGTCCTGATCGGTGTCCCGAAACGCAACCCCAAGCCGGTCCGCTAGCTCGCGACCAACTGAAGACTTTCCAGAACCGGGAGGGCCAACGAGGATAACCAGTTCGACCATCAGCGCACGCGCAGATGCTTCAGGTACGACGTCACATTGCGCTCAGTCTCCGAAAGCGAGTCGCCGCCAAACTTTTCAAGTACCGCGTCCGCAAGAACCAAGGCGACCATCGCCTCCGCGACTATGGCCGCGGCTGGTACGGCGCAAACGTCTGATCGTTGGTGGATGGCTTTCGCTGGCTCGCCGGTTGCCACATCTACGGTCGCCAGTGCGCGCGGAACAGTCGAGATGGGCTTCATCGCGGCACGGACTCGGAGTACCTCGCCCGTGCTCATGCCGCCCTCGGTTCCGCCAGACCTCCCCGAGGTTCGGCGGATACCGTCGTCAGTGCTCACGATTTCGTCGTGCGCCAACGACCCGCGCCGACGAGCGGTCTCGAAACCATCCCCGACCTCGACGCCTTTGATGGCTTGGATACCCATGAGCGCGGCGGCCAGACGTGAGTCGAGGCGACGATCCCAGTGGACGTGACTACCTAAACCAGGGGGTAGGCCGTGAACGACGACCTCGACGACCCCGCCAAGGGTGTCTCCGTCCTTGCGCGCCGCTTCGATCTCTTCCACCATCGCTGCGCCGACACCTGGGTCGTTGCACCGCACCGGGTCGGTGTCGATTCGGACGGTGTCATCAGCGGCGGGCACGTCCTCTTCCGAGTTCGTGACCGATCCGATCGAGATCACGTGGCTCAAGACAGACGCATCGAGCGCGTCCGATAGGAACGATCGGGCTACCGATCCGAGCGCCACGCGAGCTGCCGTTTCACGGGCGCTGGCACGTTCAAGGATCGGACGTGCGTCATCAACGTCGTACTTTTGCATGCCGACCAGGTCAGCGTGCCCTGGCCTGGGTCGGGTGAGTGGCGCATTGCGCGCTTGCGCGGCCAAAACATCTTGCGGTACCGGATCGGCCGACATCACGGTTTCCCACTTCGGCCATTCGGTATTTCCGACCTCGATGGCAACGGGTCCGCCCATCGTCAAGCCGTGCCGGACTCCCCCGATGATGCGCACAGCATCTTGCTCGAAGGCCATTCGGGCGCCCCGGCCGTGGCCGAGTCGTCGCCGGGCCAACTCGCGTTGGATTCGGTCAGTAGTAACGCTGACTCCGGCTGGCATGCCCTCGAGGATTCCCACGAGGGCTGGGCCATGCGACTCACCTGCTGTTAGCCACCGAAGCATGGGGCAAGTCTTTCAGACCAGCCATGCCTCGCCGGGTTGAGGTCAGACGCTACCGAAGGTGACCGAGTTGCCCTCTTTCAAGATGACGGGCAAATCGCTGCCATACAGAACCTTCACGACTCCCCTGTTTGAGTCGGTCTTGCCAAGTCGTACGACCTGGAAAGGACCAATGTCGGGGCTCGGGAAAACCTCGTCGGTGCTGACGGTGTACTTGGAGCCGTTCACGGAGACGACCGCCTTATCACGGGCGACGTTCACCGACTTCACAACGACGACGAACGATGTCGAGTCCGTTCCTGACGAGCTGGTGGGATTGGTTGTCGGGTCCGTTACTGGGTCCGTTGGCGCGTCAGTCGGCGCAGACGTCGGCTGGTCAGTAGGAGCAGCCGTCGCCGGTGGCGCCTCAGTCTCGAGCGCAAGCGGCTGGAAGGGGTCGCGTCCAACGTTTCCGTCGTACTTCACCGGGACCTTGTCACCAGCTTTGGTGCCATCGCCCGAGTTCTGGTCATCGCCATTCGCATTCGCATCGTCTGTCGCGGCAACGACCGGTGACTGCGGGATGGCTCCTAGTTCTTCCTCGGAACCACCTGACAAGAACAGGAAGTAGACAGCCGCACCGACAACCACGACACCAGCGACCGCTGCTAGGGCGATCAACAAGCGTCGATTACCCGCTGCGGAACTACCTACCGGTTCTGCTTCGCCCTCGATGGGGGCCTGCATCGTCTCGCTCATCAGGCTCGTCCTCCTAGGACTGCGGGGTAGTAGTTGGCGGGGTGACAGCCTCGGTCGGAACGACCTCCGGCGTTGGCGGCAGGAGGTAGATCCGACCGCTGAACGTTCCTGTCAGCAGGTCCTCACTGCCCCTCGCTTCGACGTCATCGAGGTTGTCGAGCTGACTGGCGTCTAGCGGCCCGATGTTCAAGCCCGCGACGAGCGTGTACCGCTGGAGCTTCTCCAGCTTGTTGGTGAACTGCTGAATCTCATAGAAACCGCCGTACACTACGATCTTGACGTCAAGGCCCGCCAGCAGTTCTGGCGGAAGTGCGCCCTCAGGCGAGATAGCCGTCGGTGGGACTCCATCTTTCGACAACGAAACCGCCGTAGCCGGCTCGAGCGACTGCAGGAACACACCCGATGAGTCAGCCGCTTGCGTCAGCTGGCGAATAAAGCCAGGCATTTCGTTCGACTGCGGCACCTGCTCACGAAGCGCGGCGAGCTGCGCCTGGTACTTGGGGAGGTCTTTGTTCTGCTCCTGAAGTGTGGAGAGCTGCACCTGAAGCTGCGAGTTCGTGTCTTCTTGTCCCTGTGTCTGGGTCTCAAGGGCGGCTGCATCGCCACGCTTTGGTGACACCAGCAAGAACCACGTAGCGACGAGGATAAGAACCACGACCACTGCGGTACCCAAACTCCATTTACGTGAGGTGGTCATGTCACTCCCCGTCCGCTAGCACTTGTTCGAAGCGCATCGAGGCAGCTTCCACGTTCAGGTTGGTCCAAGACGAGAACTCGACGTACCTGTTGCCGTTTTCCTCGTCGTACTGGACTTCGCCCTTGGTAAGGCCGGGCTCAACGCTGGCGTCTTGCCCGGCAACGGCTTGCAGCCAGGACGCAACCGAGTCGAACTTGACCGCCTTGCCGCCAAACTCGATGTGACCCATCGTGGGCACACCCAACGGCGTTTCGGCGGTGATCGTCTTGCCCGTTACCTGCTCGGCCGCTGCCGAGTTGGTGAGCACCAGTGTTTCGAGTCGAGTTGAGTCGGGGATGGTGAGGCTCAGGTCGTTGAGGTAGAACGACCACCGGATTTCCGGTGTCATCGCCTGAACGAGCGAGGCCTGAGCCGCATCGAGCTCGCCCAGCACCTCAGGTACCTCAGCGAACGTATCCACCTTGGCCTGAAGCTGCGAGCCCGTTGCCTGCGCGGTCGTCAAGTCGTCCTGTGCAGACGACACCTGGCCGCTGGCCCAGAAGTACAGCGCACCAGCGACAACGATCGCCATGGCAACCAAAAGGCCCAACAGCCCCTTCAGTCGCTTGAGCTGAGCAGCCGCCGCGATCTCTGGCGGCAGCAGGTTGACGCGCGGAAACTCCGACACCCGCGCAGCGGTCAAGGTCGTCATGATGCGGCTCCCAAGGCCAGTCCCACCGGCACTGCGGCCAGCGGCTCAACGAACTCCATCTGCTCGGGACTAAGCCCTGTCTTGCCAATGGTGAGATCACCAAAGGCGGTGCCACGTTGCACCGGAATGCGCGTGGCCGTGTGCAGTCGGTCAACGAGCCCAGAAAGTCGCGACCCACCGCCGGTGAGAACAACCCGACCAATCGGGCGTGCTCCGGGAGAGGCCATGTAGTAGTCGAGCGAGCCGCGCACCTGGTCGACGAACGCTTGTCCTGCAGCTTCCATCACTCGGCCAGCTGCTTGGTCGTCTAGGTCATCGGACTGTGCCGACATTCCCATCTCGTGCTTGCGCGCTTCGGCATCGGTGTAAGCGGTGCCGGTGCGCTCGGACAGAGCGTCGGTAACGTCTGCTCCACCCATCAGCAGGATGCGGACGAAGCGGGGAATGCCACCTTCGTGAACGACGATGTTTGTCACTCGGGCGCCGACATCAACAAGCGCTTCCATCTCGCCGCCCATTCCGAGGTCATCGGAATCGGCTAGCGACCGGAGTACGGCGAAGGCGGTCAGGTCGACCATGGTTGGCGTGAGGCCCGCTTGCTGCACCGCGTCGAGTTGCGCTTGCACCATGTCGCGAGAAGCTGCCACCAGCAGTCCGCGCAGAACGCGCGCGCCATTTTCGCTGGTCAGCTCGTCGAGTGGGTAGAAGTCGAGTACGGCCTGTTCAACCGGCATGGGGATCGTGTCTTGCACCTGGAACGCCAGCGACTCCCGCAGTTCGTCCATCGGCTGCCACGGCAGGTCAACCTGCCGAACGATGACCTTTTGATTGGCCACACCGACGATGACTTTCTTGTCACTGAACTTGGTGTGCGCCCAGAGCTCCCTGATGGCGGCTGCCACGACGTCCGGCTTCATAACCTCGCCGTCCCTGACAGCACCTTCAGGCAACCCCACCTGAGCGAACTTTTCCAAAGTGATGCCCGATTTGCCGAACGCAAGTTCAGCAGCGCGCACGCCTGACGTCCCGATGTCGAGACCTATGGCAGTTCTTCCAGCCACGTCCATCCCCTTCACGCAGGCGGCATTGCGCCACGTGGGTGAGTCCTTTCGGACTATGTCGGGGGTTAGATCGGCCGTTCCACGCTGTCCCTTGAGTCCTTCGTCACAACAGATCCCAACAACTCGGGCTACGCCAGAGTGTCCAAGTAGAGGTCCCACCACTGCTGTCCCCACACAATCGCCAACAGCGCGCCGGCCAGCATGAACGGACCAAAGGGGATCTTGGTTTTGCGGCCGGCTCGGCGGACCAGCATGAGCCCGCCGCCGATCAGTGCACCCAGCAGGAAGCCAAGGAAACCGCCCACCACCAGCGAACCCCACCCCAGCCACCCGAGGTATAGCCCAAGCACCCCCGCCAGCTTCACGTCGCCCCAACCCATCCCTTTGGGGTAGATCAGCGCCAGCACGAAGTAGAAGCCGTACAGAGCCACCATTCCGAGGCCGGCCCGTAGGTAGTCGTCCCACTGGTCGTCGAACAGTGCTGGGAGCAGCAGCAGGACCGCGCCAACCACATACGACGGCAGTGTGAGCGCGTTGGGCAGACGCTTGGTGTCCAGGTCAATCATGGCCAGCGCAAGGCCTACCGAGGCCAAGTAGAGAAATGCCGGAAGTTCCCAGGTCAGTTCAAACTGGGCGAGCATGACGAGCCACAGCAGCGCGTGACCCAGCTCGACAAGCGGGTAACGGATGCTGATCGGTTCCCCGCAGCTTCGGCAACGGCCCCGAAGGATGAGCCAGGAGAGCACCGGGATGTTGTCGCGTTCCGCGATCGACTCCCCGCAGCCCGGGCAACGTGAGCGGGGTGACACCACCGACTCGCCCACTGGCACCCGATAGATGACGACATTGAGGAACGAACCCACCACAAGACCCAGCAACGCGACTGTGGCGACGACGAAGGCAGTCATGATGACGGAGCGTACGGATGAATCCCGACGGCCACGAGCGACTCGCCCGCGACTGTCGCGATCGTCCGAGTGTTAGCTCTGCGGTTCCGCGTAGTCCTTGATCCGCCACGTCCCGTCTCCCACGTCGGAGAGACGAGTGTCGTAGTGGAAGGTCCAACCACCAACGTTGTCAATGGATTTGCAGATCATCGAGCCGTAGAAGTCCGTCGCCGCATTGGACGTAGCCGCACTGCATGCCGCGTTAGGCGCATAGAGGGAAGCCGCGATGTGCCCCTGGTTGTACATGCTCACCGTGTTCCCGGTGGTGTAAATCTGCAGCTTGATCGAGTTCGGCGCACTTGACACGTCGTAGTTGATCTCAGCGTGGTTCTTGTCCCCCAGCACGACGTCGCCACCCTCAACAAAAATACGTGCGTTTCCGGTCCCCGTTACCGTGAAGTTGTCGGTGTCCGCATAGAACGAGGTGAAGCAGTAGGGCGCGCTACGCGCGGCGATCGTGGATCCGACGAAGGCCGTCAGCGGACCTGCTGCCTTGCACTCATCAATCTGGGCCTGGATGAATCCGGTCGACGCCACTGCAGAACCAATATCCAGCTTGGTGTCGGTGTAGGTCGTCGTGGCAGTACAAGCCGATCCGGAGCAGCGACTGGTGTTGGGGTTTGCGGCCCAGTCGTAAAACGTGATGGAGTCGACCGTCGTAGACGAACCGTTCATCGAGATCGTGCCATTCGTAGCAATTCCACCCAGACCCGATGTCGGATACGACGTTGCGGTGTTGTTACCCCCGAGGTTCAGCGTCGAATCGGCGAACGCCGCCAGCGTGAAGATCGAGTTCTGACGAACTTGAGCGGAGACTTTGCGCGTCGTGGTTACACCGGCTGATGTGGTGGTTGCAGTTGAGTTCACCGTCCAGGTGAGTGACGTGGCCGTGGGCCGCGTGGCCGTCCAGGTGTAGCTCGAGCTTCCGATGGTCACAGGTCCGCTACTGCTGAGCGAGGTCGAAGTGCTCGAATAGTCGAGGCTGTTGATCGCGAAGAACGCTTGCTGAACTCCGGCGTCCGCTCCCTGTCCCGAGGCATCAAACCGCTGGTCGTAACGAATACTGCGCTGACCCATAAGCACGGTCATCAAGATGGCGACCATGAGTCCGGACACGATGAGAACGCCGAGCATCGCGAAGAGCATCGACCCCTCGTCGTCTAGCCGCATGCGCCTCATCAAGGCCCGCGAACGTGAGCACATCATCGGATCTCCACATTTCGTAGGTCGACGGACTCGGTCTCAGCAATCGGTTGGCCGTCGGTCGTTGTCATCCGTAGGTCCATCTCGACTCGGTCCACCGTGCCGACGGACACCGAAGCAACGGGTGCAGTGATGTTGGTGCGAGCATTGGAGGTGCTGCTCCACTTTGAGTAGGTGAACAGCGCCACCGAGCCGTTGGAGACTCCGCGGGCCAGCACCGTCGTCGCTGCCGTACCAAGTGTCCCGGTCGCAGTAGTACACGTCGTCGACGCCGGGTAGCGACTCACATCGAGGGACAGCGTGGTTCCGCTGATGTAGTAGCGATGAACCTCGCAGTAACCTTTTACGTATACCTTCATGGACACGTCAGCTGCCGCCGCCGCCGTTAGCGGGTTTGCCACCGTGAGGTCGCGTCCCATGCGCTCAAGTGCAGTCTGCGCTGCGACCCTTTGCGTGATGATGCTGTCGTTCTTGCGCTGAATCTTGCTCGTCACAATGATTGTCGAGAGCACCATGGTGCCAACCACAGACAGCAGGGACACCACAACAAGCAGCTCCATCAAACTGAAGCCAGAGTCGCTCCCAGCGCGACGTGCGATTCGAATGCGCTTCATCAGGTCACCGGGAATGAGTAGGTTCCGGTGGCAGTAGCCGAGTCGGCCGATCTCGTGACATTGATGACGACGGAGGTCGGCGTGGCAGTGCCCAGCACCGTGTTCTTCGCCAGGCTAATTTTAAACAACTGGCCGCCGGATGGGCCAGTCGTGCCTAACGCGGTGGCGCTCGCGGCCGCAAGACTTCCGACCTTGATGGTGACGGAGTTACCCGTCGCATCAACGTTCAGAAGTTCAACGGTGACCGTCGTAGCGTTCTGCAACTTCCCAGAACCATTCGTGTCAAGTGCAGGGGTCACTGTCGGAGTGAGGATGGAGATGGCTCCCAAAGTCGGCTGAGCAAATGTCAGACTCGCCGACGCTGTCGCCGTGGCACCACCCGCGGACGTCCCGCTGAAAGTAAACGTCACGTTTCCTGGCGTAAGAGGACCCGCACTGGCGGCGATCGTCCCCACCCAGGCCGTTCCGTTGTAGGTCAAGCTCACCGGGCTCGAGGTGGTTCCACCCTGTTTCGGGTAGGTGACCTGGACTGAGGAAGCTGTCGTCGATGTCTGAACGGAAACTGTGATAGGCGCCTGCGTTGTGTATGCAGCTCCCAGTTGTGCATTTGTAGTGCTTACCGTCGCGTTAGAAAGTGCGAAAGTAACGACAGGCGCAGAGAGAGAAACAGTCGCCACGGCGGTCGACGTTGTACCAGACGAGTGCTGTGCCGTGAAAGTAAATGACGCAGTGCCTGCCGTGAACGGCCCCGTGCCGGCAGGTATTGATGCGGTCCAGTGCTTCCCTGTCGCGTCAGCAACGAGGTCGACGGTTGCCGTACTCCCAGAGGACAGGGTGTAGACGGCTGTAACCGAGTCGCCAACCACGTCAGTGTCGGCCAACAGCGTCAGCGCCGTTGTAGTCATGCCAGTCGAGCTAAGTGTCTGTGCGCTTCCAACGCTAAC
>DATKIY010000184.1:0-14002 GCA_035543875.1 Actinomycetes bacterium | reverse complement strand
AGACGACTACCTTGCGGCTGCTCGAACCGGAGCCAGGGTCACGCCCGGCGAGCTCACCTTGGATTCGGTCGCTCAGGTGTACGCAGCGTATGAAGAAGTCAAGCGCGACCGTGGTGTCATCGACTTCGAAGACGTTCTGCTGTTGACCGTTGGCATGCTGCAGGACGACTCGGTTATGGCCGAAAACGTGCGCAGCCAGTACCGCACCTTCCTGGTCGACGAATACCAGGACGTCAGCCCCGCTCAGCAACGACTGCTAGAGCTTTGGCTGGGCGACGGCAACGATGTAACCGTTGTTGGAGACGCAAGCCAGACCATCTACTCCTTCACGGGGGCAACACCGCGATTCCTGCTGGGCTTCAGTGCGCGCTACCCCGACGCCAGTGTGGTCCGGCTGATTCGAAACTACCGATCGACTCCGCAAGTGGTAGCGACAGCCAACGACGTGCTTGCGTCAGCCACTGGAGAAACTGCCCGACTGCGGCTAGAACTGAAGGCGCAGCGACCAGCCGGACCAGCGCCGACATACGGCGAACATCCGGACGAGCCGGCTGAAGCGGCTGCGGTCGCCGATGCGATTGCCCGCAAAGTGTCCGAAGGGGTCGCCCTTCGAGACATTGCGATTTTGTATCGGATCAACGCACAGAGCGAGGTTTACGAAGAAGCACTGTCAAAGGCTTCCATTCCCTACGTCGTACGCGGCGGCGAGCGTTTCTTCGAGCGCCAAGAGGTGCGTGAGGGCATCACGTTGTTGCGTGGAGCGGCTCGGGCAGGCGAGGAAGCCGATGATCTGCCAGCCCATGTTGCCGCGGTGCTGGGCACCATTGGCTACCGTCAGTCGCCACCGAGCGGCCCGGGCGCGGCGCGAGCTCGCTGGGAGTCACTGGCTGCGCTGGTTTCGTTGGCTGAAGAGGTCACGGCCACAGACAGTTCCGCGTCACTGACCGATCTCGTTGCGGAGCTGGAGCACCGAGCAAACGCGCAACATGCGCCAGTCGTCGATGGCGTCACGCTCGCATCACTTCACGCAGCCAAAGGACTCGAGTGGGAGGCAGTGTTCATCGTCGGACTGGTCGACGGAACCCTGCCCATCACCTACGCACAAACACCCGAACAGGTCGAAGAAGAACGCCGCCTCCTCTACGTCGGGGTCACCAGAGCGCGCGAACACTTGAGTTTGACCTGGGCGCTTTCGCGGACGCCGGGCGGTCGTGGCAGTCGCCGTCCGTCACGATTTCTTGACACCGGCCAGACCGCGATCGCTAGTCCGGCTCGCCCGGTTCGTCAGCGCAAGCGCGCGGCGCTCTGCGTGAGCTGCGGCCGCGCGCTTACCACTCCGTTGGAGCGCAAGCTGCGTCACTGCTCCCAGTGCGAGGTGTCCATCGATCTCGAATTGTTCGAACGGCTACGTACTTGGCGCAAGACTGAGGCCGAATCCGCAAGCGTTCCGGCTTATGTGGTCTTCACCGACGCCACCCTCACCGCGATCGCGCAAGACAAGCCCACCAATGAGCTGGCCCTGGCAGCGATCCCCGGAATCGGTCGGGCCAAGCTCGAACGCTATGCAGATGCCGTGATCGAGCTCGTCGTTGCGACATCGTGATCATCTGATGGGCGAATCGCACATTAATTCACTTGCATCGGTTCGTGGCGAGGTTCTACCCTTCTGCAGAACGCCGTCGCGCGCTGATTGATGGGAATCAGAGCAACGTGTGGCCGTAACGAAGAAGGAGGTGACCGTGGTGGAGAAAAACGTAGGGATGACGCCTGATCGTCGTTTCGCTGCGCCCGCGGTTGCCTTCGGCATCTCCGCCAAGCAGCGGGGCACCGGTGTGTCTGCAAGCGCTCGTGGAGCCTACGTGCGCACGCACAGCACCGATGACGTTGTCCCGGGTCTTTCCGTCTGGAGCCCACCGGCCTAGCTCACAAAGCTGGCTGAAAGCCAGGCCACGGACCCGACACCCTCGGATCCGTGGCCTTTTTGTATGGCCCACCACCCACGAAGACCTCGAAGGAGGTGACCCGCCGATGACCACGCTGACGATCGACTCGGCGTTGGCCACGCTCGACCGCCCGATTTCGGCGTTCGACCCCGTGGTCCACCCCGCCCCTGGTGGCGCGGCCTTGCCGTGTCACATCCAGGACCCCGAGCTCTGGTTCGCCGAGACACCGCAAGGTGTCGAAGAGGCCAAGGCGCTCTGCCGCGAATGTCCGCTGCGGGCCGCTTGCCTTGAAGGCGCACTGGAACGTCGCGAGCCCTGGGGTGTGTGGGGTGGCGAGCTGTTCGCACAGGGAGTCGTGGTGGCGCGTAAGCGTCCGCGCGGCCGCCCTCGTAAGAACGCTGCCTAGCAGAAGCTCACAACCAAACTTTCAAACCACTTTGTCAAGGAGACCATCATGATGCTTCATGAAGATCTCGCCCGCGTTCATCACCAGATGAGGCTGCGAGATAGTCAACTCAGCTCACGAGCGGTTCGCGTTATAGCCGCTCGCCGAGCACAGCGGCGTGCCGAACGGGCCGCCTGCAGAGCGCGAGAAGCTGCTCTACAGGCCGCGTTGTCGGCAGCCAACGTTGAGTAAGGACAGACAGCCGAAAAACTGGCTGACCCTTACCAGGAGGATTTGCCGAAAGAGATTTGCCGAAGAAGGGGTCGTTCCCAACCGAACGGCCCCTTCTTTATGTGGCGCTTTATTTGGTGGAGCGAGCGAAACCTGGGACCCACCGCTCGCACTCTGCCTGGAATGGCGCGGTGCAGTCGAGTTGGCAGAGCACTCCCATGACTCCGAGAGTGACTCGATGGATCAGCAGGTATGAGGGCGGCAGGTTGAGTTTCATGCCGACCGTGGCCTGCCGGAGGTCTGCCAACCGAAGCGCCTCGGCGCGTAGCCATTCGCGCCGAAAGTGGAACTGTTCGTTGCGGACGGGCTCCAGCAGCGGGAGTAGGTAGTCGAGCAGCGTTTGCGCGTCAACCTCGACCCCCGGGCGTACGAAACCTTCCTTACGTAGTCCGGCCAGCACTGCATCGGCGCCCCCGTCAATGGCCAGGCGTGCCAGGTGGCCGATCGGACGAGGCAGTCCGCCGGGGAGTCGATCAACTGCCCCGAAGTCGAGAACGCCCAGTCGACCGTCCGGCATCAGTCGGAAGTTTCCTGGATGCGGGTCGGCGTGGAGCAGTCCCGCCCGGGCAGGGCCGGAATAGAGGAACCGCACGAGGAGCAGACCGGCGCGGTCCCGCTGGCTTTGGTCACCGTCGGTGATGATGCGGCGAATGGGCGTACCTTCCAGCCACGTCGAGACCAACACCTGGTCCGTGACCGCAACGACGTCGGGGATGGCGAAGTCCGGATCGTCGGCGTAGGTCTTGGCGTACCGACGTTGGACCCTGGCTTCACGGTGGTAGTCGAGCTCTTCGGCCATCCGGCTTTGCATTTCGGCCACCAACGGCTTCATGTCCATGCCGGGGGCAAGTGGGCCGACCAGGCGCATCATCCGCCCTATCTGCTTCAGGTCTGACATCAGCGCGGCGCCAGCGCCCGGATACTGAATCTTTACGGCGACCTCGCGTCCGTCCCGCCACACCGCCCGATGTACCTGTCCGATCGACGCCGCTGCTGCTGGTTCGTCATCGAACGACTCAAAGCGCGTGCGCCAACGTGGTCCGATGTGCTCGGCCATGACTTGGTGGACTTTCTCAGCGGGCAGGGCTGGCGCGGCCTCCTGTAACTGGGCAAGTGAGGCCCGATAAGGCGCGGCTAGTTCCTCAGGCAACGCCGCTTCGAACACCGACATGGCCTGGCCCACCTTCATGGCGCCGCCTTTGAGCTCGCCGAGCACTTTGAACATCTGCTCGGCAGTTCGCTGCTGGACCTCTGCGAGCACAGCCTCCGCCGGTCGTCCACCGACGCGCTTGCCAAAGCCCACAACCGTGCGGCCGGCGAACCCGATGGGGAGAGTCGCCAACTTGGCTGACCGAGTCACGGCGCGTCGCGGGAGGTCGGTCATCCCGCCATTGTGTCCTGCCGGCTCTCGGCCGACCACGCGCAGCCGCAAGCCGGATGAAACCGAGCACTGCGCCGATAGGTGGCGCCGTCAGCGAGATGAAGCTCAATGACCCCATTGACCGATGCTGGATTTGTTCCTGAAAGCCACGACAGGACGTGCACAGCGGCCAGGGCGGCAGTGCTGACGGTGAGGTTGCTGTCGCGCGCCACGATCCCAGCGCCAGTGTTCGGCTGAACCACCACTTTGGGCCAGCCTGCATCTCGCTCACTGTGCTCAAGGTCAATACAACGCAGACAGGCGCTTTTGCCGGGGAGTACCAACGGGCCGACTTTTGCTATCGCCTCGGTCGAGCTCACGAGCAGGTGCGGGATCCCCAGTGACGCTTGCTGTTGGCTCACGATCCGAGTGTCTGATTCGTCAGTGATGATCGTGAACGTTCGGGGTCCAGTGACTGGCGGCATGGTTTCCCAGGTCGAAAGACTTCGAGAGATGTCCTTGCGTTTGTGCCCCACATCGGACGGCTCGAAGCCGCCCACGCACACGTCATGTGACTCAACCAAGCCATCGTCGTGAACATCTACTCGGCCAACTCCTGATGCAGTCAACAGCGTGGCAATCACCGCACCGAGTCGTCCAACTCCGACGATGCCGACCGCGGTTTCCGCGAACCGATTGCATTGGCGTGCTGGGTCACCCGGCGTCGTTCGAAGTGCCGCGGCCGCTAGGTCGGGAGCCAGCCGCGCACGTGCTGCCACCGAAAGTCCCCTGCCCCCTGGCCAGGAGGCTCCGTCGATGAGCACGTTCAGTGCCGACAGTCGATTGAGCAGCGACTCGACATGACGTGCGGAATCGCCGTTGTCACTTGAGCTGGGGACGAACTCACGCCAATCGTGCGTGCCGTCGAGCTTGCGCAGTAGTTCTGCCGTCTCGTCGCCCACACCTGTGAGCAGCACCGGCGTTTGCACGTCGACCCCGAACTGAACCGTGTTTGGGTCGCGCCACACGCGGCGCAGGGCTGGGTTGAGCATGGGACGCATGGGCGGAGCGTGGCACGTTTCCAATGCGGCCAGGCCGGCCGTCCACAGCGTTGGTACGAAGCAAGAAAAAACGTGAGGGACCTAGCCGGTGACGGCCAGGTCCCTCACGCAAGGTGTGGGAAGTGGTGGGGCAGTTAGGCTTTTCCGAGGATGCGGTTGAGTTTGGTGCCGCAGACCGGACAAATGCCCTTGGCCATGCGACGACCATTCGTGACGTGTACCTCACCGGTGAAGTCCCGCTTTTCCTTGCACTTCACGCAGTAGGCGTCGCCGGTGTAGCTCTCGGCCATCGTGGATGTCCTCCTGCTGTCGGCGGGACAACCTCGTCCCGACTTGGGGGCCACGCAGGCCGTGGCCGGCTGGCGGTTGGCACGATACGCCTGCGCGGGGGCCAACATGGGGACTTCCTGGCCATGTTGGGCGTCAAGTCCGGTCTGGGCAGCCATCAGGTTCCGAGAACAACAAGTTATCCACAGGGCATAGCGAAACCCCCGGGTCGCGTGATGCGTTCGTTCGCCTTCCCCTTGCGAACGCTCGCTCCGTTATCCCGGGGGCTTCGTCGGGCCAGACGCTAGGGCCGTTGTGGTGATCCCGTCAACGAGATCATGAAAGCTGGTGTGGATGACCCTGGGGACATCCTGGGGACAGTGAGGCGTGTCGCTGTTGATGAACGGTTCACAACCTGGGGACGGAAAACCAGAGTTGGCCGTCACAGCCACGTGACCTGCAAGGACCTTGTCCCAAGGGTGTGGAGGAGAAAAAATTTCCAACAAATCTCTGATGGGGGCATCGAGCCCGAGTTTCAGCTAGGTCAGCCACACCGCATCGCGATGTCAGTGGTTCGTCGTACCGTGACGTCATGCCAGCAGCCACGTCTCCCAGCAGTCAGCAGGGCAACGAACAGAGCAATCAGCACAGCAGCGAACCGGGCGGCCAACGGACGAAAGAGCGGAGCGACCCGCAGATCGAGATCCGAAGGAGTGCCCGGCGGCGACGCACCGTATCTGCATATCGCGAAGGCGAGCGCACCATCGTCTTGTTGCCCGCACGCATGACGCGCGCCGAAGAAAAGCGCTGGGTGGCAGAAATGTTGGAACGACTTGAGGCGCAGGACCGGCGCGCTCGGCCGAGCGACCAGCAGCTGCTGGCTCGAGCAGCTCGGTTGTCGCAGAGGTATCTCGACGGGCGGGCGGTCCCCGCGAGTGTCCGGTGGGTCGACAACCAACGCACTCGCTGGGGGTCATGCACGATCGACGACCGATCCATTCGACTATCTGACCGGATGCAGGGAATGCCCGAGTTCGTCGTCGACTACGTCTTGCTCCATGAGTTAGCGCATCTCATCGAACCCAGTCACAACCGCCGATTCTGGGCGCTGCTTGAATCCAATCCCGATACCGAACGGGCACGGGGATTTCTCGACGGTTGGTCGGCCTCGCGCCAGGCTGCCGGAATTTCCGACTAGTTCGTCGAACTGCGCCTAGCGAACGGTTTCGTTCAACGACCGAACACACACGTCAACGAGTCGTCGTACGGCGTCGTCGGTCTGGTCGGGGAGTGCAGTCACGTCGAACCACCTGACGTCCAGCGACTCCTCGCTGACGACTGGCAACCTGACCGTTTGCGTGAGCGCGAGGAACTGCACGTCCAGGTGGTGGCGCGCCTCGGGCTGGCAGGGTGCCGGATGCCGGTCCAGCTGGATCACCGAGGTGCCGACGAGCTTGAGGTCGGCTATCCCGCTTTCCTCCTGCGCCTCGCGCAGGGCAGCGTCGCCCAGTGACGCATCCTGCTGCTCGATGTGACCGCCGAACTGCAGCCACAGACCAACTTTCCGGTGCAGACACAACAGCACCTGGCTCGCATCTGGCGTAAGAACCAATGCGCTCGCGGTCAAGTGGTCTGGCAGACACTGACGACTCGTTGGGTTCAGGCTTGCATCCGCATGTTCGACAAACGCATCTTTTAGTGCGGCCTGCTCGGCGTTGGGTGGTCGCCAGGAACGCAACGCGGTGAGATCAACCGTCAACGGTTTGGTGCAGTCGGGTTGTCGGTGTCCGGAGTTGTCGGTTCGTCCGGTGCGGGCGGAGCGTCGTCGAGTGCGGAAAGGTCGAACCCTCCTGACGGATCTGCAAGCGAAGCGGCGAAGCCTTCTGGGTCGTCGAGGTCCTCGGCGCGGGGCAGCAGGTCGGGGTGTTCCCATAGCGCGTCACGTGCCGCAGTTCCTTGGCCCGCGGCAACTGCTCGCCAGAATGCGGCTGCTTCGCGAAGTCTTCGGGGTCGCAGTTGTAGTCCGACCAGTGTTTCAAAGGTGGCTTCGGCCGGTCCACCCGTTGCCCGGCGTCGCTGCAGTGCCTCGCGCAATGCCGCAGCTCCTGGCAACCGTTCGTGCGCGGCGTTAAACACGACGTCGTCGACCCAACCTTCGACCAGGGCCAGCAGGGTTTCGAGCCTGTCGAGAGCTGCTTGTTGTTCGGGGGTCGTGGGCGGTTCGAAGACACCGGATTGCACGAGTTCGCTCAGCGCCTCAGGGTTTGTCGGGTCAATGCCGCTGATCAGCGACTCCATCCCCGAGGTGTCGATGCTGATCCCGCGGGCATAGTCGTCGACGGCTGAGACGATGCGGCTGCGCAACCATGTTGCATGGTGGAACAGCCGAATGTGCGCGCATTCACGCAGTGCCAGGTAAAGCCGAACCTCGTCAGCGGGAACACCAAGACCGCTCCCGAACTCGCTAACGTTGCTTGGAAGTAGTACGGCCACACCATCTGGAGCGAGCGGTACTCCAACATCGGTCGAGCCGACTACTTCGGTCGCAAGTGCACCAAGTCCCTGTCCGACCTGCATACCAAACATGACGCCGGACATTTGTTGCATGACGCCCATCAACGGGCCAGCCATTGCTCGGACTTGCTCCGGTAGCTGGTCAGGAAAGCTTTCGCTTTGTGCAGCCGCGACTCGCTCGGCGAGAGTTTGTATGAGTTGTTGCCATCGAGGAATGGTCTGGTCAACCCATTCCGCTCGGCTCCATGCTTTGGGCTGCGAGACCGCTGACGCGAACTCAGTTGCTCCGTCCAACCACAAGTCGGCAAGTCGGAGCGCTTCGACGATTGCCTCGCTCTCGCCTCTCGTCACTGACGGATCGGTGGCGCTGGCCAATGACTGTCGCGCGGTGTCCTTCGCGAGCTCCCAGTTGACTGGACCAGAGGACGAAGACAACAACTGCCCGAACTGCTGCAGTGCGGCGCCGATGTCGGCGGATGACCCCCCGAACATGGCCGAAAACGGATCAGGGACGGCGCGTGTTGGTTCGTCGTTAGGTCCAACCCCGTCGTCATCGGGATCAGGCGCGGAGAACCCGAACGGGACGTTGCTCATCAAACACCTCACGTACAGATAGCCGGACATGTGCGGGCGGCTTGCACCTCGCCTAACGGTAACCCCGGATCTGCCTGTCTGCTTCCACCCAAGTGTTGGCAAGGCTGTCCTGACCCGTGGTCCAGCAGGCGGGTGCCGGGTTTGATCGCTGCGGGCGTAACCGACGGGTACTTTGTGTTTGATGAGCACCGTCTGTCTGGCCGAAATCTCTTATGAGCCGCTTGATGTTGCCGCTGTGATGGCGGCTGTCGCAGCCCCGAGCGTCGGCGGGACTGCCGTGTTTGTCGGGGCGGTGCGCGATCACGACGACGGTCAATCGGTCGTGGAACTGTCGTACAGTGCGCATCCGACGGCAGCAGCCACGCTTCGGGAGGTCGCGGACCAGGTCTCGGAGCGGTTCCCGACATCGCGGTTGGCCGTGGTCCACCGGGTCGGCGATCTGGCGATCGGCGACCTCGCCGTGGTGGTGGTCGCTGCAAGCGACCATCGAGACCAAGCTTTCGCCGCCGCTCGTGCGTTGATCGACGACGTCAAATCTACGGTGCCGATCTGGAAGCACCAGCGGTTTGTGGACGGTTCCTCGACCTGGGTTGGGTTGCCGTAAACTCGGCACCGCGTGAGCAGTGAACGCGCGCGCAACGAGTCAAGGGCACAGAACCACGAGGCTCGAAGATCATCGAGGAGGTGAGCACGTGCAGACTCTTGCTTGGTGGCTCATCCCACTTAGCGCCACTGTGTTGGCGATCGCCTGGGTCACCTGGCGCAATCGTCCAAAGCGTCCGGCAGATGCTCACCAAACGCTCGCCGCACACCGGAAGTTCACCGCTGCCCTGGAACGGTCGGAATGTCGCAACGAGAGCGCCGGCATCCCATCGAATGACCCGTCTAACGGCTCCACCGACGACGCTGAGAACGACTCAGCCGCGCGGTCGGCCTAGCCGGTGACTCGTCGAGCCAGATCAATCACGCTTGCCCTGGGCGGGGCGTTGTTGGCGATTCTGCTGGTGGTCGCGTTTCTTCTCCCGGTTCCGTACGTGCGGTTGCGCCCGGGACCTGTTTTCAATGCACTTGGCGAGGTCGGTGGTCAGCCAGTCATCACTATTGACGGCGCGCGAACTTACGAGACCAGCGGCTCGCTCGATGTCACGACCGTTTACGAAGAGGGTGGGCCGGGGAACAATCTGACGCTCATTCAGGCATTCCGAGGCTGGACTGATCCGGCAATGGCGGTCGTCCCGCGAGAGATGCTCTATCCGCCAGAGTTGTACAACCAAAAAGACGCGGCTGAGCAGGTGAAGCAAGAAGGCGTCGTGCAGATGCAGTCGTCGGAGGAGACAGCCGTTGTTGCCGCGCTTCGCTACGTAGGCGAACCCGTCCACGTGCAGGTCGTGGTCGACTCGACCATGCCCGATGCTCCCGCCGACGGGAAGCTACAGGCTGGCGACGTACTGGTCGCCGTCGACGGTCAACGCGTTCACAAAGCCACTGACGTTCGGGACATTGTGTCCTCCGTGGACGTTGGGGACTCGGTCGAGATCGTCATTGAGCGGGACGGTCAACGACAAACGGTTCGCCTCACAACGGCAGAGTCGCCCGATGAAAAGGGACGGCCGATCATTGGTGTTCTACCCACCGTGTCCTACCAGAGTCCGGTAACGGTCGACATCAAGCTGGCTGACGTCGGCGGACCGAGCGCCGGCCTCATGTTCGCATTGTCGGTCGTAGACAAGCTGACACCGGAGCAGCTGGCTGGCGGGCTGAATATCGCAGGAACTGGAACGATGGACCCTGCGGGGAAGGTGGGACCGATCGGGGGCATCGCGCAGAAGATGGCAGGTGCTCGCGATGACGGTGCGGAAGTGTTTCTGGCGCCTGCTTCAAACTGCTCTGACGTCGCCGGACACATCCCTGACGGCCTACGAGTCGTCAAGGTTGAAACCCTCGACGACGCGATTCATTCTGTTGAGCAGCTCGATGACCCCACAGCGTCGTTGCCGACGTGCAACGCCTGACCAACCGCGTCAGTCAGAGAGCGACTCAGCGATCAGTTCGCACAGTCCAGCCATCACCTGCGGTCCGGCGATCAGAGCGTCATCGGCGTCGTGCTCGCGCAGCCGAAGGAGAGAGTAGCTCGTGCCGTCACGCATTGCGGCGGCAGCAATCCGCATCTCGTGACGCCGAGGGTCACTTGCCGCGCGTTTACGCGCCTCCTCCGGATCTCGTGGCAAGTCCTGCTCGGCGTTAGTGGGCAGCATGATCCGCTCCGCGACGATGGCTGCGCCCAACACGTTGGGCGGCCAGGACATCCCCATCAGCAGATCGGTGAGATCGTTATGTGACGGCAGTCTGTCTTGTTCGACCGAAGTCAAAGTGGCGACATCCGGTTCGTCGGCAAGCTGCTCGGCGAGGGATGGTTCGAGCAAAGCGAGCTCGGTGGTCGAGACCAGGGCGAAAAGCCGGGTCGGCTGGTCCCACCCTGATTCCGAAACATGGCGTTCGATCTCGCGAAGGGCAGCTTCGACCGGCGTCTGCGGGTTCATCGCGGTCATCTTCGCAGCCCCAGCTCCGCCTCGGGGCTTAGGACTCACCTCGACACCGTTACGGTGAGACGGTGACATTCGACCAACCGCCGTCTCAGCCGCCGACCGCCGACGGCCCCCCCGGACGGCGGATGCGTCCGCCCGGCCGACGTCGTGCGCTCATTCCTACGCTGGTCATCCTCGGCGTGCTGGTCCTGACCTTCGCCCTGTTCGTTGGCTACTACACCGACTGGTTGTGGTTTCGGTCCGTCGGGTTCGACGGAGTCTTCACCAAGCAGCTGTGGGTGCGCGGCCTGATGTTCGTGCTGTTCTTCAGCGTCGCTGCTGGGGTCGTGGGACTCAATGGGTATCTGGCCTATCGGTTTCGCCCCATCTTTCGGGCTATTTCACTTGAACAACAAAGCCTCGACCGATACCGACTTGCCTTGGAGCCGTTTCGTCGCATCGTCCTGATCGCTTTTAGTGCCCTAGTCGGATTCTTCTTTGGTGCGGCCGCGTTGGCTGAATGGCGCACTGTTCTCGCGTGGTGGTACCGAACACCGTTTGGCACGGTCGACCCGCAGTTCCACAAGGACATTTCGTTCTACGTCTTCTCACTTCCTTGGTGGCGGTTCCTGCTGGACTCCGCGATGGTCCTGGTGGTGGTGTCCGCAGTCGTAGCGGCAGCCGTCCACTACCTGTACGGCGGGATCCGACCACAGACGCAGGGAGAGCGCACCACTCCCTCGGCTCGCGTCCAGTTGTCGTTGCTCATCGGAATCTTCGTGCTACTCAAGGCTGCTTCGTACTGGCTCAACCGCTACGAGCTGCTGCAGCACAGCAACGACTTGTTTACCGGCGCTGGGTACACCGACATCAATGCCGTACTTCCGGCCAAGAACATCTTGACCGTGGTGGCGCTAATCAGCGCCACCCTGTTCTTCATCAACATCTTCCGTGGGACATGGCGACTCGCTGTACTCAGCTTCGGCCTGATGGTGCTGAGCGCACTGGCCATCGGAGGCATCTACCCAGCAGTTGTGCAACAAATACAAGTCAAGCCCAGCCAGAACGACAAAGAGAGCCCATATATTCAGCGAAATATTGACTCGACCAAACAGGCGTATGGTCTCGACAACGTCATCACGGATGAATATCCGGCACAGTTGAATCCAAAACCCAGTGCAGTCGTAAAGGACCGTTCAACGATTAAGAACGTCCGCCTGATGGACCCCTCAAGGATTTCCCCAACGTTCGACCAGCTGCAGCAGATTCGTGCCTACTACTCCTTCCCAGATCCACTCGACGTCGACCGTTACAACATCGACGGCAAACAAGAGAACGTCGTGGTGGCGCCCAGGGAAATCAACTTGGACGGCGTTCCCGAGGGACAACGAAACTGGATCAACGATCACCTGACCTACACGCATGGGTTCGGCGTCGTTGCTGCTTACGGCAATCAAGTCACACCCGATGGCGAGCCGGTCTGGGCGGAGCAAAACATTCCGCCAAAAGGAGTTCTGGACATCAAGGAACCGCGCATCTACTTCGGTGAGGACTCCCCGGAGTACTCGATTGTCGGTGCGCCCGCTGATGCAACGCCGCGCGAACTCGACTACCCCGATAGCACAGGAGAAAATGGCCAGCAGACCTACACCTACGAAGGTAATGGGGGAGTGCCCATCGGGTCGTTCTTCAACCGGATCGCATACGCGTGGAAGTTCCAGGAGACGAACATTCTCCTGTCAGACAGCATCAATGCCGAGTCCCAGATTCTCTACAACCGCGACCCACGAGATCGCGTGGAGGAAGTTGCGCCTTGGTTGACGACTGATGCCGATCCGTATCCGTCCGTTGTAGACGGACAAGTGGTCTGGATCGTCGACGCCTACACCACCCTCGACAACTACCCTTATTCTCAACGCGAGTCATTTGGTGATGTAACGACTGACTCGCTAACGCTTCAAGCCGGTACAACGCCTGACCAGAGGCAGGCTCAGATCAACTACATCCGCAACTCCGTGAAGGCCACGGTTAATGCCTACACCGGAGCGGTAACTCTCTACGCATGGGACGAAACGGACCCGGTTCTCCAAACGTGGGAAAAGGTCTTCCCAGGCACCGTGCAACCGAAGACGGAAATCAGCCCTGATCTGCTTGCGCATCTGCGCTACCCGGAAGACGGCTTCAAGGTGCAGCGCGAAATCTACGCCCGCTACCACGTAGAAGACCCGGGAGTTTGGTACGGCGCGCAGGACAACTGGCAGGTGCCCACGGACCCAACCGCCGAGACTCTGACTGCCGTTCCGCAGCCGCCGTACTATCTCACTTTGCGTATGCCTGGGACCGATACGTCGGAATTCTCGCTGACCAGCACCTATGCACCAGTCAAGCGTGAAACGTTGGCTTCGTTTGTCGCTGTGAACAGCGATGCGACATCGGCCGGTTATGGTCAGATGCGAGTTCTCCAGCTGCCCAGAGACTCGGCGGTTCCTGGCCCGAGTTTGATGCAGAACAACTTTGAGGCCGATACGAATGTGGCCGAAAATCTGAGTTTGCTGCGTCGCGGTGGTTCTACGGTTGAATTGGGTAACCTGCTCACGCTTCCAGTTGCCGGCGGGTTGATGTACGTGGAACCGGTGTATGTGCGAGCGAGTAGTGGTTCGTCGTATCCATTGCTGCAGAAGGTGTTGGTTTCCTTTGGATCGCAGATCGCGTTCGAAGACACCTATGAGCAGGCGCTTGCAGTCTTCTTCGGCGAGGCGACCGGCAACCATGGCAACAACGGGAACGGCAGCAATGGGCAGAACGGCAGTAATGACGCCCAACAGCGGCTGACGCAGGCGCTGGACGACGCGAGTGCCGCATATGAAGATGGTCAGGCAGCGCTGGCCGAAGGCGATTTCGCGGCATACGGCGAAGCGCAGGCGGCGCTTTCAGAGGCCCTTGGCAGAGCCGAACGAGCAGCGGCCGAGTTGGGGCTACAGGTACCAACCGAGCCTGCTCCGACCGAGACGCCGTCTCCTTCTCCGTCGCCGAGCTCGTCGACCTCAGACGGGACTACGCCT
>DATKIY010000183.1:0-9705 GCA_035543875.1 Actinomycetes bacterium | reverse complement strand
GATCGAGGTCCACGAGTGATGGCAGCGCACGTACGACCGCTGGTCGAAGCCCGGATCGAGGGCCGTCGGTGGGGTTACCAAGAGATCGCAACCTGCCTTGTCGCCGTCCTTTTGCGTGAGAGATGCATAGGGATGCCCTGGACGGTCACCGGTCGAGTCAGCAGCTTTCACAGTCGTCGTCTCCTGCTCCGCGGCAACCACGCCTGTGGCGGCGCCGGCTAAGGCAGCGGCGGACAAGGCAACAGATGCCCCCACTGAAATCAACACCCGATTCACAAAAAACCCTTTCGCTCGATAGGCAAAGACTCAATTCTAAAACAACGCTTTGACTGGCTGGAGCACTGGTTGTCATCCGGTGCGTGACGAGGCATGGTGACTGACGTGGAATTGGACGTCGGGCTCAGCGCACTGCGCCGCGTTGCGTTTCTACTTGAGCGCGAGCTCGCTCCGACGTATCGCGTCAAGGCTTTTCGTACTGCGGCGTCGGTTCTTGAGCAACTGCCAGCAGCTGAGCTGACGGATCGGGCGGCAACCGGTCGACTCACGGACCTCAACGGCATTGGCCCCAAAACGTCAGCGGTGTTTATGGAGGCGGCCGGTGGGTCGATTCCCGCGTATCTGGCCGAACTTGAGGCCAAGCCAGCTCCTTCGGCTGGGTCAGGAACCGTGCTGTTGGACGCGTTGAAGGGCGACCTACATGTTCACTCCGACTGGAGTGACGGCGGCAGCCCCATCGAAGAGATGGCGCGCACCGCAATGGAGCTTGGCCACTCCTACGCCGTCTTGACCGACCACTCTCCCCGGCTCACGGTGGCGAATGGCCTGACCCCGGAGCGGCTCCGCAAACAGTTGGGCGTTGTCGCAGAAGTCAATGCGAAGCTCGCTCCCTTCCGACTACTCACGGGCATTGAGGTCGACATCCTCGACGACGGCCAGCTCGACCAAGAACCTGACTTGTTGGCGCAGTTGGATGTCGTCGTCGCGTCTGTGCATAGCAAGCTGCGAATGGACAGTGATGCAATGACAGCGCGCATGGTCAGCGCGATCGCGAACCCGAACGTCGACGTGCTCGGGCACTGCACAGGGCGAATGGTGACCGGAGACAGGAAACGACCCGAGTCGACTTTCGATGCTGATCTGATCTTTGAGGCGTGCCGGCAGTTCGACGTCGCGGTGGAGATTAACTGTCGGCCCGAGCGCAGGGACCCGCCCAGTCGCTTGATGACGCTGGCGGTTGAACGCGGCTGCATGTTCTCCATCGACACCGACGCACATGCACCTGGTCAACTCGCTTGGCAGCCATACGGATGTGCACGAGCGATCGAATCAGGTGTCACCCCTGACCGCATTGTCAATGCGTGGGAAGTCGACGAGCTACTGGCCTGGACTCGTTGATCAACTTTGGGATGGCTGCATCGCGCAGCTCAGGTGCGTGGACGGCGACGGGCAACCTGCTCGACGAGTGCCCAGTCCGGTTCAGCGTCACGCGGATCGTCCGGCCAGGATTCGACAACCGTCGTTGCCCACGAACTCCAGTCGGCGAGCAGTTCGTAGTAGTCGGTGAGAAACCGGCCGGTGAGGGTGTGAATAGGCAAGCGTTCCGGATACGGACCGGAACGCGTTAGGTACTCCCGACCTACGGCGATGCTTTGCCCCCTCTGGTCCAGAGCCCACTCTCGGAGTTGGCCCAGAGTTGATTCGATGTCCGCCGTCGTGCCGTGCTCCCCAAAGAAAACTTTGAGGAGATGCTCGGACTCGAACGCTGGCGGTTCGGACGGACGTTCCAGCCATGCAGCGAGCGTTCGTCGTCCCTTCGCCGTGATCGTGTACACGGTCCGCTCACGCAGCCCCGCGCGCTTGGTCGTCGACCGCGCCAATCCCAGGCTCGCCAACTTGCGCGGCTCTTCATAAATCTTGCTTCGAGCTCGTGGCCAGAAGCGGCTGAGGCTTCGATCCATCTGTTTCGCCAGGTCATAGGCAGACCAGGGTTGGATTGCCAGGAGGCCGAGCAGGCTGTACGAGGTCGTCGTCAGCCTTGGCGGGCTTGACATCGGCGGCTCCTAGGAGTAATTCAATAGTCCCAAAGGGACTATAGTGGCTGAGAGGGCGAAATCATGTCACTAAGCACAGCGAATGAAGAGCAGCTGGAATTCTGGGATGGCCCGGACGGGACCCACTGGGCCGAGCATGAGGAGCGGTACAACGCTGCCATGACGCGCTACGCGCGAGAGTTCTTCGACTCAGCGCGGATCGAAACGGCTGACAACGTGCTGGACATCGGCTGCGGCAGCGGCGAGACCAGCCGTCAGGCGGCGAAGATCGCCAGCGGCGGTCGGGTCTTAGGTCTTGACCTTTCCAGCGCGATGCTCGACCTAGCTCGTCGCCGAGCCAAAGAAGAACATCTCTCCAACGTCACCTTCGAACAAGCTGATGCGCAGACGTATACGTTTGCCGGCGAGAGGTTTAACTGCGCCATTAGCCGCGTTGGTGCCATGTTCTTTGGCGACCCATCCGCCGCATTTGCCAACATCCGAGGAGCACTCTTACCCGGGGGCCGCCTGACATTGCTGGTGTGGCAAGGGCTCGAAGGCAATGAATGGCTGGGAGCCTTGCGCGAAGCCCTCGCGCTCGAACGAGCGCTGCCCACCCCACCCGTTAGTGTCCCCGGGCCGTTCGGCTTGGCTGATCCAGAGTTTGGTCGCGAGGTTCTCGGCGCCGCCGGATTCGGAGACATTCAACTGAAGCCAGTTGCCCAGCCATTCAAGTTCGGTACTGATGTCGACAATGCCTATGACTTCGTAACGAGCTTGGGCTTCACTCGGGGGATGCTGGAACCACTTTCGTCGGAGGAGAAGGGCCGGGCGCTTCAGCAGCTTCGAGAAGTGATGGTCGCGCACGACGAAGGCGACGGAGTGTGGTTTGGATCGTCGGCGTGGCTCATCACTGCGACGAACCCCTGAGAGCGGACTCGTCGCGGACCAGCAGAAATTGACGTGCAAACGGCGTCGCTGTCCGCAATGCTGAGATATGGCTTGGACTTTCTCGCACGACGTAGCTGAGTACGACGACGCCGCTGGCGGGCTGCTACGCGCCGACGCCTCGCGCCACACGATTGGTGTCAATGTCATCGACTCGGCTCGGCGACGTGCAACGCCGCTTGACCCACCAGAGCTATTCGGCTGGTGGACCGATTCTGTCGGTAACGTAACTGGGTGTGCGTCCATCACACCTCCCTGGCCGTTGCTGCTGGATTGCGTGGAGGAAAGCACGCTCCCCTCGCTAGCCGTAGGGCTTCGGGATCGGCAGGTTGAGCTCGCTGGGGTTAACGGACCCACCGAGCTGGCTGCAACGTTTGCTGTTATCTGGCGGTCGCTTTCGGAGCAACGGGTACTCGTTCATGACGCGTTGCGGTTATTTCAGCTCGGATCGCTTATCCCGCCGAAACGAGAAGTCGAAGGACGTGCCCGACTGGCGACCGACGACGACTTCGCGTTGGCGGTGGATTGGTATGTCCGTTTCGGTGTAGAGGTCCACGGACCGATGGCGAATGTTGAACCGAATGTGAAACTCAGACTTGCCGACGAGGGCATCTGGTTATGGTGCAACTCCGACGGTGAACCGGTGTCGCTGGCGAGTCGCACCCCCGCCATCTCTGGAGTTGCCCGAATTGGGCCTGTCTTTACGCCACGTGATCAGCGAGGCAGAGGCTACGCCGAGGCGCTGACGTATGCGCTGAGCCGCAGCATCGTCGATGAGGGGTCCGACGCAGTGTTGTTCACCGACCAGGCCAACCCGACCTCGAACGGCATCTACACCAGACTGGGATATGAGCCGGTGATGGATCGAGTCATGCTGACGTTCGAGTAGGTCAAAAGGTTCGAGTACCTACTAAAACAGCGCAGGGGCGACGACCTTGCGGTCGCAACCCCTGCGCTGAGGTGAAGCTCTGGTTGGTTAGCCGGCTGCGGCCTTCTTGAGGGCGCTACCGGCGCTCACCTTGGCGGTGTGCTTTGCGGCGACCTTGATTTCTTCGCCGGTCTGCGGGTTGCGTGCGGTTCGCGCGGCACGGAAGGCCCGCTCGAACGTCAGGAAGCCTGGGATGCTGACCTTTTCGTCCTTGGCGATGGTCTCGCCAACGACGTCGGCCAAGGTGCTAAGGACCGAGTCGGCGTCGGACTTCGAGACGCCAGCGCGCTCGGCGACGGCCTGGACGAGTTCGGTGCGGTTCATGCGTCTCCTTGAGCTGCGTTCTGGTGGACAGTTCACGACGTTACCTGCTGAAATCTCGGCCGCACGCTGACCATTCGTGGCGTCGCGCGTGACCTATCTCACCCGAGTGTTGCGCCTGGATGCCCGTAGTTGCGGGACGCCCACCCCGAACGATGAGCGTGTCTGGCACATTTCAAACGATAATCATTGTCGAATGGCTGGCGCTCGAGGGTCTCAGGTGACAGCCTGACCTGCATGAATGCCTCCGCAGCGATGGCTGTGCTCCCCGTGCGGGACCCCTGGTTCACCAGCGAAGAACTCGGTCACGGGGTGACGCGAATCCTGGAACCGGCGGTGGATCCGTTCCTGCGGGCCAATATTTGGCACGTCCAAGGTCGAGATCGAGATCTGCTCGTTGACACCGGAATGGGCATTGCGAGTCTGCGTGGCGCGTTTCCTGAGCTGTTTGAGCGTGAGCCGATCGTGTTCGTCACGCACGGGCACTACGACCACACGGGTAGTGCGCATGAGTTCACCGACCGCTGGGCGCACGCCGCCGAGGCTTACGCACTCGAACAGCCCGAAGAAGCCACGCTCATCACGTCGGAGTTATCTGCGTCATTCACAGCGGCGCTGGCCGCAGACTCCCCAACTGGGGTCGCTCCGGACTACTTGATAGACGCGCTGCCCTACGCGGGCTACAACATGGCTTCATACCGCACGATCGCGGCGCCACCAACAAAGCGTGCTCATGATGGCGACGTCATCGACCTGGGTGATCGCATGTTTGAGGTGATGCATCTACCCGGGCACACACCAGGGTCAGCAGGTCTGTTTGAGGCAGAGACGGGGGTGCTGTTTACCGGTGACATGGTCTACGAAGGTGAGTTGCTCGATGAGCTGCCGGAGTCGAACATCGGTGACTACGTAAATTCGATGCGACGCCTTGCCAAAGTTCCTGCCCAGATTGTTCACGCGGGACACGAAGGTTCGTTCGACGGCGATCGACTTGTAGCGCTGGTTGACGAGTACGTAGGACGTCGCGCGAGTTAGGCGACCTTCACTTCGGAACTCGACGACTTATGGTGACTTCATGAGCGAGGGTCCACCGGCAGACGAGCCGCTACTGCCTGAGCAGACATCGGATGATGTAGCCGACCCAGCCGACCGTGAATCCGATGACCCGGACGATCTCGAACGCTTCTTGCGTGACGTTCCACCCCACCATGGCGACTGATTCGGTTATCGACGTCGCTCGTCGCGCTTTGCTGGAACGGTTCAAATGGAGTAGCGGGCACGCAGACGTCTGGCGAGTGTTCAACGACGGCCCCTCGCTCGCCGCAGTCGTGGACGGGCTCGTCGAACCATGGCGTTCAAGCGGCATCACCGCGGTCACTGGGATTGAGGCGCGAGGTTTCTTACTAGGCGGTGCGGTCGCCGCCAAGCTCGGTGTTGGTTTCCACGCGGTGCGCAAGACCGATGGCATGCTGCCTGGACCTAAACGCTCTATTCGTACCGAACCTGACTATCGAGGGCTCACCTACACGCTACGCATGCAAGCCGTCCTCAAGCCTGACGAGCGCGTCCTGCTAGTAGACGACTGGGCGGAGCGTGGAAGTCAAGCGCTGGGAGTTTGTTCACTCGTTGAGCAGTCCGGTGCGACGTTCGCCGGTGTCTCGGTGATGGTCGACCAACTCGACGACGCGACGCGCTCACGGCTGGCTCGAGTTACCGCGCTCGTGACGGCGTCGGAACTAGGAGACTCCGCGCTCTGAGCAAACGCGCTAGCTTGGTCGGCTCAGATCGGCGCCTGTCTTGGAGGTGCCGCCTTGGTTTTGCAGTGAGTCGCGGATTTGCGTCAGCAGCTCGATTTCGGTCGGCGAAACATCGGCGTCCTTGTCCTTGGCTAGGCGAGCCTCCAACTTCTCATAGGGCTTAAGTACGACGAAGTAGATGACCAGTGCGATGGTGACGAATGTGATCAGCGCGGTGAGGAACGCGCCCCAGGCGAGGAACACACCGTCGCCGCCACTGACTGCACCCGTCGTCGAATCAACGGTGACGGTGCAGGTTCCGCTAATGCAGGTCCCCTCCTTTGTGAAGTCGACTCCTCCGATCAGACCGAGTAACGGGGACACCATGTTGGTGACAAATGAGTTGATTACTGCTGCAAACGCGACACCCATGATGAACGCGACTGCCAGCTGAATCAGGTTTCCCTTGCGGATGAAGTCGACGAAGCCCTTCATGGTCGCTTCCTCTCCGTGCTGGGCGACGGGGGTTCGTCGCCGAAACTCACTTCGGCACCGTAACGGACCTACCCGTGCAGCACTACCGAGAGTGGACCCACGGCAGCGCTGGCCGCGAGATCGGTGGCTTGCGTCGGGGTAACGGCCAAGACAACTAGCGCTCCGCCAAAACTGCCGCCGCCCAAGGATCCCTCGTCAGGGCTTGGCACTTCGAGCACCTCCACCGTGTCTGCCACGACCACCGCCTTTCCGCGGCCGTCGGCAGCGATCAGATCGACGTGCGTTCCCGGTTGAAGTAGCGCAGCAGCATCTGCGTCAGCTAGTCGAACGGGTGCAGCGACCAGCCCGGCGCTCGCAAGTGAAGTCTCTACACGCTCGGTGCCGTCACCGGCCGAACGTTGGACGACCCCCAAGTCGTCACTACTAGGCGGACGCGTCAGTGACGACAAGGCGAACAACACTGCCAGAAAGGCGCATGCAGCTGACAGTGTTCGTCGATGTCGTACGAGAGTTTGGCGCAGCCAACGCCGGGACACAGTTGCCGCCATGTCTGGGCACCGTAGTGCGGTTCACGTGGGGGAGACTGGCCCATCCACAGGTACGGGCTAGGGCCGCGCGAGCTATTTTGACGAAGGCGAGGAACTGGAAGTCGCTGGAGCAGATTTGGCAGGCGCGCTTGACGAGCCGCTGCCAGACGACCCGGAGTCGCCCTTGCTCTTGTCTGATGTCGATTTCGAACTGCCCGAGTCTTTTCCAGAGCCGGAGTCAGAGTCAGACTTAGAACCAGAGTCCGAGCCTTGCTCCGTCTTAGCGGCTGCTGGCTTGGCTCCGTCGGACGATTCCTTCCCGTCCTTCCCGGAGCCCGCTCGGCTGTCGGTGCGGTAGAAACCCGAGCCTTTGAAGGCAACGCCGACGGGATGGAACACCTTGCGCAGCACGCCACCACACTGCGGACAGGTGGTGAGCGTGGCGTCAGTAATGGCCTGAACGGTGTCGAAATCATGGGCGCACTCGGTGCAAACGTAGGAGTACGTGGGCACGAACTTGCTCCCTTGACGGCCGAAGAGGGTCGATCACCGGCTGGCACTCGTAGCGGTGAGTGCCAATCGTACGGCACAGGTGCAGTTTCGTCCCTATTGAGCAAGCAGCGGCATCGACGGGCCTACCGTGGGGACGTGAATGGTCGAGACCTGGCGACGACCGGACTGGTTGCCGTCGGAGGTGCAGCTGGTGCGTTGGCAAGATACGGCGCCGACCTCATCTGGCCATGGGAGGCGCCGCAGTTTCCTTGGGCGACCCTGTCAGTCAACGTGCTGGGCTGCGCCCTGATCGGAGCGTTCTTGGTGTGGACGCTCGAAGGTCCCACGACGTCGTGGTGGCTGCGTCCCCTGGTCGCGGTAGGCGTGATCGGTGGCTTTACGACTTTCTCTGCCTTTGCGGTTGAGGCGTTACTGATGACAGATGACGGTGCCGTGGGGCAGGCGAGTCTGTACGTTGGCATCAGCGTGGTCGCCGGATTGATCGCCGTGTGGATGTCTGCGACGCTCACTCGGCGACTCATTCGAGTTGATGGCAGCTAGCGAGGAATATCGTTCGATCGGGAAGCATAGACGGGGCGAACAGGAACGAGTGAGGCAGTGCCGTGACTGAACTTGTTGGCCGAGCCCTTCGCTTGACGATCACCGTCGGCGAAGACGACACGTGGCACCACAGACCCGTTCATTCCGAAATCGTGATCCGCGCCCGGGAAGCCGGGTTGGCTGGCGCCACTGTGGTTCGCGGGCTTGAAGGTTTTGGGCGCCGATCAATCCTCCACACCTCGCGCCTTGTGTCCCTGTCCAGTGATCTACCGATTGTCATCACCATCGTTGACGAGGCCAACAAGATCCGAACTTTCCTTCCCCACATTGACGAAGTCGTCAAAGGGGGACTGGTGATCCTCGACGATGTTGAGGTTGTGCGCTACGTAGGCACGTACGACCGTGACGACGCCGGCCACGCGCACCCTTGAACACGTTGCTCGTTGCTATGGGAGCAGCTGTCGGTGCACCACTTCGTTGGTGGATTGATCGGTTATGGCAACAACGCGGAGCGGCGCTGTTTCCGTGGGGGACGCTCACCGCGAACGTGCTCGGTTCGGTAGTCCTCGGTGCGCTCGTCGCCGAGTACGCGACGGATGCTCGCGCCTACCTGCTCGTAGGCATCGGTTTTTGTGGCGCGCTGACGACGTTCAGCTCGTTTGCCTGGGAGACTTACCGACTCACCCAAGACGGAGCACGACTTCTCAGTTTGCTCAACGTGCTCGGTTCGGTTCTGGTTTGTTTTGTTGGCGCATGGATGGGATGGGCAGTGACCAATGCGTTGGGCAACTCGTAGACACAGTTTGGCAAGGAAGCAACAACCGCGCCGTGACCTAGATGAAGACGCCGTCTACCCGTCGGTCGTGAGTTTCTTCTGGCAACGGGTCGTCGAGCTTTTCGTCGTCGTACACAATCGCAAGGACCGGTGTCGTGGTTGGAACAAACAACAGCGCTCGGTCGTAGCATCCGGCGCCCTGCCCCAGCCTGCGACCGTCTGCGTCTATCGACATGGCCGGGACCAGCACGACGTCCGACTCCGCAATCGCGGCCGCTCCGAGTCGTGGGCCAGTTGGTTCCAGCAGGCCGTATGCAGTCGACGTCAGCGCGTCGTCTCCCACGTACTCGGCCCAGTCGAGTGACCAGTCGGGCATCACAATCGGCAAGAGCACCCGCACACCCCGGCCGTGGAGCTTGTTGATCAAGGGTTGAGTGTCCGGTTCATCGGCCACACCGCGAAATAAGGCGACTACATCTGCACCAACCAGCGCTGGATGCTCAACCTCGGCCAGTCGATGGCCGAAAGCCACCCTGTCGGCCTCTGACCGCTGGGCACGCCGATTGCGAGCTTTGGCGCGCAGATCAGCCTTGCTCGGGGTGGGTGAGTGGTCCGAAAGGGTCACGGTCCCATCATGGACCTAGCAGATCTGGCGTGGGACGCCCGTCACGGCCAAGGGCGTCGGTGGCCAGAAACGCGGAGGAGGCCGCATGACGCTGCGCAGTCGGCTCGCGCTCGTCCTCGGCGTGCTTGTCCTCGTTCCGTTGGTCGCAGCTGCCGTGCTGGTCGTATACGCCGTTCCTCGCGCGACCAATGACCGCGCGGACTCATTGGTCGTTGCCACTCGCTCTTCTGTCACGGCGTCTATCGCCACTCGATGCGATCGCACGAC
>DATKIY010000182.1:0-4838 GCA_035543875.1 Actinomycetes bacterium | reverse complement strand
CGCCGCGGGTGCAGTTCGGCGCGTCACTTCCTTACCCCGGCCCAGCTGGCGTCGTTTGCATCGTCATCACGACGAGCAAGTCGAATGGGACGGTTTTGGACTCAGCTCCGGACGCTGGATGTGTGCCGATCCCGATCGACTCGGACGTGTCTGGGGCGACGAGGTTCCGCTGAGCTGAGTTTGGACTAGGCCGAGCGTCCGCGTTCGGCCAAGTCCAAAGCTCGCTGCATCTGCGCCGGGACGCCCAGGCTGCGGAACGCTTCCGCCGCCTCCTCGGCGATGGCAACCGCCTCGGTTGCTCGACCCAAACTGATGAGGATTTCGGCGCGCGTCAAAGCAACGTCGAGCGTGGTGAACTGGTCACCAAGTTTGCTAGCCAGTCGCTCTGCATGGTCGGCCGAGGTGAGTGCCTCATCGACTCGTCCAAGTTGCGCGAACGCGGTCGCAAGGTTTCCGTAGCCAACGAGGCAACCCGTGGCATGACCGATCTGCTCGAACAATGAGACGGCTTCTTCGAAACATGCGACGGCATCGTCGTATCGCTCGAAATGGAGGTCGCAAAGCCCGAGATTGATCAGACAAGCGCCTTGTTCCTCAATATCCCCGAGTCGACGGGCAAGGTCCAGGCCTTGTCTTAGGGTCACCGCCGCTTCTTCCCAACGGTCGGCGTCCTGGAGCACTCCGCCTTGTGCCCGGGCCACAGTCACAGCCAGACGCGGCGACTGCTCTGCGACTGCTGTTGCGGCGGCCAATGCGCTCTCGCCGTAGCTCAACGCCTCTTCGGTTCGACCGAGCATCGCCAGGGCATCGGCAAGGTGCACCTGGATCGTCGTTCGCAGCGTTCCCGATGCAGGTGCTTGGTTTAGAGCTTCGGCGAGAACATCAGCGGCTTCGGCGTACTCACCCGCGGATAGTCGAGCGTGGCCATTCTGCAACAGCAAGGCAGCTGTGGCCGTTGGCTGCTCGGAGAACCGGTTCAGCCCGGCGATCGCCATTTCTTGCGCTTCGTCGAAGCGACCAGTCTTGCGTAGCACTTCGGCTCGACCGACCCATGCGCCCAATAGGTCCCCAGCTTGTTCGTACCAGCGCAGAGCCTGTTCGTATTGTCCGAGCAACTCGGACAGGTCGGCAGCCTCGAGCAGCAGGTCGCGCAGCTCCTCGGTGTCGGCTTCCGCAAGGCTCACAGCTTGCTCGAGTAGGGATAACGCTTCACCGTTGGCGAAGACTCGTCGCTGCACCTCCGCGGCTCGACGTAGTGCTGGCACTGCCAACTCGCGGTTGCCGGACCCGGCCAGATGACGGGCTCGCAGCGCAAGTCCTTCATCGGTCTCCCCGTACACCTCGAGCGCAGCGTCCGCCAGGACTGCGTGGGTCTCCGCGCGACTACGAGAAGTCAGGCGGTTCCCTGCGGCCTGCCTGATGAGCGCGTGCGAGAACCGTACGACTGGCTGGCTGACATCAGTGACGAAACCCTGTGCTGCTAACGCGTTGAGTGAACCGTCCAGGTCGCCGTGGAGTGCTTGCTCCTCAATTGCGCGAAGCAAACGACGAGAAACCGCCTGGCCCGCAACGGCCATCACCGAGGCAAGTTGCGCAGCTTCCGGCGGCAACAGGTCGAGTCGCGCCGCCATGAGTCCCTCGACAGTTGGCGGTAGGTCGGCTAGTACATCGACAGACGTGAACCGAAGTTCTGTGTCGCCGACAACGTCCCCGCGCTCGCTGAGCGACAAAAGCATTTGGTGGCAGAACAGTGGGTTACCACCGCAGTAGCGAGCCAGCGCTCGTGCTGACTCGGACTCCAACGGCGCTCCAAGCAAAGCCTCCGCCAGCGTGGCAATGCCTTCGTCGGTCAGGACATCGATTTCGAGTGTCCTAACTTCGGGAATCTTCTCCGCCAGTACGTTCGGTCCACGTCGGCTAGTAGCGACTATGCAAACGGGCATTCCGCCGATCCGTCCGGCCAGATAGCTCAATAAGTCCAGATCGATGCTCGGAGACCAGTGAAGGTCTTCGGCGACCAGCAGGATTGGTGTTTCGGTAGCCGCACGTTCCAAGCCGCTCAGACCAGACGCACGGAGTCCCGTGTGCAGGAGCTCCGGGTCGAGTGGCTGCTCGTTCATGCCGGCCAGCACTTCGATGAGTTCCGGTCGATCAGCCAAAAGCACCGAGAACGCATCCAGCCAGGCTTGATATGGGCGTTCAGCACCTTCAGCGAAACTCACTTTCAGCACAGTGAAGCCGTCACCCGTTGCTCTATTGGCGAGTTCTTGCACCATCCGAGACTTCCCGACGCCGGGCTCACCGATGATGACCCGAATCCGACCAAGTTTCTGGGCGGCAACGTTGAGGTCGCCGACGAGTTCCGACATCTCGTGTTCGCGGCCGATCAGCTCAGTGGTTCGCTCGTCGGATGCCGACTCTTCGAGTAGCCGCCACGCAGGAACCGGTTCTGGGATTCCTTTCAGAGTCAGAGGGTCGAGTGGTTCAAATGCAAATGCTCGGCTGGTGAGCGAATGCGTCACGTCACCAACAAACGTCTCCTGGGGAGGTGCTTGCGACTCCAAGCGCTGTGCAGTGATGATCGCGGTACCCAGGGCTCCGTAGTCAACGCGACCGGCGCCACCGAACGAGCGCACGATGGTCCATCCCGAGTCGACTCCGACGTGCAGCGTCAGCGGTTGTCCCTGGCTTTCTGGGTAGCGAGAGACAATGCCGTGCATGTGCATGGATGCGCGCAATGCCCGTGCTGCGTCGTCCTCGTGCGCGATCGGCGCACCGAAAACGGCAAGGACCGCATCGCCAGCGTACTTCTCGACGGTTCCACCGAGCCTCGCAACCGTGTCCGAAAGCGATGCAACGAGTGGGTCGATTACCGCGGCTACGGTCTCCGGGTCGCCCGTCTGCATAAGAGAGGTGAAACCGGACAGGTCAGCGAACAACGCGGTGACCAGCCGACGTTCCTCGCCACGGTCGACCCCGGCAGTGCGACGGGCTCCACAGTGCCCGCAAAACCGCGTCCCGTCGGGATTGCCGCCGTTGCAGGCCGCACACGGCCACTCGGCCACGGTAGCCCCCAGGGGGTCTCGGTCGATGTTCCGCGTCAAGCAATGACGTCAGGCTAGGGCATGTGACTACCCAGATGAACCTCGAAGTCGCAACTTCCCGTCTAGGAACGCAAATGACCGGACCCAATGGCATGCGAAAAGCGACTGTTATAAGTCCAGTACCTGTCCCTCGTATGCCATCTCAACTGGTAACGGGGGATCGAGGCTCGCGACTATGGCGTCCAGTTGGTCGTCTGTGCGTACGGGTGAGTGATGGAACAGCAGGAGACTTTTGGCATCTAAGGTGTCGGCGAGTTCGATGGCGTCGTTGACGGTGGAGTGTCCGTAGTCGTCCGCCAGGCGACGCTCGGGGTCCAGAAACTGCGCGTCGTGAATCAACAGGTCAACACCACGAATAACTGCGTCAAGTCCGGCGGTCACACCTCCACGCGCGATGTGGTCCGGTAAGTAGGCGATGTCAGTGGCGCCGTCGCTGACGCGGTATCCGAACGTGCGCCCACCTTTGTGTCGGATCTCGGCGGCTGTAACCGTGAAGGACTCGATGTCTTGGGTCCCAGCTTCGATTGCCTCGAACTTCCACGTCCCGCGAAGGCCTGCCGGAGTAATGGGGAATGCAGGTGGCGACATCGCCTGACTGAGTAGGTCTTCGCCGCTACGTCCGTCCTGGGCTGGGAGGTAGAGCCTGACGTCGGCATCATCTCGGTCGCCAGCGGTGAAGAAGGGCAATCCTTGCATGTGATCCCAGTGGAGGTGACTCAGCAGAATCGAGCCTTCATAGGGTCCAGAGTTCAGCAGGGAGGTAAGCGCTCGCAGTCCGGTTCCTGCGTCAAGGGCCAAGCTTGGACGGGAATCACCAGTGGCGGTAACGGCGACGCACGAAGTGTTCCCGCCGTATCTGACGAACGCCTCACCGGGAGCAGGAGTCGAACCGCGGACTCCTAGAAAGTTCAGCCGCACCCGAGCACCCTAGGCTAATCGCCATCGGACGGCAGAGGGAGCCAAGGTTGGCCGCCCGAAGATGTACGAATCCCGCGACATGGTCCACGATGGGCCGACGGTTCGAAAGTGCTGGAGGTTCAGATGAGCCAACCCACGGCAGACGACCTGAGTCGCGTGCCTCTGCTCGCTTCTCTCGACACCCACGCCCAGGAACGCCTGGCTCCTCGATTCGATGTCGCCGAGTTCGACGCAGGTGAACGCATCGTTGCTGAGGGCACTCCAGGTCTAGACCTCTACGTGATTGACAGCGGTCGCGCAACCGCAACTCAACGTGGCCGAGGCTTAATACGCCTCCTCGGCCCTGGAGACTTCTTTGGCGAGATCGCGCTTCTTGGGAAGGGAATGCGAACCGCCACCATCACGGCAGCGTCGCCGATGGTGCTATGGGTCCTGCACGGCGATGCAATCAGGTTGTTGCAAGGTGAGCATCCAGAGGTGACGGAGGCACTGAGTACTGCCATGCAGGACCGACTCTCAGCCGAGTGGATCTAGCGTTGTTGCGCGAGCAGGTGCCCTCACTGCTGGATGAGGGCGATGCGACCAAAGTGCTGCAAGAGGCGTTGCGACGCGGTGGAGCCTGGGCAGAAATCTTCGTCGAACGCCGAGACAGTCTGACCATTCGGCTCGATGGAGGTTCTGTTGCGGAAATTCGCAGCGACCTTGACGCGGGAGCCGGGGTACGCGTGACCGCTGGCGGAAGCACCGGCTTTGCCTACACAAATGTTTTGACCCTCACCGGTTTGTCCGACGCGGTGCAAGCTGCCGTGACCGCCG
>DATKIY010000181.1:0-12080 GCA_035543875.1 Actinomycetes bacterium | reverse complement strand
GCCTCGTGGAAGCCCGCCTGCCGCATTTCGTCGTTCAACCCGACATGGCGGAACTTTGCCGAAATTTCGGTTCGCATCTGCTCGCCGGCGTCGAAGGTAGCTTCTAGCTCGATGGCACGCACTTGAACCTGCAGAGCACGTGGCGCTTTCAGGCGCATCTCTATCCACTCGTTCTCGCTGTCCCAAACCGCGATGTGTTCGAAATCCGCCACTGGGAAGTCTGCGTCAAGCTCGCGATTGATGACAGCCAGGACATTCCGATTGAACGCCGCTGTTACTCCCTGTGAGTCGTCGTACGCAGGCACCAGAACGTCCGGCGACTTGACCAGATCCGTGCCGAGCAGGAAGAAGTCGCGGCGAGTCATCTGGTTGCGAACCTCACGCAGGAAACGCTGACGATCGCCTGGTTCGAAGTTTCCGATAGTGCCTCCAAGGAAAGCGATCAGTCGCTGGTCATGCGCGGGGATCAAGTCCAGGTGATGGTCGAAATCTGCCACCAAACCGTGAACGTGCAGGTCGGGGTAGTCGGCAAGCAGCGAGTTTCCGGCGCTGGTTAATGCGCTAGCACTTACGTCGAGCGCGACGTAGTGACGAAGCTTCGTTTTTTCTTGCAGTGCGTCCAGCAGCAGTCTCGTTTTTGTCGAGGAACCCGACCCGAGCTCGACGAGCATGGTGGCCTTAGAGGCATCGGCGATGTCCGCCGCGTGGGTGGTGAGGATTTCGGCTTCCGCCCGCGTGGGGTAGTACTCGGGCAGCTCGGTGATGGCTTCGAATAGATCGCTTCCGACCTTGTCGTAGAACCACTTGGGCGGAAGTGACTTTGGTGTCGTCGTTAGCGCTCGTTGGACGTCCTGCCGGAGCGCCCTCCCTGCAAAGTCTGCTTCCAGGTGGACATCTAGGCGAAAGCGGTCGTTCATCACATCTCCGCACGAATCGGCTGAATGTCAATGTGGCTAGGAGTGGCAATCAACACACTGTCTTCCGGTACCGCGGTCCAGCCGGGTGCGTCGTCGTACGGCTCTGACGCGACGACTACGCCATCGGAGAGCTCTCGGTGGTAAAGGGTGTCTCCGCTCCGCGTTGCGAAGATTTGCCGGCGTGAGAGCAGCAGTAGGTTGAGTCGTCCAGCGCTCTCGGCACGAAGTTGTTGAACAGTGCTGGTGAGTGCGCGGTCCGGTGACAGGCCGGACGCTAGTGCCTCTTGGACGATGGCCCAGATCAGCGCGGAATCAGTGCGCGCAACCAGGTCGACCAGTCGGTCAGCGGGAATCTTGTCTAGCAGTCCGGCGAGTTGGTCCGGCCAGCCGGCGATGGCGCCGTTGTGGCTAAACAGGTAGGTGCTGTCCGAAAACGGAGCGGCAGCCTCGACGCCGCCTGCGGTACCGGCGGTAGCAGAGCGAACGGCAGCAATGATCGCCGTTGACCTGACGACCCGCGCGAGATCGGGGAAGGACGGGTCGGACCAGATAGGAGTGTCCTGTCTATATCGCGCGGGCTCCGGGTCGCCTGGGGCGTACCAACCAACGCCGAAGCCGTCAGCGTTGACTTTGCCGTGTCTTTGCTCTCGTGGGGCGTACGACTGTCGGACCAGGGAGTGCTTTGGCTCGACGAGCAAGCTGCTCAGTGAGCGTGGTTCGCCGAGGTAGGCGATGTGACGGCACATGGTTAGGCGCTTCCTTCAGCGTCGCGCGCGCAGCGAAACCCGGCAAAGATCTGTCGACGGATCGGCAGGTCCCAGTTGCGGAAAGTCCCCCTGCACGCCACGGGATCTACCGACCAAGCTCCGCCGCGCAGGACCCTTAAACCCATGTCAAAGAATACTTCGGAGTACTCTGCGTACGGCCACGCGGCAAACCCTGGGTACCCCGTAAACACGCTGGCCGTCCACTCCCAGACGTCGCCGATCTGTTGTTGAACCCCGTACGCCGAGGCGGATTCTGGGTAAGACCCGACAGGCGAAGGTTGCAGGTACTCCTGGCCCACGTTTGCATGTTCGGTGGTCACGCTGGCATCGCCCCAGGGGAATCGACGTGATCGACCAGTGCCGGGGTCGTGACGCGCCGCCTTCTCCCATTCTGCCTCGGTGGGAAGGCGTTTACCTGCCCATCGAGCGAACGCCTCGGCTTCAAACCAACACACGTGCTGCACTGGTTCGTTTGGTGGGACGGATTCGATGTAGCCGAAGCGACGACGAAACCAGGCGTCCCCTTCCTTGTACCAAAACAGCGGCGCGCGCAAGTTGGCGTCGTTGACGTGGTTCCAACCGTCTTGGCTCCACCACCGCTGTTGGTCATAGCCGCCATCGTCGATGAACGAAATGTACTGCTCGTTGGTGATGGGGAATGTGTCGATCCAGAACGCATCGACGTGCACCTGATGTGCTGGTCGTTCATTGTCGAGCGCCCAGGCCTCCGTGGAGGTGCCCATGGTGAATGATCCGGCTGCGACGAACTGTTCCGTCGGGAGCGTTGCGGGATTGATCGTTGGGGAGGGAGGCTGCGGAGCCGTCAAAGCAGGCGGCCCGGTGCGGAGCTGGTGTGTTGCCAGCATCGTCTCGTCGTGTTGCGCCTCGTGCTGGGTAATCATGCCGAAGGCAAACCCTTGGTCGAGCAGTTTTCGACCTTCGAGCGGAGTGCTTTCCAGTACGTCCAACACTTTGGCGCGCACCTCATCGACATAGACGCGCGACTCGGTAGGTGAAAGTAGGGGTAGTTGAGGTCGGTCACGTCGTGGGTGTTTGAAGGCGTCATACAACTGGTCGATATGGGTACCCATGACCGGCTCGCGTCCACCGACGTCGCGTAGTAGCCACAGTTCTTCTTGGTTGCCAATGTGCGCAAGGTCCCAGACGAGTGGCGACATGATCGGCGAGTGCTGCTGAACCAACTCGTCGTTGTCGACGGATTCAGTGAGCGCTCGTGTGCGCTTCCTGGCTGCGTCAAGGCCGATCGCAATCTTGTCTTTCAGCTGGTCGGTCATCGTTTGGTTTCCCTAGCGACCTGATCTGCCACCGATATGACGGATGCGTCTTGGTGACTTTGTGCTGCGATGGTTTTCTGAACGGGCGATGGGCCACGGTCGAGCCGGTCATCGGCCGGGCACCGATTTCGCTCGGTATGCCTGTCGGCGAACGCGCGGACCGTGGTTGCGATCGTTGGTGTCGCGTCGACGGCATCGACAGACCCAAGCGCGAGCTCCATACAACGGCGTGCAGCTTGAGCGAGTTCGGGGTCGTCTAACCCGAATCTGGCCGCTCGCTCCCAGGCAGCCGCTACGGGTTCCACTGCTTCGCTAGCGAAATCGGTGGCCTCCGGGTTGTTGAGCAGTGAGCTCAGTACGACCGTCGGAACAATCCAGTCGTTGTCGGGCTGGGAGTCGATGTAGCGCACTTCAAATGCCCCGCGTGCGCGTACAGGTGGGAACAGCGTCGTGAGGTGATACGCGAGATCGCCTGCGGTTGGTGAACGTAGTTCAGGGATGCGATGAAGTCCGCCGATCCAGTCGCTGAACGTGAGTCCTCGGGGTGCCGACCAGTCACGCTGATTCTTTTGGATAACCATGACGGGCGCGTTCAGCGCGTATCTGGCATACATCTCACTGGCCTGCGTTGCCGTCCGGCACGGGGTGGCCGTTTGAGCCGGCGCGGTGCGGGCTGGGTCGATGGACCACCAGATGGCCTGCCGCGTACTCTTCCAGCCGGTCGCTCGTCCGGCGACGAACGGCGAGTTCGCAAACATTGCGACCAGAGTTGGACCTAGCGAGTGAACGAGGTTCCAGCGGTCGGCGATTTGCTGGTCGGATTGGCCACCGTCGACGGTGATCTGAACCGATGCCGTTGAGCACATCATCTGGCGACCCGCCAGACCCCACTGGTCCAAGTAGGACTCCATCGCTGCGTACCGAGGATGGTCAAGGGTTCTGCGGGGTGAGCGGAGTGGGTCGGTTCCTTCTCCCAGCAAGAGAAGGCCGGCGTTCCCAGCGGTTCGGTGGAGCTCATCGAGATCGGTGGTTCCAGCCACAACCGCGGATTCAGCGTTGTCGAGCGGCAGCGTGCTGAGCTCGATTTGGCCACCCGGCTCGCGGGTGAGCATTCCACCAGCCGGAAGCACTGTGTTTGCCATCAACTGATCAAGGCGGTCAGCTCGGACGGGTGCGTGCGGGTCCAAGATGTCGTGGACCAGATGCTCGATTTCAACACCCACGCGTCCAGGTGGCCCGGTCTTGAAACACGTGGACGCGATGTATGCCTCGGCAGCCGCGTGGCTCAGGGCGTGGCCAGGCTGATCAGCAACGTTGATCGTCACGCGATTCCTCCCCCTCCCGCTCTGGTATAAGTCCGCTACCCCTGGCGCTGGCAATCGCAAGGTTGGTTCCCCTGATCCACTGACCGTTACACGACCAGTCAAACCATCGTTGGCCGAATCGGGCAAAACGTCCACCCCGAGGTGGCATTTCGCCCTTGCCGTCACCAATTGTTCATGATTCGCGGCCGGTGGCCACCGGGGTTGGCCCGTATTTCCATTGAGTTATGTCAATTCTGTCGAAGCTGTGGACAGGGTGGGTAGAGCCCGATAGAACTCGGTTACGCAGCGCTCTGACGGGGAAGCGGGACGGAATGCCTGGTGGACAGCGGTCGGCAGTAGATAGGGCCCTACGTGAGCTGGCCATGGTCTACCGGCACGTGGGTGTCGACCGAGAGATCTCCATGGATGAGGCCATCGGTACGGCGGAGGGGCTGTCACGTCGACGGTTTCTCCAGATGGGCGGTTTGGCGGCCGGCGGACTAGCCCTGGCCGGGTCGACCTCCGGACTTGCCTCGGCAGGTCAGTCCCGCGCGGGCTCCGATGGGCCAAGGGTCGTCGTCGTTGGTGCGGGGCTGGCCGGCATGACCGCCGCGTATCGACTTCATCAAGCGGGAGTGGCGACGCAGGTTTTCGAGGCACGTGATCGTGTCGGTGGACGTTGCTGGAGTGCGCGCAACTTTGCCGGTGGCCAAGTCGCCGAACACGGCGGTGAGTTTGTCGATACCCGGCACGTGCACCTGCGAATCCTCGCGAGGGAACTAGGGCTTCAGCTGGACGACCTTTGGTCCGCGTGGGTGCCGGGTTCCACTTGGCTGCAGTACGTCGATGGCGAACTGGTCAAGGGGCGGGAGGTGTTCGACGTCATGCGTCCGGCGATTCGCCGGCTGGTGGAGTTTGCCAGCAGTCACGGGCGAGGTATCGCACCTCATGCGAGTCGGGCCATGAAGCGGTTTGACGAAGCGTCGATGGCCGACTGGTTCGACCGAGAGGTCGGGAGCGGGCACCACCGCGCCTATCGACTGTGGGCCAGTGGTCAGTCGGGCTGGTGGGGTGCCGATCCCGACGTGTTGGGCGCCGGAAACGTCGTCGACTACTACGCGACTAACTATCCGCACGACGACGAGCGCTACACGATCCACTTGGGCAACGATCAAGTGCCCAATCTCATACAAGACCAGTTGCCGGCTGGGTCGGTCCACCTGGGGCAGCCACTTGAGTCGGTCCAGGTCAACAGTTCCGGTCAATATGATGTGCGCTTTGTGGGCGTGGCGAATGCCGTGCGAGCAGACGTACTGGTCCTCACCCTTCCGTTCACCGCGCTACGTGACGTTGACCTGTCGGGTGCAGGACTATCGCGCGAGAAGTTGCGTCACATCCGTGAACTGGGGATGGGTACAAACGCAAAGTTGCTCCTGCAGTTCGACAAGTCGTTTCCCATGGGGGACTGGAGCGGGGGTATGCAACGTGGTGACGCGCCCGCATTCGGTACCTGGGAAAGCAGTGGCACCGATCCTCACGCACACCGCTTTGGCTTACTGACGGTGTACAGCGGCGGTCGGGTCGGCGCCAGCTACGACACCGACACCGCACATGCTCCAGCGCCGAACGCCGTAGTGGATGAGTACCTCGCGGCGATCGATGAAGTCGCGCCGGGGACATCGAGTTCGTTTAATGGCAATGCCTGGCTGGATGCATGGGTTAAGGATCCATGGTCGCGCGGATCATATGCCGCATTCCTTCCCACGCAGATGACCACGATGTTTGGTGTGCTGGGACGACCATGGGATGCGATCCATTTTGCCGGCGAGCACACCTCGACCTACAGCCAGGGATTCCTCAACGGCGGCGTTGAAAGTGGGTCTCGCGCAGCGGCGGAGGTCTTGACGAAGTTGGGCAAGCCATACCCGGACGGGCTTGCGAAGTCACTGAGCGCGCAGAAGAAGTTCGAACCGCAATATCCCTGGAACTAGCCACAGCGGCGGCTAGGTGACTAGTCGAGTCACGGGTGTGCCTGTCTCACTTCGAATCTCAAGTGCCGCGATGTCATCTCGGGTCCACGAACTCGTCGCACGAACCTGTGACGGGCGCTCGGGAACTGACTTCCAGGTTGCCACTTGCTGCGCCTCGCCGTTTTGGTCAATCACGACCAAGGCAAACGATGGGTTCTGCTGGCCATAGTCGGCCAGGTATTCGCAGCGGACCTTGATGTGTGTTCCCCATGGCCGATCCGTCAGTCTTGCGGTGGCTTGGATCGGCACATCCCCGAGCGGAGTCATGGTTTGCACGTCAGCAAAAGATGAGCTCGCGACCACGGGGGTCTCGTTGCTGTTTTGCATTAGCCCAAAAACTGAGACGCCGAGCAGGCAGGCGGCGGCCGCGGCGACTCCCGCGACGAGCCAACCGTGGCGCCGTCGATCACGTCGCACGCGTGAGATGAGGGATGGGAGCAGTGAAGAAGGAGGTTGTACTGACTCCGCGGCGTTCGACAGGTCCGTGGTTGAGACTTTGCTCAATAGTCCAGGCAGTCCGGCCAGTTCTTGCACCGACCTACCACAGTCCTGGCATGTTGCGAGATGCATCTCAAATGCTCGATGTTCGGTTGGGCTGAGTGAGCCCAGCACGTAGGCCGCATCAGCGTGCCGGAAGTCGCAGTTCATGCGCTCACCCCTGACTCCTCAAGAGCCAGCTTTAAGGCTCGAAGCGCGTAGTGAAGACGGGACTTCACCGTTCCCGCGGGGATTTCCAAGATTCGAGCAGCGCCAGCAATTGACTCCCCGCGGTAGTAACAGTGGACGATGACCGATCGGTGATCGTCTGAGAGCTTGCTCAGCGCGTCGGCGATAATCCATGCTTGAAGTAGTTCGTCGGTTTTGTCATCGGTAGGCGTCTCGGGCAGCTCAGCGGTAGGAAACTCCGGTCGCACCCGTTGCGCGCGCCACTCGTCGATATCAATCCGTCGGGCGACGGTAAACAGCCACCCCCGGGCTGACCCACCCGATTGATCGAGCACGCGTGGATTGCGCCAGGCACGGAGCAATGTTTCCTGGACGACGTCTTCAGCGCGTGCGCGATCACCGGACGTAAGACGCAGGCAGTACCCCCAAAGCGCAGCTGCGTGTTCATGGTAGAGCTCACGCATCAAATCGACTTCACTGGTCGCCACGTCGCCTCCTGTCTGTCCGGATGACGCAACGACCATGGTCCTCCGTGAGTGCGTTGAACGCACGTGTGGTGCGTATCTCAGTAGGAATATCCCGAGCCTGAGTCTGGACTGGAGCTGGCTGGGCCGGGGCTTGTCTGTTGGATGGGCTTGCCGTTAGGAGAGAGGGCGTACCAGACGCCGCCATAACTAGCGATGCCTTGGCCAGCGACCTCTCCCGGTGCCGTGTCTCCGACGTACCTGTACACCGGCCAGCCGTTGACGGTCAGCATGGTCTCCCCAGTCGTCGTTTGCGTTTCGCCCACCTTGGCGGTCACTCCAGGTGCAGTTGCTTTACCCGAACTCGCCGGAGGAACCGGTGGCCAGGCTGCCAGGCACCCCGCCGAACAGTTCGACGTGTTGGGCGAGTCGGATGTGAGTAGGTAGACCGTGTAGCCCGAACTGTCAACCACCACTTTGCCGAGTGAGGTTGTGGCCACGCCCAAGGTGTCTCCGGACATCGCGGTCGTCGGCGTGGGAGATGTTGAACTCACCGCTGACGGTGTGTCGGACGAGCTTCCGCAGCCCGCCGTCACCAACGCCAGGACCGCTAGCCCGCTCACGGTCAACATGCTGCGACCGCGCCGTTTCCGACTCAAGCTGGGGAGACGGTGAATTGTGCTGTTTGAAGACACAGTTACCTCCGGGTATTTACCTTTACTACGTACCAGCCGGCCAAAAGGTTCAGTTGCTGGTCGTGCCAGTTAGTGCTGGGAGACCTGGAAACAGGCGACGTCGTACTGGGAAGTTTCGGAGTAGTGCTGTCCGCCTATTCCCCCATCTGCACTGTTGATTCCTGCCTCGTTGAATGGTGAGCCAGGGCTGCTTGACGTGTGCCCAGGAGTGTTGGGCTCTAGGTCCTCGCATGACTGATTCGGCAGCCCGGGGGACCCGTGGGGGTTCGCGGCGAGAGCTGGAGCGGCGACGCCCACCGATAGCGCGACTGTCGCGGGGAGAAGAAGCACGGGCAAGAGAAGGGATCGGCTGAACACGGCTGCCTCCAGTTGGGGGCAAACCGGCAGACGGACGATCCGCCTTGGTGTTGCTCCCAACTCCAAAGCACGCGAGAGCCGCCCGGAACGTTCAGTCCGATCTTCGGATCGAGGTCCGCAGGTCTCGTTGGCGCTACCTGCGCACCTCAAGGTCCCTGACATCCAGGTTGTGGAAGGTCGGCGGACCATCGCAGAGTTCCTGCATTCGACTGGCAAACTCGGAGGTTGCGGGGTCGGCCGAGTTTTCCATGGCCGCTTCGTACGAGTCGAACTCCACGATGGTGACGAACGATCCATTCTTGTCGCGGTCCGAAGCAACCAAAACGCGCGATGGTCCCATGGCCGGAAACCGCTCGCGCCACTCCTCGTTCAGCTTCTTCACGTCGTCGTACCGAGATGTCTTCCACTCGATGAGCTGTACAAAACCGGCCACGGTCAAGTCCTTCCGTCAATCATGCAAGATTCTCGTTTACTTCTTGATTGAAACCAGGCGAATCGCGAGGTTCATCGGCCAACCTGGTCCGCCGGACCTGCCGGTGTCAAGGATCTGTCGCTCTTTGAATCTGGTTCGACCGGCTACCCTGTAGGTACGGCCTCGTCCTGGACCGCCAGCCCGACACACCCACTGAGCGAGGGAACATGGTGATTCAGTACCTGTTAGGAGGTGCAGTTGTCTTGTTCCTCGTGACATTAGTGTTCGGCGCTATCACGCATCGGGTGAAGTTACGCAGCTGTTGTGCGGTTGCCGATCCGAGTCGTGACTTGCGCATGCAGGCGAGTGAGCTCGAAGGCTAAGTCACACCGGGTCGACGCGGCGGTGTGCAAGGTCGCCAGCACCCACCAGCCCAGCGTCGTTGGCTAGCTCGGCCAGACGAATCGTCCCCGGCGTTCGGAATCGTCTTGCGGGAAGTGCGTCAAGGTACGCATCGTGGGTTGGGCCAACCAACAGATCGCCCGCGTCCGAAACGCCGCCGCCTATAACGAAGCACGCAGGGTCGAGGACCGCAGTTACGCTCGCCAACCCCTCGCCAAGCCAACTTCCAACGTAGGAAAACGCAGCCAGCGCTACGGGGTCACCCAGTCCGGCCGCTGCTGTCACATGCGAGCCATCGATGCCTTCTGTCGTTCCGTCGCCAAGGGCCAGGAGTCGAGTCGCGTCTCCCTTGCGGGTCTCGGCAAGTCGCTGCGCCTCGCGCACCAGCGCATCGCCGCTGGCGTACTGCTCCAAGCAACCATGCGCGCCGCATCCGCATGCCAGACCGCCAGGGACGACACGCAGATGTCCGACTTCTGAGGCACACCCAGAGAAGCCGTGCTGAATCGTCCCCTCCACGATGACCCCGCAACCAAGTCCGGTTCCCACTGTCACTACCGCAAGGTGCTGCACTCCGCGTCCGGCGCCAAATCGAAACTCGCCCCACGCTGCTGCGTTGGCGTCGTTCTCGATAACGGTCGGCAGGCCGGTCTTCGTCTCCACAGTTGCTCGTAACGGAACGTCGATCCAGCCCAGGTTGGCGGCAAACAGCACCTGGGACCTCGTTGCGTCGATCATTGCGGCAACACCGATGCCTATTGCGTCAATTTGATGGCGACTTCTGAACTCTTTGACCACGTCGACGAAGATGGCGGTCACCGAGTCCGCGTCACCATCTGGAGTGGGTCGATGGATGCGCTCAAGAATGTTTCCTGCTTCATCCACGACTCCTGCGGCCAACTTGGTACCGCCGATGTCGACTCCGATCGTAAGACCCATCACACGTCCTAACTATTCCGACGGTTCGACGTCTTGTCTTTAGCGGATCGTTCCCTCGGTGATTCCGCTGATGACCTGGCGATGGAAAATCACGTAGATAGCGATCATAGGAACGGTGACGATGGACAGGGCAGAGAACAGCATCGGATAGTCGGTTGCGTACTTTCCAGTGAAGGTGAGAAGGCCGACGGGGATGGTCTTGTACTCGTCGCTTTGGATGTAAAGCGTCGCAAGCAGAAACTCGTTCCACGCCGTGAGGATCGAGAACACGGCAACGGTGGCCAGTCCGGGCTTGATCAGCGGAAACACCAGCACGAAGAACATTCGGATGTCGCTGCACCCATCCATGCGGGCTGACTCAAAGAGTTCCCGGGGGAGCGTATCGAGGTAGGCCTTCAGGAGGTAGACCGCCAGGGACAACCCCAGCCCGATGTACGGGATGATGAGCGCCCAGCGTGTGTCAGTGATGTGCAGCCGGTCGAGCAAGCTGCTCTGGGCGATGAAGTAGGACTGCACCGGAAGCAATAAGCCCAAGGCCAAGAAGACCAGGAAGAAGCCGCGAAGTCGGAAGTTAAGCCTGCTCAGCGCAAACGCAGCCATGGCCCCGAAAAGCAGGATTGCAAACACCGACACGGTAGTCACAATGATGCTGTTGATGACGTAGGTACCCAACCCACCCTCTTTCCATGCCCGTCCAAGAACGGAGAAGTCGATGGAAGTGGGGAGTGACCACGGCGACCCGAAGATCTCTTGCTGCGATTTGAACGAGGACAGCACCATCCAGACCAGCGGCACCAGGTAGATCAGGGAAAACGCGGTCATGACGACGTAGTAGGTGACATTGGATGTGGCCGCGCCAGCTCGGGAGGGCGCGCGCTTCTGCCTCGTTGGTGGCTTCGGTGCGGTGGTCACGGGATCTACGTCAGTACTCAATGTCGACACCGTCCCCCGAACGCAACTTGGCGTAAATCAACCCGATGCCGACGACCACAACGGTCATGATGACCGACAAAGCTGCGCCATATCCGACTTCGTGATCGCGGAACACGATGGATACGAGATAGGTCGTGACAATCTCTGTTGAGTGGTCAGGTCCGCCGTTGGTCATGACATAGAACAGGTCAAAACTCTGAAACGCTCCAGTGATGCAGAGCAGGGCGGCGACTTCAGTCATCCCACGGACCAGCGGAACTTTGATTTTGAAGAACAAACCCCACTCTGACACTCCGTCAAGTCGCGCTGCTTCCTGCAAAGACGCTGGGACTCGCTGCAGCGCGGCGTAGAAGATAGCCATGTAGAACCCGGCGTAGATCCACCCTGAGACAACGGAGATGGAAAGCAGCGCGGTATTAGGGTCCCCTAGCCAGACATGAGTGAGGTCCTCCTGGCCGATCGCGGTCAGAAACGAGTTCAGTAGGCCACCGTCATTGCTATAGATAAACGACCACAGCACAGCAATGACGACCATCGGCAGCATCACGGGAATGAAGAAGGTGACGCGGTACCAGGCTGTTCTTTTCCCCTTCACAGACACCAGTCCGGCAAGGGCGAAGCCGACTGCGACTTCCAGCACCAAAGTGGCAGCGATGTAGATCAGCGTATTGACGTACGTGGTGCGGTAGACGGTGTCGTGGAAGGCGCGAGTGAAGTTGTCGAAGCCGATGAACTCAATGTCGTTGGTGCCTGACCAGCTGTTAAAGCTGAGCCAGATCGTGCCAAGCATGGGAAGACCGACAACAAATCCAAAAAAGGCGACTGCAGGACCAACGAGCAGGTAGGGCGTCCAACGACTACTCGGTCTCAACGCGCCTCCTGTCGGCCTCGCCCCGAAC
>DATKIY010000180.1:0-5026 GCA_035543875.1 Actinomycetes bacterium | reverse complement strand
CGTGTTGTTGCTCGACGAGCCAACCAACGACCTTGACGTCGAGACCTTGTCTAGCCTGGAAGATGCGCTGCTTGAGTTCCCGGGTTGCGCCGTGATCACTTCCCACGACCGGTGGTTCCTCGACCGGGTCGCAACGCACATCCTCGCCTACGAAGGCGATTCGCAGTGGTTCTGGTTCGAAGGCAACTTCGAGTCGTACGAGGCAAACAAGATCCAACGACTCGGTGCCGAGGCCGCCCGGCCGCATCGCACGACGTATCGCAAGCTCACCCGCGGCTAGGCACGGGTGGCACGTCATCGGTATCTCTGTCCGCTGCGATGGTCAGACATGGATGCTTACGGTCACGTCAACAATGTGGTCTTCTTGACCTACCTCGAAGAGGCTCGGGTCGACATGCTCTTTGTGAATGCAGGAAGCGACGCTGCAGCTGAAAAGCTGGCATCAGGTGTTGTCGTGGCCCGACACGAGATTGACTACAAGGCGCCGCTCGTATTTCGACCAGAGCCGGTGGTGATCGATCTATGGGTAACAGAGCTCGGCACCTCGTCCTTCACGATTGGGTATGAGATCAAAGACGACGCCGGTCCTGTCTATGTACGGGCGTTGACCGTGATGGTCCCGTACGACGTTCAGGCGGGGCGACCTCGCCGGGTCTCGGTGGATGAACGGAATGCCTTGACGGCATTTGTCGAGTCGTCATGACCAGACTGTCTCTCGCAACCGAAAACGAATCCGCTGGCCTTCGTCAGTACCTCGAACGACTCGTGGCACTGGACAACCGTGCCGTGGTCCGCGTGCAAGCTGGCGGAGCAGCCATGGGCGTCTGGAGCGGGCCACCGTTTGAGGTCGTGGCGCTCAAGCCCGTTGGTCTGAATGGCATCGGCGAGGTCGACGCGACGGTGCCCGCCCAGCGCCTGCTTGAACGAGTCACCACCGGCTTTGAGTTTGACCTGCCCGACACGGTTCCCGGGCCATCCTGGGTGGGGCTACTGCCGCCGCGGGAAGGTTGGGAGATCCGCGGCAAGTCCGACGTAGCGAATGTGCGTGCTGCCGTCGACTCCGCGAAACAGTTCTTCCGCCAGAGAGCAGAAGGCGTCACGGATCAACGTCTGCTGCAGGACATTGCCAACGACGTGTGGGAACGCACCTGCCTAGCAGAGGTTCCAGTTCGGTCGGCGCATGCCGCCGAGTCGTTGGGGTTGTTAGGTCCAGGCGACGGCGAAGTAGTTGCCTACGCCACCGATGCTTGGACTCGCCTAGCCGCACCGGGCGGAAGTGTTGCGACTCGTCGAGGCCTCATGCCGTCCATCCCGTTCTTTGCCCTCAACTAACGCAAGTGGCGGATCCGGGACACTTTTGACCCTGTTTCCCGGCCCGAAAACGTCCCAGATCCGCCACTCGCATCGTTCGGGCGGATGCTTCCGCGGAATCCACAGGGCCAGTTCAGTCGCTGTAGCTGTCGGGCCGGATTCGACGATCCGCGTCGGCGAGCGTCAACTGGTACCCGCCATCTGCGAACCGCTCGGCCACTGTTGTCAGTCTGAACGATTCACCCGGTGCGACGCCCAGGGTCTTGAGCCTGAAAAACCCTAGATAGCCCTGTTCTGAGTAGTCCCATGTGCGTATCGTCGCGACGAGCTTGTCGTTGACGTACAGCCGAACCTCTCCGGGTGCAACAGTGTCGAGACTGACGCCCAGGCCGTGGTCTAGTCGGGTGGATTCGGAAACATCCTTTCCGTTGTTGCCGGACGTCGTGATTATCACGTTGCCGCCGACTCCCAGCGGCGGAAGCTGCTTGAGCTGGCTTGGTGGTTCTGGGAATGGGTAGTCGCGCAGCGGGATGCCGTTGTAGACGCCGACCCGAAAGCGTGTGCCGTCGTAACGGTCGAACTTGTTGAATCCGAACTCAACTGTCGTCGGCTCTCCGACCTTGACGCCGTACTCGGCCGCCCAGTCGACGCCGGTCATGGCCATGTCCGAGTCGCCGCTCGTGCTCAAATGAAGCCCGCAACTGGTCCCGGTGTACGGCTGGCCATTGATTTTCATGACGGCAGTGACATTCGGTGCCGGGGTGCTGTGCGCACCCTCGGCCAGGTCGCGGTTCTGGCAGGAGTAGGCGAACCCGAACGTCAAGGAAGTCGGCGTGAATGCAAAATTCAGACGCTTGGAATCGGTCACGAGATGCTGTAACAGCAGCTGCCCGCCGCGCATGTACTCCGGAAGTGAGTCAGCGTTCGTGACATTTGGGGTGTCATCAGCCGGCGCGACGGAGTTCTGGTTGAGCTGCGGTACGAGGATCGCTGCCGCGGCGGCGAGAACAACTGCCGCGACGCATCCGCCAACGGCGACCCTACGTCGTTGCACGAGCTTGCCGGCGCGGGAGGCTCTGTGTGCCAGGTCAGCGGGCACGCGTGCTGACTCGTCATGATGCGCGAGCACGTCGCGCAGGTCATTGATCGTTGGTGTCATGACCTATCACCTCCGTCGAGGGAATGAACCGGGGAAAGCTCGGGATCGAGGCGCAGCTTGGCCAATGCCTTGCTCGTTTGACTCTTCACGGTGCCAAGAGAGCACTCCATGAGATGTGCCGTCTCTCGTTCTGATAGGTCGAGGAAGTACCGCAGGACCAAGACGGTGCGCTGCCTTCGGGGTAGTCGACCCATTGCAGACCAAAGGTCGTCGCGGTCCGCGTGCCCGTGATCTGCAGGGGGGCTATATCCGTTGTCGGGCAGCACCTCTGTGGGTACCTCGCCGCGCCATTTGCGACGCCACCACGACGTGTAGGTGTGCACCATTGTTTGGTAGGTGTAGCCGTCCGCGTCCTCTTCGATTCGGTCCCAGGCCAGCCACACCTTGGTGAGAGTGGTTTGCAGCAGGTCCTCTGCCAAGGCCCAGTCGTGGGTCAGTAAGAACGCCATGCGGTGCAGACGCGCAGCGCGCGAGTCCACGAATACTGTGAACCCATCCTTTGACCCCACGAACTGTCCCTCCATCAAGCGCAAAGACGGAATAGCCGGTCAGCACTCTGGTGACATGACGCGCCAGACCCGCCGAAAGGTTGCCCGGCTACCAGTCGTCGCCCGATCTGGCGTCGCAGCCGATGGGCGAGCCTAGGTCAACACGACGGCTTGGGCCGCATCGTAGGACCGAGTGTCGCCCAGTCAGCGGCGGTCAGCCGGCCGCCGAATGCGGCGAAAACCATCGAGCGGCCGATCTAACTCATCCAGCGACAACTCGCCGTCGGTGACGACGCGCACCTGGTTCACGCTGCGATCTTCGTCCTTTCGGGTGGACCTAGTCCATTGTTACGGGGCTAAACGGGTGACGCGATAGCGGCGCTTTCAAGCGGGGGTTGCGCGAGCGCCGAAGTCTCAGCATGGCCGCAACCGTTGTTCCGACCCGACGAGATGTTCTGAAGGCATCAGTCGCGGTGGCAGGCGGAGCAGTTTTGGCCGGTTCGATGGGCGCGCACGCGGAGGCGTCTGAGCGGTTGTCTGGCGCAAGATTTACCACAGCTGACGCTGATCTCCACCTACTTAAGCGGGCCACCTACGGTCCCACCCCTACGTTGCTTGAGGGAATCCGCAAGCAAGGACGCAAGGCCTGGCTCGACAAGCAACTTGCCCCCGGTCGAATTGACGACACGGACTGCGAGCGGTTGATTGCGAACCGGTTCCCCGGCATGGAGTGGGACATTACCCAGGCCCGCAACCACTTGGAGGACTTCTCCTGGGACCTGATGTATGACCTCGGCATCGCAACCATCGCGCGCGCCGTATGGAGCAAGCGGCAACTGTTCGAAGTGGTTTGCGATTTCTGGTCTAACCACTTGAATGTCGCAAACCCCAGCGACAACGTCTGGGACAACCGCCACGACTACGACCGCACGGTCATCAGAAGGCATGCCCTCGGTCGATTTGAAGACATGCTTGTCGCCAGCGCGAACCATCCCGCGATGTTGTTGTACTTGAACAATGCGGAGTCGACCAAAGACAACCCCAATGAGAACTACGGCCGGGAGCTCCTCGAGCTTCACACCGTTGGCGTCGACGGCGGCTACAACGAAGAGGACATGCGCCAGTCAACCCTGGTCATGACTGGGTTCAGTGTTGATTGGCAGACTGGGCTCTTCGAGTACAACAACTGGGCGCACTACCGCGGACCTGTGCAAGTCATGGGGTTCAACGCGGCCAACGCGGAGGCAAACGGCTACGACGTTGGCATGCATTACTTGAAGTACCTCGCCAACCATCCTTCAACCGCGCAGCACATTGCGCGCAAGCTCTGCCTGCGGTTTGTTTCAGACGACCCACCGCAGACGCTGGTCAGCGCGCTTGCGGCCACCTATCTCGCCCATGGAACCGACATCAAGCCTGTCCTGCGCAAACTGTTCCTCAGCGACGCATTCGCCGCGTCGATAGGGGAGAAGGTTCGACGTCCGTTCGAGGACGTGGTGGCGACGTTGCGGGTTCTTGGTTACAAGCCAGACAACAGCGGCGTTGACGGCATGCAGGGTCTTTACTGGATTACCGGCGACCTAGGGCACGCGCCGTTGGCGTGGAGCCCACCCAACGGATACCCAGACGAGGCTGCCGCTTGGCAGTCCGCTGGCACCACCTTGGGTCGCTGGAACACCCATCTGTCACTTTCTGCGCACTGGTGGCCGACGGCGCTGGTCCAGCCGCCGTTACGCAAGCTGCTGCCTACGAACCTTCCGAACACGTACGGCGATTTCGTCGATGCGCTGTCGAAGCGACTCGTATTTCGCAAGCTTGGTGCGCCGCAACGTCAGGCGGTGCTCGGGTTTCTCGGACGCTCCGCGGGCGAACGTCTTCACTCCGACGACGAAGCCGTGCATTGGCGGCTTCCCTATGTCGTTGCCCTGATTCTCGATTCGCCTTACCACGGGATCAGGTGACGCTATGACTCCTCCACGACAAGCGTGCGGCTGTCCAACTGAAGCAAGTTCTGGCTTTAGTAGACGTTCGCTCTTCAAGCGAGCCGCAGGTGCCGGCGCTTTCGCTG
>DATKIY010000179.1:0-3014 GCA_035543875.1 Actinomycetes bacterium | reverse complement strand
TCGCCACCTCGAACCACGCGAAGATCTCGAACTGTTAGTGCTGGTGTCGTCGTTGGGCGACCGCTCATCGACGGCCAATCGACGTGGCCAGGTTCAGGCGTGCAAAGGCCAACGCCTCGGCAAGGTCTGCCTCCCGCTCGGCACGGTTGCCCGCACGTCGTGTATTGATTTCAAGGACGACCGCGCCGTCGTAGGCGCTCCGAGCCAGCTGCTCAAGGAATTCGCCGCAAGGTTGGTTTCCGCGTCCCGGGACGAGGTGTTCATCCTTGTTGGTGCCCGTTCCATCGGCGAGGTGAACGTGAGCCAGTCGTTTGCCCATCTGTTCGGCCATGTCCAGGGCGTCGGAACCAGAAACCGCAGTGTGTGAAAGATCGAGCGTGAGGTGCTCGTAGTTTTCGGCAATGGGATTCCAGTCGGGCAGATACACCTGCGCCTCCCGCGATCGTGCACGCCAAGGGAACATATTCTCCACCGCGAACCGTACGTCAGTCTCCTCGTGCATCGCGGCGATGCCCGAGACAAATGCTTTCGCATAGTCACGCTGCCAGCGGAAGGCGGGGTGAACAACAACGATGCCTGCACCGAGTCGTTCGGCAGCATCCTTAGCGGTGATCAGCTTGCCCCATGGGTCAGTGCCCCAGACGCGCTGGGTGATGAGGAGGCAGGGGGCGTGAATGGCGACAATCGGCACTTGGTGGTAGTCGGAGAGTCGGCGCAATGCGTCGATGTCCTGGCTGACGGCGTCGGTCCACACCATGACTTCGACGCCGTCGTAGCCTAGGCGCGAAGCCAACTCAAACGCGGCGGCCGTCGACTCCGGATAGACCGAACCCGTAGACAGCGCAATTTTGGCGTCAGGCACCCGCACCGGATCGGTCATTGCTCCATCCAGTCGAGTCGACGAAGGATCACTCCCTCGCGAAGGGCCCAAGGACATATTTCTAGATCGGCAACATCGAACGCTTCCATGACCGCATCCGCAACAATCGCACCCGCCAGCACCTGACGAGACCGCCCGAGCGAGATTCCCGGCAGCTCAGCACGCTCAGATGGGGTCATTTTGGCCAGTTTTGGGACCCAGTTGGCCAAACCGGCGTGGGGTATCGACCGGTGGGCATACGGGCCGGCGGACGACGGCGATGCGCCCGTGAGGCGGGCTAGCTGCTTGAAGGTCTTGGAGGTCCCGACGGCGTGCACAGTGTCGCCCAGGGCCGTGAGATCGGCCACCCGCTGGCCGATTTCCGCTCTGACGTGCTTGCGCAGCCGTTTGATCTCTGAAGGCTCCGGAAGATCGTCAGGAAAGAATTCTCGGGTCAGACGGCCTGCCCCGAGCGGGAGTGAGAACGCCCCATCGGGGTCCTCGGTCTCGCCGACAGCCACTTCCAGCGACCCACCACCAATGTCAAAGACCAGCAGCCGGCCGCTGGACCAGCCGAACCAGCGTCGGACGGCAAGAAAGGTCAGTCTCGCCTCGTCTGGTCCATCGAGGACCTGAAGGTCCACTCCAGTTCGTTCCTGGACGGTTGCGAGAACCTCGTCCCCGTTTGGCGCCTCTCTGATGGCGGAGGTAGCGAAGGCCAGCAGCTCCTCAGCTCCCAGGGCCTCAGCAACCCCTGACGCCTCGGCCACAAATGAACACAACGCATCACTGCCGGACACCGCGATTCGTCCATCCGGCTCAAGGTTTTCGGCCAAGCGCAGTTCGTTCTTGTAAGAGTGAGCGGATCGCGGGGCGGCGCCATGGTGGGCATCGACGACCAGCAGGTGAACGGTGTTGGAGCCTACGTCCAAAACGCCCAGTCGCATGGCGGTGACGCTACCCCGATGTCATCGCCTTACGCTGACCCCGTGCCTGAAGTGAACCTGGACTTTCCTCGTGCGTGGTTGGAGTTCACCGACCCCACCGACTCTGATCAAGTATTTCGTTGTGACCTCACGTGGCTCACGAGCAACTGGTCATGCATCTTTGGTTCCGGCTGCCAAGGGATCTACTCCGAACGCCCGGACGATGGCTGTTGCACGCTCGGCGCTCACTACTCAGACAAAGCCGACGAAAAGCGCGTCAAGAAGTGGGCGGCTGAACTTGGCCCCGACGACTGGCAGTACCACGGAGCTAAGAAAATCACCGAGAAGGACGAAGAGGGCGGGCGAAAGACTCGGGTCGTTGACGGAGCATGCATCTTCTTGAATCGACCCGGATTCCCTGCGGGCGCTGGCTGCGCACTTCATCAACTCGCTCTCAAGCGCGACATCAGCATCGTCAAGACCAAACCCGACGTCTGCTGGCAGCTTCCCATCCGTCGTACGTATCGAAATGTCGAGCGTCCTGATGGTACGGAGTACCTGGAAATTTCGATTGGCGAGTACGACCGTCCCGGTTGGGGTCCGGGTGGACACGACCTCGACTGGTACTGCACCGCCAACACCGAAGCGCACGTCGGTAAGGCACCCGTTTACGTGAGCAACCACGACGAGCTCGTGGAGCTCATGGGCGAGGCTGGCTACGCCGCACTCGTCGAGCACTGTGAGGCGCGACTAGCGGCTAAGAACCAACCAGCTCCCCACCCCGCCACGGTCAAGGCCCTGACACTTACGCCGGTGCCGCCGAAGCCCCGCTCCTAACGGGCTCCTGCCTTTACGGCGTTGCTACTCGTGCCGGGGGCGGCGGTCCCGCCGGGTCTACGACGCCAGAGTCCGGCATTTCGTGAGCAGGTGCGCCCGGGACTGCTCGCACCCCGCCTGCAGAGTCAACGATTTGGACAGCGACGCCAAACACCGAGTCAACGGGGATCGCCCCGATAAATCGTGAATCGTTTGCAGCCTTTCGGTTGTCTCCCATCAAGAACACCTCGCTGGGTCCCACCGTGGTCAGGTCGAAAGGCTTCGTCGTGCCTTGAATGTAGCCCTCGTCCAGAGGTACGCCATTGACTTCGACGGCGTCACAGTCTCCAGACGGCCGGGCCGGACAAGCCACGGTGTCACCGCTCACCGCGATCACACGTGAAATCATGTCG
>DATKIY010000178.1:0-27474 GCA_035543875.1 Actinomycetes bacterium | reverse complement strand
CGCTAGTGAATGAAATTCGGACGCGCTCGTCCACGTATTCAGCTTGGCTGTTGCTGCTTAGGGCGCTGAGCACTCCCCATGCGTAGCTGCCTTCGTCGGCTGGTCGAACGGCGGGTACTTCGATCCGGACAAGGAGCCAAGCGTTTGCCAATTCGAAGTCCACCGAAAGCATCGAGTGCGGCGCAGCACACTCGATTGCGACCGACGCAGCCTCGTCAACCGCGAGTTTCAGATCTTCGACTTCATCCAGCGTGTACCCGAGCCGTGAGCAAACTGCCGCTCCTGTCATTCGGATGACGGCGACAAAGCGCGCGTCTGCTGGCGTCTTTACCGACACAACATCCGGCACTGTGATCTCTGCCAACGTGTTGAGCGAGTCTGGGGAGTTGGTCATCGGTCTACATCCGCTGTTGCGCCGAGGGTGCGGGCGACCGCAGTGGCGTCGCTCAGGGTGTCATGAACGGGGAACACTTGGTCGAGGCTGGTAATCCGCAACACTTTCCGCACTCCGGCACTACTGACGACCAGGTGGAGCGACCCGCCACCTTCTCGCGCCCGTTTCAGACCGCCGACGAGCACGCCAATTCCTGTTGAGTCGACGAAGGGGACCTCGGTGAGGTCAACGATCACGCGCGGTTGGCCGTCGGCTTGGAGATCGTGAAGTGACTGGCGCAGCGCGTCGGCGGTCCAGACGTCAATCTCCCCTTTGGCGCTGATGATGAAAAGACCTTGGTCTTCTCGGACGTCAATCTCGAGTTCCACGGCAAGTCCTTCCGACCGGTCGACTGTTGCAAGGGTCTTCACCACTCGCCAGAAGTGGCTACCCAACATCCTCCGCCTCTAAACCCCTGGGGAGTCATTTGAGACTCAAAGTCGTTCCACCAAGATCATTCGTGGCGGGAGGTTTAGCCAGCGCCAGCGAGGGCAAAGTCTTCTTGCTGGCCCGATACCGGCACTTCAAAAAAAGGTGAAGGAGAGTTCGATGAAGGTTGTTCGTTGGCTGACCACCGCCTCAATGATCTTGAGCGCGGGATTCGGCGCCTACCGGGTGTACAAGAACTGGCAGCTGACGAGGGAGTCGAACGCCTAACTCAGCTGGATGTCGCTAGACGTCTCTGGACAAGTTCTTAGTGGGACCGAAGCGCGCGAATCAGCTGGGTTTTGTTCATAGCCGATCTCCCTTGTACACCCAGTTCCCGGGCGCGCCGAAGCAGTTCAGTCTTGGTCCATTCGTTATATGGCTCGGCCTTTCCACCCTTCCGCCCGACTGCGCGCCGAGACGTTGCCGCTGCGGCGTTTGAAATGCGTGCGGCCTTTTCTTCACTGGCACCGTCACGCCGCAACGCCGTGTACATCTGCTCATCTTTGATACTTGATCGAGGCATGTTGCCCTCCATTCGGTCCGGCCGACGTCGACCGCCTATCGAATGGGTTCCCGCTTCCATGGAAACCAAACATCAGATCCGGGTGGCATCAGTTCCACATGCCCGACTTGTGTGGTCGATTTGTCGGTCTCACTGGCCGAGGTCTTCCCCAACTTGCCGAGCTAGCGGGTTGGGCGTTCAAGCTCTGCAACTAAGCGACTAGCTGGACTCAGAAAGTTCGCGCAACGCGATTTCAGTGTCTGCGAGCTCGGCTTCGGCAAGGCTTATCAGCTGGCGCAGGCCAGTCGCACCGAACCGGTTGCGAATCGAATCGACGGCTCCCACGATCTCGCTGTCAATGGTCACCACAAGATCTGCCGCTGTGCGTTCAGTCATGTCAACCTCCGTGCCCCGACCCGGTAAAAGTACGTTACCTGGCCTGTTTCGTCGTGGCACGGGCGACCCACCATCTGTGATATTTCAGTGACCGCGGTCGAGCCACTCCTGGAGGTGCGGCTGCTCAGCGCCAAGCGTGGTGGAGTCGCCGTGACCGGTACGGACGACGGTGTCTGCCGGAAGGTCCGAGAACAGACCGTTGATGGAATCTATGATCGTCGGAAAATCGGAGAACGAACGTCCTGTTGCACCGGGGCCGCCAGCAAACAGGGTGTCTCCACTGAACAGCACACCGAGCTCGCTTGAATACAGGCACACCGCCCCGGGAGCATGACCGGGTGTGTGAATGACGCGAAGTGACGAAGTTCCGATTGGGATCGAATCACCATCGGTCAGTGGCGCGTCAGGTTCCCGGTCGGTGTGGGTCAGTTGCCACACCGGCTTATCGTCGGGATGCAGCAGGATCTGTGCTCCCGTCCGGTCCGCGAGTTCGGGTGCAACTCTGACGTGGTCATCGTGCGCGTGCGTGCAGAGGATGGCCGTCAGCCGTCGGTTGCCTACCAGAGTCAAGATTGCATCGATGTCGTGAGGGGCGTCTATCACGACACACTCGGCATCATCGCCGACGACCCACACGTTGTTCTCGACATCGAAGGTCTGGCCGTCGAGTGAGAACGTGCCCGACGTGACAACGTGGTCGACTCGCAACGTCATTTGAACACCACTACGGAACGTAGAACGTCACCGTGGTGCATCTTGGTGAAGGCATCTTCGACGCCATCCAACGCGATGGTTTCGGACACGAACTTGTCGAGTGGTAGTCGCCCCTGTTGGTAGAGGTCGATCATCATCGGGAAGTCGCGACTCGGAAGGCAGTCGCCGTACCAAGACGACTTGAGCGAACCGCCGCGTCCGAAGATTTCAATGAGAGGTATCTCCCACTTCATGTCAGGCGTGGGGACGCCAACGAGCACCGTTGTTCCGGCCAGATCGCGTGCGTCGTAGGCCTGCTGGAAGACCGCAGGGCTTCCAACTGCGTCGATGGTGACGTCTGCGCCAAACTCGGTGATGGTCTTAATCGCCTCAACCGGGTCCTGCTCCTTGGCGTTCACGGTATGAGTAGCACCGAACTCCTTCGCCCAGGCGAGCTTGCGGTCGTCAACGTCGACTGCGATGACCGTCTTCGCTCCTGCCAGCACTGACCCGGCGATAGCGGCGTCTCCAACGCCGCCACACCCAAAGACCGCCACGGTGTCGCCCCGTCCGACGTTTCCGGTGTTGATGGCTGCACCAAGACCTGCCATCACACCGCATCCGAGGAGACCTGCAACTTCAGGAGCCGCGCTGGCGTCTACCTTCGTGCACTGCCCGGCCGCGACCAGGGTCTTTTCGACAAAGGCGCCAATGCCGAGCGCGGGAGACAGCTCGGTTCCATCCGTCAGCGTCATCTTCTGTGTGGCGTTGTGAGTGTTGAAGCAGTACCAGGGACGGCCACGCTGGCATGACCGACATTGTCCACACACTGCGCGCCAGTTGAGGATGACGTAGTCGCCCGGTTTAACGTCCGTGACCCCTGGACCCACAGTCTCGACGACCCCGGCTGCTTCGTGGCCGAGCAGGAAGGGGAAGTCGTCGTTGATTCCACCCTCTCGGTAGTGCAGATCGGTGTGGCACACGCCGCACGCTTGAACCTGGACGACCACCTCGCCGGGGCCGGGGTCGGGGATGACGATGGTTTCGACCGTCACGGGTGCGCCCTTGCTGCGGGCCACGATGCCGCGTACTTGCTGTGCCACTTCTACCTCCGGGTTGGTGTTGCACAGACGCTATTGGCTGAATGCCGAGTCAGACAAGTGGGGTTCGCTCTAGGGGTAAGCCACCGATAGTAAACGGGGAATGCACGGTTGGAGCAGCCGGAAAGCCGTCCCGACTGCCGACAAACTAGACATGAGGATTCGTTGGGTGACGCCCGCGGTGATTTGCGTCGTGCTTGCCGCCGGCGTTAGCGCAGTTCCGGCGGACGCCAGTCACAGCCGAGTGGCAACGGCGGTTCTGACCGTTCCCGATCCAGGGTGCCTGTACCACGGCGTCTACCCAGGTGGAATCACTGGAGAAGAAGATGACATCACCTTGGACGACGTCACTTCGTACGAGGCTGCGGCTGGTCGATCAGTTGCGTGGGTGTTCTTCAGCAACAACTGGTACCGGTCGCGGAGCTTTCCGCTTGGTAAAGCCACCTGGATTCGCGACCACGGTTCGATCCCGTATGTGCGGTTGATGCTTCGTCACTCGTCGAATGAGCGGGATCGAAATGACGGAGCCGACAAGACGTTCTCGTTGCGGCGGATCGTTGATGGTGACTTTGACCGGGACCTTCGCTCGTGGGCCAACAATGCCCGCGATTTCGGATCGCCAATTCTTGCAGAGTACGGAACCGAGATGAATGGGTTCTGGTTCAGCTGGAACGCTACGCACAATGGAGATCGACGCGGTGCACCGCTGTTTCGGCGGGCGTACCGACACATCATCGACGTCGTGCGCGCCAGGGGAGCTGACAATGTGTCGTGGGTCTTTCATGTCAATGACAGCGACCAACCGAGCAAACCGTGGAACCGCCTGGAAAGGTACTACCCGGGGGACCAGTACATCGACTGGCTGGCGACGTCCGTTTATGGCGCTTTGACTCCGCAGGAGAACTGGAACCAGTCCTTCGCGCGAGGCATGAACCGGGTGTACCCGCGGCTACGGGCGCTGGCGCCATCCAAGCCAATCATCGTGGCTGAGTTTGGCGTCACGAAGGGAAACGATCGGGTCGACCCGATCACCTGGGCGCGCCGAGCTTTGGACGACCTGCTCGGCTCGCGGTGGCCGCGCGTTCGTGGTTTCTCCTGGTGGAACGAGACTTGGGAGAACGACAACACCCCAGCGCACGACTCGAACCTTAGGATTCAGTCGATTCCCGGGATGTCGGACATGTTCATCAGTCGCCTCGAAAACAATCCAAACGTGTTGGATGCGCCGGTCAGTGACGGATCTGCGACCTGCGGCTAGGGGTAGACATCGCCGGTACGGTCGATGAATGACCGAGGCAACAGCGTGACGAGTTCACCCCCGACAAACGGCTGGGGAACCACTGACATGGTTTCGCCACTGCGTAAGGTGTTCGTCCGCACACCGACCACCGTTGGTGACTTTGTAGGACAGGCTCAGTGGCGGGAGCCGGATCGAAAGCTGCTGGTCAGTCAACACGAGGAGTTTGTTGGCTTACTTAGGTCGGCTGGTGCGCAGGTGTTGATTGGATCGGCTGTCGACAACTTGGTCGACGCGGTGTACACCCACGACCCCGCGGTGATGACGCCGTTTGGCGCCATCCTGTTGCGCATGCGAAAGCCAGTTCGCGCGGAGGAACCCGAGCGAATGCGAGAAGACTTTGAACACTTTGGTGTCCCTGTGTTGGGGTCCCTTAGCGCGCCCGCATTTAGTGATGGGGGAGACAAGGTGTGGCTTAACGCGCACACGTTGGTTGTCGGCAGGGGGTACCGCACCAACGCTGCGGCAATCGGCCAGTTCCGCGAGCTGCTCTCGCCATACGGCGTCGAGGTGATTTCAGTTGATCTCCCCCACTACATGGGACCGAATGCGGTGCTGCACTTGATGAGTGTGATTTCTCCGATCGACCACGACCTTGCAGTGGTCTACGAGCCACTTGCCCCAGTTGCCCTGTTGGAACTGCTTGAGGCGCATGCGATCCGTCACATCACCGTCGACGAGGACGAGATGCTGACGCAGGGGGCGAATATCCTCGCGATCGCTCCCGGTGAGGTGGTGCTGGCCGCAGGAAACGACAAGGTGCGGGCAAAACTCTTGGGCGCTGGCGTCAAGGTGCACGAGTTCGCTGGCACGGAGGTAGCTGTAAAGGGCGATGGCGGCCCGACCTGCTTGACGCAACCACTCTGGCGCGCCTAACCCCCTCGCAATGCGGAAGATCCGACCACCCATGGGTGGTCGGATCTTCCGCATTGCTATCCACAGAAAGGAGGTTGGCGGCGACACCGGCATTGAGGTTTGGACACCGTTGACCCATGAGCCCATTCATCAGCACCGAGTCGGCATTACGTCACCTCGAGGTCGCACAGTTTGCGGTGAACCAAAGCGGCGTCGTATCTCGAGAGCAGCTACTGGATCACGGTTTCGACAACCGTTTGATCGAGAGCCAGCTTCGTGCCGGGCGCTGGGTTCGCGCTTACGACGGCGTCTTCTTTACCTTCACCGGACCACCCGACCGTGACGCTAAACGGTGGGCTGCGCTCCTTGCCTGCGGTGAAGGGGCCGTACTTTGTCACGAGTCAGCAGCCGAAGTGCAGGGATTTCTGGACGCGGCCCACGCGCCTCAAGTAGTCCACGTGATGATTCCCGAGTCGCGCCGCGAGGTATCACCGGTGGGTGTTCGGGTTCACCGAAGTCGCCTCATGCCGAGGATCTCGGAGTTCCGGCGAGGCTTCCCAGTAACGACTGCTGCTGACACCGTGCTCGACCTCTGTGGTCAGACTCGATCGGAAGCCACAGCCGTGGCTTGGATAGCTGAAGCCTGTAGGAGCAAGCAAACTTCGCCGACGGAGATTCTCAATGCTCTAGGGAAGCGAAAGCGGCAGCGTCACCGGTGGCTGATCAAAGCTGCCTGCGCTGACGTCGCACTGGGGGTCGAAAGCTTCCTCGAGCACGCCTATCTCAATCGAGTTGAGCGTGCCCACGGTTTGCCGAAAGGGAGGCGGCAGGTCAACGCGACGACGGCTAGCGGTCGCGTGCGCCGGGATATCGACTACGACGCGTACACCTTGACGATCGAGCTGGACGGGCGTCGTGGTCATGAGGGTAAAGACTCTTTTCGCGATATGCGTCGCGACAATGACGGAGTCGTGAAGGGCAAGGCGACGCTTCGCTACGGGCATGCAGACGTGTCAGCGGCGGCATGTGAAGTGGCCATTCAAGTGGCAGAAGTTCTTCAGGCCAGAGGTTGGTCGGGCTCACCAACCCCCTGCGGCCGTAACTGTCCAGTAACGCGGAAGATCTGACCACCCATGGGTGGTCAGATCTTCCGCATTGCGCGGTTAGGCGCGGGAGGCGAGGCGGGCTTTCAACGCATCGCGCTTTTCCTCAAAACGAACTGCCGATGCTTCCAGCTCATCAAGGAACTCAACCACCTGCTGGCGCGCCTTCTCGCCTTCGGGGCCGAGCGTGGTGAGCTCAAACACCTTCCAGTGACGCAGCACGGGCATGAGTACTTCGTCTTTATGCTGCCGCAAGTCGTAGATCCCGTCGATGGCGATCTGAACTGCCTTGCGCTGGAAGTCTGGCATGCCATATCCAGGCATCTTGAAGTCGAGAACGACATCGCGGACGGCGGCCATGGTCTCGTCGGGAGTGACTTCGAACGCGGCAGCCATCATGTTGCGGTAGAACACCATGTGCAGGTTCTCGTCCAGTGCGATGCGGGCAAAGAGCTGTTCCGCAATCGGGTCTCCTGTGGCTTTGCCCGTATTCCGGTGTGACACTCGTGTCGCAAGTTCTTGAAATGACACGTAGGCCAACCCACCCAGCACGCCCGGGTGAATGGCCGTAAAGCCCTCGCCCATGTGTGTCATGCGGAGACGTTCCAGCTCGATCGGGTCGACTGAGCGAGTGACTGTCAGGTAGTCACGGATCGCTTGGCCGTGTCGTCCCTCTTCGGCGGTCCAGCGGTGCACCCACTCGCCCCAGGCGCCCTCGCGACCGAACTCGCTGGCGATCTCGAAGTGGTAGCTGGGCAAGTTGTCCTCGGTGAGCAGGTTCACAATCAGTGCTGCTCGGGCCGACTCGGTGAACCGCAAGTCGGTCGGGTTCCACTCCTCGCCACCGAGCACCCCTGAGAACGTCCGACCTTCGCTCCACGGGACGTACTCGTGGGGGAACCACTCGCGGGCCTGGCCGATATGGCGGTTGAGTTCGGCGGTGACGACCGGCTCGAGCTCGGCGAGCAGCCGGGTGGCCTGAGGATCGTCGGCGATCGTGGTCACGAAGGCTCCTGGGGTGCGGGGCGCGAACCTACGGTTCCGTAGGTTATGAGCCACGGTAGCCCAGGAAAGGGGTATCTGTCGCCTTCGCCCGGAAGGTCGCGCTGTGCCGGGTCATTAGAGTGCGAGCGTGCATCAATACGACGCTGACACCGAGCGGCTCGCCCAGCAGGTGATCGACTACGCCCGAAACCGGCTCCGGTTGGACCCGGTGCCACTTGACGGTCCTCGCCCGCCAGCAGATCTCGCAAAGGATGCCGGCCAGACCATCACACCCGAGGGCCTTGGCGGTGACGAGGCCCTGCGGGTATTTCAGGAGGTCTTGGCTAAGGCGACGCTTTCGGTCGACAACCCTCGTTACCTGTCCTTCATCCCCGCTGCCCCTACCGAGGCGTCCACGCTCTTTGACCTTGTCGTCGGCGCCTCGTCGATCTACGGCGGATCGTGGCTTGAGGGTGCTGGGGCCATCTATGCGGAGAACCAAGCGCTGCGGTGGGTCGCTGATCTGGCTGGGCTACCACCCGAAGCCGGTGGCGTCTTCGTACAGGGAGGAACCCTGGGCAACTTGTCAGCTTTGGTGGCTGCCCGACACACAGCAACCACCAACCGATCAGGTGAGCGACCAGCGCGCTGGGCTTTCGTGTGTAGCAGCGAAGCGCATTCCTCCATGCAGCACGCGGCCAGGGTCATGGATGTCGACATCGTCCCGGTTCCGGTGGACGCTAGCGGACGCATGACCGGCGACGCGTTGCATGCCGCGCTCGATCAACACGACGCCGACAACATCTTCGCTGTCGTCGCTACCGGCGGTACGACTAACTACGGAGTAGTCGACGACATCGCAGGCGTTGTGGCGGTTGCACGAGAACGCAGTCTGTGGGTGCACGTCGATGGTGCTTACGGCCTTGCTGCACTGTGCGCACCCAGCGCACGAGACCTTTTTGTAGGAATTGAGCACGTTGACTCGCTCATTGTCGACCCGCACAAGTGGTTCTTCGCACCGTTTGACGCGTGCGCGCTGATCTATCGCGACCCGCGTTTGGCAAAGGCCGCGCACACTCAGACGGCCGGCTATCTCGAGGCCATCAACAATGACGCGGAGTGGAATCCGAGCGACTATGCCGTCCATTTGTCACGGCGAGCCAGAGGGCTGCCCTTCTGGTTCTCCCTCGCTACACACGGAACCAACGCATACTCAGAAGCTGTCGAGCAGACGCTCATGGTCGCTCAGGCCGCGGCGGAAGGCGTTCGCGCGCGGAGCTACCTCGAGCTCGTACGTGAACCTAATCTGTCCGTTGTCGTCTTCCGAAGACTTGGTTGGACGAGCAAGCAGTACTACGAGTGGTCGGATCGACTGCTGGCCGCTAATTTCGCGTTCGTTCTGCCCACCACACACAATGGCGAGACAGTGACACGCTTTGCGATCGTCAACCCTCGCACCACGGTGGCTGACGTACACCTAATTCTTGACACGATGGCGGGCTAGCCAGTTCGCTCCGTCCCTGCGTGAGGTGGGGTTACGTCGTCAGTCGCAGAACCTTGGCCTGCTGCGTCTGAAGTCCTACGTCCTCGCATCGCCAAGAGTGGAAATACCAGCACCGAGAGTGCTCCCGCGCCTACCAGTGCGGCTGCATTGGCGGGCTGCATGTGTCCCGAGTCCATGCCGATCTCAGCCAAAGCAACCAGCAGTGGCAACGCCGTCGCTGCGAAGAAAGCCAAAGTTCTCCGATCCTGGCGTGGCAGGTTCCAGTGCATGAAGTAGACAGAACCGCCGCGCACGACAAGGAGGAGTACAAAGAAAAGGACTAGGCGTCCGGGATTTTCGACGATTGAATCGACGTCGAGGCCCATGCCGGAGACGATGAAGAAGATAGGTATAAAGAACCCATAGCCGATGGCGTCCAGCTTGTGTTCCAGTAGCTCTATGTCGCGCGGCTGCGAAAGCCGCAGGACGACTCCCGCGATGAACGCACCCAGAATGACGTCTAACCCCAAGCTGCTCGCCACCAACAGGAGGCCAACGAGCAAAGCGGCAACCCAGCGGAGTGTTGCTTGACTGGTCGACTCCGTGCCTCTGGCAACGATGTCCGAGACGTTCATCGGTACAAGCCGACGCGGCACGTACACGACTGCAAGCGCAATCAATCCGAAGAAGACCAGTGTGAGTATTGCGACGAACTCCCCGGACGTGCCCAGGAAGATCGCGATAGCCAGAATCGGCAGAAACTCGCCAGATGCGCCATTGGCAAGGATCGGCTTGCCCAGTCGGCCCTCCAGAAGCCCCGCATCCTTGACGATCGGCAGGATCGTGCCGAGGGCGGTCGTGGTGAGTCCGATCGCAATGGGTACAAACGCGGAAACCACGCCGAGCATCGCCAGAATGCCGGTGACCACCAGGGAGACGGCGACTGACACCAGCCAGGCCGAGGCGGCCCGTTTCATTACTGGCTGTTTGATGAGCTCGAGGTCGATTTCGTAGCCCGCCAACAGGAACAGAAACCCGAGTCCAACCTGCGAGAACAAATCGAGCGCTGAGTCATCGGCGAGTCCGAGCATTTCGGGGCCGATCAGGACGCCGCCGAAGAGCAAGATGACGACTTGCGGAATTCGGACTGGGATCAGTCCGACCAAGATCGGCGCGGTTGCTGCGAGCAGTAGCACGAAAAAGAGCGACGTGAGTTCAGTCTCGAGGTCCACCCACTTACCTTTCGTTCGTCGACTCAGAATCCGAGTGTTCGCCAGAAAGCCGAAACCGCCTTTGACGGCTTCCCCGTACGAGCCTCTGAACGGTCGCCGGCGGCCATGAGCGCAGTGACTGCGTTGACGCCTGCCCACCGCAAGGGCTCAGGCTCCCACGCGCGAGAGCGCCGACCTACCCACGGCAGGTCAACGAGGGTCGAGTCGGTACGGGTAATGAGATCGCCGAGCGTGCGGCCAGCAAGACAGGACGTTGTCACCCCGTCGCCGACGTATCCGCCAGCCCAGGCAGACCCCGTCGCGACGTCGTACCCGATTCGCGGGAACCAGTCGCGCGGAATTCCCAATGCGCCGCCCCAAGAATGGGTGAACGCGACGTCTCGAAGGGAGGGGAACAAATCGCGGACGATCGCACGAAGCATCTCGTGCACTCGGCGATCGCGATCAAACCGCGGCTGAATGTGGGACCCGTAGTGATAGGGCGCGCCGCGACCACCAAATGCAATACGTCCGTCGGCGGTCCGCTGTCCGTAAATGCGCAGATGCCGCTTGTCTCCGAACGTTGCGCGGTCGTCGAGACCTATGCCTTTCCACTGCGCGTCTGAAAGTGGTTCCGTAGCCACCATAAGCGAGTACATCGGGACCAGGCTTCGCCGCGTATCTGGAAGTTGTGCCGTGTATCCCTCGGTGGCGCGCACGATGACGTCAGCACGGACGTCGCCATTCGTTGTATGCACGACACCCGACTCCATCGACTCGACAGCCGTCTTCTCGTAGATGACCCCGCCACGTCGCTCGACGGCCAGAGCTAAACCTCTGGCGAGCTTTGCGGGATGGATCGCAGCGCAGTGCGGCGTAAACGTTCCGCCGAAAACTCGAGACATCGAGGCCCGCTCTTCAAATTGGTTCGCGTCAAGTAGTCGAATGAACTGCTCATCGAACCCCCAGCTACGAGCGTGTTCCACCTCTCGACGCGCACGGGCCAGCTGGCCGAGGTTCCGCGCGGCCGCCAGGTAGCCGCCCTTTTGGTAGTCACAGTCGATGGACTCGTCGCGCGCAACTCGCCCAATTTCGTCGACCGTGTCGCACAGTGCACGTTGAAGTCGGCGCGCATCGTCGGCGGACGATTCCTTGGCGATGCGTTGCCAAGGTGTTGGGAAGATGGCGGTGGCCCAGCCACCGTTTCGACCGGAAGCGCCATACCCGGACACTTCACGCTCCAGCAGCACCACGCGCAGACTCGGGTCTCGTTCAAGCAGCGTCAGCGCCGTCCAAAGTCCGGTGTAACCAGCACCGACGATGGCAACGTCAGCATCACGCGGCCCTGGTAATGACGGACGGGGTGAAAGGTCGTCGCCGGCAGCCACGACCTGGTCGTGCCACAGGCTAAGTCCGCGGTACATGCCAGGGAAGGTATCGCTGACGGGCGGCGCTAGCCCCGAATGATGTAGATCTTGCGGAGATCTTCGTGGACGGTCCAGGTGGTTTCGGCGCCGGCTTCGAGCACTCCGACATCTCCTGGCCCCACCAGCAGGGTCGGCCCTCCCGCGACCTCGATGGTGGCACGCCCAGAAAGGACCACGAAGATCTCGTCTACCTCCACGTCGGTCGAAACCCCCGCTGTGTGCTGCCAGATGCCGACCGATAAATCCTTCGTTTCAAGGATGTCGTGGACGCTGACCTGGGGGTTTCCAGAAACGATCTGGTCGGACGCGAGCGGGTCGGCTGTCAGTGGTTGGCTGGCGGCCGGGACGACATAACAGGTCATGATCGAGAACCTTAGCGAGCCAGGTAGGGCCAAAGTGGCGGGGTGAATGACACTGATGGGATTTGGGTCATACGATGGCTGTGCGGCCCGGGAGGGGAAGCCCGGGCCGCCTTAACCGTCAGGTACCTGATCACGTAGCCAAAGGAGTCCCTCACATGGACGCCGCCCCTGTCAGCGCCAGTGGGACCAACCCGGACAGCTCTGGGCTCAGCGAGCGAGAGCAACAAATCCTCGCCTTTGAGCGGCAGTGGTGGAAGTACGCAGGGGCAAAGGAACAGGCGATCCGCGACCTGTTCGACATGTCGGGGACTCGCTACTACCAGGTACTCAACGCGCTGATCGATCGTGCCGACGCCATGACGTTTGACCCGATGCTGGTTAAGCGTCTGAGACGGCTGCGAGCTGCTCGCCAGCGGGCACGGTCGGCACGACGCCTCGGCGTTCAGGTCTGAGCCACCAGCCATGGCTACGCCGGAGCCGCCCCCTGAGGGCGATGGTTCGCGCGCGCGAGGTGCGCACCGGGCCGAGCAGCCGCCGTCCAGATCCTTGCTGTTGCCCCTGCTCGCGGTGTTGGCGGTCCTCGCGGGCCTTGGACTCGCCGGCTACATGCTGTTGGCCAACCAGGGCGCTGACGATTCAGCGCAGCCGCTGCCCAGTAGTGGGACGCCTGCCGATTCCGGTCTGACGCCCTCCACCGAGCCTGCTACCACCGGGTCGACCAAAGAACCGACGAGTCAACCAACCAAGGAACCGACCAACCAACCAACGAAACAGCCAACGAAACAGCCCACTGACGAACCCAGCAAGGAACCGACGGACCAGTCGGTCCCGAGCATCCCCGTCTACGTGTTCAACCAGACCACGCTTACGGGGCTGGCCAGCCAGGTTGCTTCCGAGTTTGAGTCGGTCGGTTGGAACGTAGTGGGTGTCGACAACTGGCGGGGTTTTGTTCCAGAGGACACCGTGTACTACTACCCCGGTGACAAGGCTGAGGCGCAGCAACTGTCGAGGCAGTTCCCGGAAATCGCTCGGGTTTGGCCCGCTTCGTCACCCATGCCGGGGAATGCGCTCACTGTGATTTTGGCAACGACCAACCGTAAATAGCTAGTCGTTCGAGCGAACGACAACACCACCCTTGACGACGGTTCGCATGTCAGTGACAAAGCAACTGAGGTCTCCGATGTCCTGCGCGCCGACAGCAACCAAGTCGGCGTAGCGACCAACTTCGAGTGCGCCAACTTCGCCGCTACCAAGACACTGTGACGCCCACAGCGTGGCTGAGCGGATCGCGTTGATCGGGCTTAGACCAAGTTCCACCATCTTTGGCAGTTGATGAATGTTCATACCGTGTGGGTAGATGCCCGAGTCTGTGCCGAAGCCAATGCGAACCCCGAGCTTGAGGGCTCGGCGAAACGCGTCACGCTGCGTTTCGGTCGTATCAATAATCTTGCGCATGGTTTCGGCTGGCCATTCCTCTTTCTCACCTTCGTCTTGCATCCAGTCACCGGCCCACACATCGGCTACGAGATACGTCCCACGCTCTGCCATCAAAGCCAATGCCTCGTCGTCGGCGAATGAGCCGTGCTCGATCGAGCGAACTCCCGCGCGTGTAGCACGCTTGATGCCCTCGGCGCCGTGCGCGTGCGCCGCGACCACAGTTCCGTAAAGTGCCGCTTCCTCCACGGCGGCTCGGATCTCGGCTTCGGAGAACTCACTTGCCCCCGGGTTGGTGCCAGGAGCCAAGACAGCGCCAGTTGCAATCACCTTGATGAAGTCGGCGCCCCCCGCCATGAAGCGTCGAACGGCTTTGCGGACCTCATCGGCGTTGTCTGAAACTCCGACGCGCATCGTTTCAGGGACTTGTACGTCCGCAGCAAACCCAGTGACTTCTCCGCCTCCGCCGGTGCAGGTGACGTAGCCACCCGAACAGTGCATACGCGGCCCAACAACCCACCCAGCATTGATGGCTTTGCGAAGTGAGACGTCGGTGAATGCACGAAACGACCCGACGTCGCGGACAGTGGTAAAGCCCACGTCGATCGTTGAGCGAGCGTTCTTCACGCCGATGAGCGCATCGTCAGCCTGACTCGCCATGAGAATGTCACCGTAGGACCCGGACTCCTCAGCGCCAACCAGGTGGGCGTGCAGGTCGATAAGCCCAGGTGCGACCGTGTAATCGCTGAGATCGAGTCCATCGGCTGCTAGCGCGGCCGTGCTGTTGTCTTGAACATCGACGATGCGATCTCCGTCGAGGGTTAGCAGCACGTTCGTTTTGACGTCGGCGTTGACAACGTCGACGAACTGACCGCAGCGGATGGACGCAACAGGTGCGGGGCTTAAGGGTTGTTTCACATCAGAAGCCTATCGAAACCGATGGAGACCAACCGATTCAAGGCTTGAGTTTCTATGCAGGCGTTACGCCTTCATTGCTGCCCAACGAGCAGCTTCCGCCCAGCCCTCGCCCACGGAACCTTCACAGATGACGACGTTCGCTAGCTTTTCGGCGGCGTCGCGAATTGAAGGAACGGCTGCACCGTTGGCGACGAGGAACAGTCGTTCAACCTGGCCGGCCATGTCGAGGTCTGACAGCGAGTCCCCAACAGCGACGGCGTTTTTCGGAGTAAGTCCTCGACGCTTGAGGTCAACTTCGATGCCGCGTCCTTTGGAGAGGCCGCGTGCCATCAGGTGATACACATGGATGGGTCCCGCAACGCCGGGGAGCGATCGACCAGGCAATCTGCCGTTGTCGACCAATGTCAACCAGGGGTAGCCCTGCGCCATGAGCCACTTGTCGACGTCATCGACATCGACCTGGCCATGCAGCATCACGTCGGTCTCGTGTCCTAGATGCCACGGTGCGTGATGGGTGATGCTTCCTTCATAGTGCGCGAGGAACTCATCGACGAGCCCGATCGATTCGAGCTGCGCTACCAGCGGTCCGGCGAACTCGTCGGGAGCTTCGCCACTCAAAGTTGTGGATCGGCGGCCAAACTCCCAGCCGATGATCGCGCCCATCTCTGCGACGAAGCCGTCGGCGCCAAAGATTCGGGCTGCCTCTTGAAGTTGAGCGCGGGTGCGACCCGACACCAACACGAGGTCAATGCCACACCCCAGCATGTCGACCAAAGCTTGGGCCGGTGCTGTTGTTAGCGATCCGTCGTGGGATCGCACAAAGCAACCGCCCGGTCCGACCATGGTTCCGTCGAGGTCCGAGTAGAGCAGCTTGATGCTCACCGAGCGACGTTCCGATCGTATTCAGCCATGCTCACCAGGGGTGGGCGTTCGAGTGCGGTTACTTCATGGGTCACCGGTATCGACAGGTCGCCGTCTCGGACAAACTGGGTCAGCGTCGGCTCAACGGTTTGCCCGTGAACACCACTCAAAAGTCTGGACAGCACCGTCTGCCAGACCTCTGCAGCCATCCTGCCCAAGCGTTGGTCGTCGTGGTGGCGATGTCTGCGTTCGCCAAGGTCGACCTGCGCCATACCGCTAAGACCAATACGGCTGTAGGCATCGATCAGCAGTCCGATCTCAACGCCGTAGCCTGTCGGGAAGGGCAGTTGTTCCAACAAGGAACGGCGGGCGGCGTACTCGCCAGCAAGCGGTTGAACGAACCCGGCAAGCTCCGGCCAATGCAAGTTAAGGAGCGGGCGGGCGACGAGCTCGGTGACCCTGCCACCCCCACCTGGATGTATTTGGGTTCCGTCGGCCAATGGACGGTCGTATGACGCTTTGACGATCTGAACGGTCTCGTCGGCGAATAACGGCCCCAGCAGACCGGTCACGAAGGTCGACCTAAAAGAGAGCAAATCCGCATCGACGAACACGACGATGTCACCGGTGGTTGCGGCTAGCCCCCGCCACAGGGCCTCGCCTTTGCCGGGTACAGATGGAAGCTGGGGAAGCACGTCGTCGCGGTGCACGACGACAGCACCTGCGTCGCGGGCGACATCAGCGGTTTGGTCGACAGAGCCGGAGTCGAGCACGACGAGTTCGTCGACCAAGGGCGAAGGCTGGTCGATTAATTCGCGCCGGATGACGCGGACCAGAGCTCCGACGGTGCTCGCCTCGTTGAGTGCAGGGAGAACGACGCTCACGCTGGGTCTTGGCGTCAGCTCATGGAGACCAGATATTGGCCAGTCGGCGGATCGCGACGAGCGGTCTACAAACCAGTCAGCGGCAGCTGCGTGCATGGGTCCCGCCTTCCGGTGTCGCAATCGCTGTCATGGGGTCTAGCTAGCTGGTCGTGGCCGCGTGCATGTCTCGTAGCCTGGACCAGATTTCCGGCACCTGGACGTGGTCCGTTACGCTTTGTTCCTGGTCGAGCCTGGCTTTAGTGCTCTGGTTAGGCAACTTCAGGCTCCAACCAGTTGTTCCACAATTTCAGATAGCTCATCCAGAGGGGCAGAGGGAACGGCCCGATGAAGCCCCGGCAACCCCCCGCCGACGCCATGAAAAATGTGGCTGTCGAAGGGACAGGTGCCAACTCCGGCCCACACCGAGCGGTGTGGGACAGATGAGGGAAGGCCTCAGCATGACTGCATCAATTGACGCGGCGGGTTCCGCCGCCGCAACATCACACGATTTCGGCCCGGCTACCGGGATGGTCTGTCGCGCGTGTGGCGCCAAGTTCCCGCTGGGAGACTCGTACGCCTGCTTGGAGTGCTTCGGCCCACTCGAGATCGCCTACGACTTCGGAGCGATCTCGCACGCCGACATTGAGACGGGCCCGTCATCAATGTGGCGCTATGCACCACTGCTGCCCGTTCCAGCGGACATCGCGGCGCGCAAGAATCTTGCACCAGGAATGACCAAGCTAGTGCGTGCCGACAATCTTGCTCGCGCCTTAGGAATGAAGACGCTGTACGTCAAGGACGACAGCGGCAATCCCACCCATTCTTTCAAGGATCGAGTGGTTGCGGTTGCTTTGTCGGCTGCGCAGCAGCTTGGCTTCACAACCGTTGGCTGTGCGTCCACCGGAAATCTCGCCAATGCGGTGGCCGCTGCCGCCGCGCGCGCCGGACTTCGTTCATGCGTCTTTGTTCCGAGCAACCTGGAAGCCGGCAAGATTGTTACCACCGCCGTTTACGGTGGAACGCTCGTAGCGGTCGAAGGAAACTACGACGATGTGAACCGCTTGTGTTCGGAAGTCGCAGGAGACTTGGGTTGGGGCTTTTGCAACATCAACCTTCGCCCGTACTACGCCGAGGGTTCCAAGTCGCTTGGGTACGAGGTGGCGGAGCAGCTCGGTTGGCGGCTGCCTGAACAGTTGGTAGCGCCCATCGCTTCCGGATCGCTGATGACCAAGGTGGACAAGGCGTTGCGCGAGCTGGTGGGGCTTGGCCTGGTTGACGGCCCCCCGACGGCAGTCTTCGGCGCGCAGGCCACCGGGTGTTCACCGGTCAGCAAGGCGTTCCGAGAGGGACACGACGTCGTTCAGCCTGTTCGCCCCGACACCATCGCCAAGTCCCTCGCGATTGGGAACCCCGCAGATGGTCCGTACGCCATCGACGTTGCACGGCGTACCGGCGGCGCGATCGACGATGTGTCGGACGCCGAAATCGTCGAAGGGATTCAGTTGCTTGCAAGTACTGAAGGAATCTTCGCCGAAACGGCCGGCGGAGTGACTGTCGCAACGCTCCGCAAACTACTCGCTGATGGCAAGCTTGATCCGTCGAAGGAAACGGTGATCCTTAACACCGGCGACGGCTTGAAGACGCTCGACGCCGTCGCTCCCGTTGCGTTCCCAACCGTGACGATTCCAGCCAAGTACGGCGCGTTCCGTACCTTCGCCGAGCAGGAGGGCCTCGCGTGAGCGTGTCCGTTCGTATCCCGACCATCCTTCGCCCGTACACCGGCGGCGCCGCCGAGGTTAAGACCGATGGCGGCACGCTTACCGAGGTCATTGAGTCATTGGAAGTCGACCATCCTGGGATCAAGGCGCGGGTGCTGGACGACGACGGTCAGATCCGCAGATTCGTCAACGTCTACGTGAACGACGACGACGTGCGGTTCGCCGATGGCCTCGGCACCGCGACCCCCGACGGCACCTCGATCTCGATCATTCCGGCCGTCGCTGGCGGCTAGCCCGTTCCCCGGGCCACGACTAGATGGTCGTCCGGTCAGGTGAAATCCGAGTGGGTGGGCGCGGGAGGCTGTAGTTCCTCGGCCGTGAGCGGTCAAGCCAGCGGTCAAATCGGCCGAATAGGGGCGTAGGCTCCGCCTGGGGAACCGGCCGGTACGGTTTGCCCGTTGGTGTCGTTACCAGCGAAAAGAATGGGGAGAGGGACGCGATGGCTCAGGGCACGGTCAAGTGGTTCAACGCCGAAAAGGGCTACGGCTTTATCGCGGTCGATGAGGGCCCCGATGTATATGTCCACTACAGCCAGATACAAATGGATGGATTCCGCGCGCTCGAAGATGGGCAGCGCGTCGAGTTCGAGATTTCACAGGGTCAAAAAGGCCCGCAAGCCGATTCGGTGAAGCCGGTCTAACGCCGCTCCCGACCTAAGCGCTTCGGCCCGGTCCCGGGGGAATGGACCGGGTCGTTGCTTGTCGGAAGATCACCGGTCGTCCGGGTTCTCGGGTAGCTCGTCCAGGTCCACGAGGTCCTCGTCGTCTTGATCATCTTCGCTGATGACGTGAACAGCCTGTTCTTCGGCCGATTTCCAGGCGGTGTCTCCGACGGCTACGTGAGCCACCGCCTCCGAGGTCGTGTCTGACCGGACGCCCTCGTCGTCCTCCACGAGGCGCCCTTCCTCTGGATGCGGGTTATTCGGCCCGTACGCCTCGTCATACTCGGCATCGTCGTCGGCTGAGACCGCGCCAGCTTCCGGGTCGATGAACCACGTGCCCTCACTCATGGCTGCTCCCTTCCGTTGGAGTCGAGAGGCTCACCCTTGTCCTCACATAGTGCTCCCTCTGGCTCCGGTGACGCACCACTTTGACCTCTTGACAATGACGACCCCTTTCCCAGGTGTCGCTGGGTTTGGGCGCGGGTTCCGTCCAACGGAGCCTGCTTTGCCGTGTACTTAGGTGGAGCCGAAAAATAAGGGGTGACATGGGGGACCGGTATGCCGGGTTCGACGCCTTCGTGGCATCACGGGGTGCTGCCCTGATGCGGACAGCGTCGTTGCTGACGGGCAACCGTGCGGCAGCTGAAGACGCTCTCCAGGAGGCTTTGACACGCGTCGCCATGCGTTGGCCAAAGGTTGTCCGCGGTGGGGCGCCCGAGCCGTATGTACGTCGAGTCCTCTACACGGTGGTTGTTGATGACTGGCGCCGTAGGCGACGGCTCGACGTTGAGCCCGGAGACGCCCCCGAGGGCTCAGATGGTGTGGACCTCGCCCACATGGTCTCGAGCGCTGTCGTGCTCAACCAGGCGCTGCTTCGCATAACTGCGCGACAACGCGCTGTCTTGGTGCTGCGTTACTACGACGACCTCACGGAGGCGCAGGCCGCGGACGTCCTCGGCTGCTCGATCAGCACCGTAAAGAGTCAGACAAAGCATGCACTGAACCGCCTCCGCGTCCTTGCTCCCGAGCTGATCGCCGCCTTCGCCCCGGAGGAAGAGCGGGTAGAAGACATCAATGGCGATTCCAGCTCTTCGGAGGTGCTCACGTGACAACGCAACTGCATCACCTCATGGACGCAGCCGCGGACAGCAACATGCCCGACGGGCTAGCGCACGCCGCTCTTGCGGGGGCACGCCATCGTCGGCGGAACCGATTCGCCGTTCTGGGAGCCGTGGCGTCTGTGGGTGCTGCGTTCCTAGCCGTGGTTGTTGTTGTACAGCCGATCACGTCGACGGATTCCGGTCTTGAATCTCCTGCGGCGATTGGCGTGTTGCCGAATACGTTGCCGACTGCCGATGGGCTGCCAACCCTTGCGTCAGCACCGATGGCTGCGGCGTCCGGTGCTTACATCGTTGAGGGCCGCGTCGTCTTGATAAACGCGGCGACCAGAGAGGCGGTCATTACGTCGGCGGAGCCGGGAGACTTCCCGCCAAGTTTGAGCGGTACGTCCGCCGCTCGGTCGTCGACTCCTCACTGGAGTTCTGTGCAGCTGTCACCCGACGGGCGGTTCTTGTTGATGATCGCCGAGCCGGAACACGGTCAGAATTTAGGGCGACTGCCGGTGTACCTGCTCGATGTTCGGTCGGGCGAACTGAACCGCATGCACAACATCACGATCCCTGTGGTCTCGGGCGACGAGGTACTGGCTGGGCGGCAAACCATCGCATGGTCACCAAGATCTGATGGCTTTGTCTGCGTTTGTAGCAGCGAGGATCCTCAACGACCCATTTATCGAGGTGTGAGCGTAAAACCTGAGATTCACTACTGGCCGCTCGGGCACACGGAAGGTCACTTGCTGCAGGTCGCCTGGGGTGTTGACGTAGTTGCGTTGCAGTTCCGCGAACATGGCGGCACCTGGATGACAGTCGGCGGTGATCCGCTGGGCTGGGGGGAACGTCTTGCGATGGCGACCGAGTCGCCATATTTGCTCGCGGCGCGTACGGGCACCGGGACACGGCAGGAACCAGGAGACCATCTCGCAGCTGGTGCGACCCCCCAAGGGTTGGTCGAGTATCGCGTTCAACGGGTCGGTCAGCCAGCTGCTACAACCCTCACGTTGAACGGTGAATTGGCCGCCGTGGGTGCTACGGCTGACGGATTCACCGTGTCGCTCTATCCAGCCATGACTCGAACCGCTGCGTCGTCCAACGCCAGCCCGATCGACGTTGTGTTCGTTGACCTTGCGGGACAGCCAACGCCGCTGACACAACTTCCCCCCGGCACTTCTTCTCCGTCCTTTGCAGCCAACCTCATCCAGGCCCCAAGTTGATCAAGGGCAAAGTTGCAGCGGCGGACGTCTGGATGGACCTTTTGGTCCTTGATCAACTTTACCGAGAAAAGGGGGAGGGTTTGCACTCGGGGGCGGAGAGTGCTAATCATTGTGTTAGCACTCTCCCTGTGTGAGTGATAACACCTCAGGTCGTTAGGTGAGACCGCTGCTGAGGGCCGGAAAGGGTCGGCCCAGGGCGGTGGCCGTCCGTCGCGGGCACCTACTTGGCCTGATCGCCCCCGTTGAAAGGGATCCCACCGTATGGCCAAGATCATCGCGTTCGACGAAGAGGCCCGTCGCGGCCTTGAGCGCGGCATGAACGTGCTGGCGGACGCCGTCAAGGTGACGCTCGGCCCCAAGGGTCGCAACGTCGTGTTGGAAAAGAAGTGGGGCGCTCCCACTATTACCAACGACGGTGTCTCCATTGCCAAGGAGATTGAGCTCGAGGAACCGTACGAAAAAATCGGTGCCGAGCTCGTCAAAGAGGTCGCCAAGAAGACCGACGATGTTGCCGGCGACGGCACCACGACGGCCACCGTCCTCGCCCAGGCACTTGTCAAAGAAGGTCTGCGCAACGTCGCGGCTGGCGCCAACCCGATGGCGCTAAAGCGCGGCATTGAGCAGGCTGTCGCCGCTGTCAGTGAGCAGCTTTCAAGCATGGCTAAGGACGTCGAAACCAAGGAGCAGATCGCCTCGACGGCATCCATCTCCGCTGGTGGCGACAACGAGGTCGGCCAGATGATCGCTGAGGCGATGGACAAGGTCGGCAAGGAAGGCGTCATCACCGTCGAGGAAAGCAACACTTTCGGTCTTGAGCTTGAGCTCACCGAGGGTATGCGCTTCGACAAGGGCTACATCTCGCCTTACTTCGTAACCGACCCCGAGCGTATGGAAGCCGTCCTCGAAGACGTCTACATCCTCATCGCCAACTCGAAGATCTCAGCAGTCAAAGACTTGCTGCCGATCCTTGAGAAGGTCATGCAGTCCGGCAAGCCATTGATGGTTCTCTCCGAGGACGTCGAAGGCGAAGCCCTTGCCACCATCGTGGTGAACAAGATCCGTGGCACCTTCCGTTCGGTTGCAGTCAAGGCCCCTGGGTTTGGTGACCGTCGCAAGGCGATGCTGCAGGACATTGCGATCCTCACCGGTGGTCAGGTCATCTCCGAAGAGGTCGGCCTCAAGCTGGAGAACACTGGCTTGGAGCTGCTCGGTCGCGCCCGCAAGGTTGTCGTCACCAAGGACGAGACGACCATCGTCGAGGGTGCAGGCGACAGCGAGCAGATCGCTGGTCGGGTCAACCAGATCCGCGCCGAGATCGAGAAGAGCGACTCTGACTACGACCGCGAGAAGCTGCAGGAACGCCTGGCCAAGCTGGCTGGCGGGGTTGCAGTCATCAAGGTTGGCGCAGCCACTGAGGTTGAGCTGAAAGAGCGCAAGCACCGCATCGAAGACGCCGTGCGTAACGCCAAAGCGGCTGTCGAAGAGGGCATCGTTGCGGGTGGTGGCGTCGCGCTGCTGCAGGCATCAGCCATCGCGTTCGAGAAGCTCGAGCTCGAAGGTGACGAAGCCACTGGCGCTCAGATCGTGAGGTCTGCGATCAGCGCTCCGTTGAAGCAGATCGCGATCAACGCTGGCCTTGAAGGTGGCGTCGTGGCAGAGAAGGTCTCCAAGCTCGAGCCAGGTCACGGCCTCAACGCCGCGACTGGCGAGTACGTCGACCTGATCGCCGCTGGCATCATCGACCCGGCCAAGGTCACGCGCTCGGCACTGCAGAACGCAGCGTCGATTGCTGGTCTGTTCCTCACCACTGAGGTTGTTGTTGCCGACAAGCCCGAAAAGGCAGCTCCGGCTGCTCCGGGTGGCGACGGCGGCATGGGCGGTATGGACTTCTAGTCCGAACCAGCTGTCAGAAGTATTTAGCGGAAGGCCCGGGACCATGTCCCGGGCCTTCCGCTTGTTTTCTGACACGTCACGGCTTGATTGCGGACGCGCCTCGATTCGAACGTGTGCGTTCCAATGTGTTCGTTGCTACCTCAGACTGGATAAACGGCGTATCACTGAGGGGAAACGTTGACTAGTCCTTCTCGCGCTTTGCTGTTGGGCGCAGTGTTTGTGGTTGGCCTGAGCGGATGCGGCGCGTTGGCGGGTGCCGAGGATGGCCCACCGGGGTCGGCGGGCACGCAGCTAAAAGCAGGCTTGGTCGTGCCAGAGGGAGCTCAACTAGTTGGTCCAGTCTTCACGCGTTGGAGTGACATAGACGCAGCGCCACAAGCTACGGCCTATCTCACGATGGATGGCGACCTCGAACATGTCTCAGCCGACCTGGTAGACCAAGCAATAGCGTTAGGTGCTGGCACGGATGCCGAGGAGGAGGCGTTCACAGACGCGACTACGGGATGCGACGCAGAGTCGCTGCCATCAGTTCAGGTCTGCACGTGGGGACCGCCCCCAGTGGTTCCCAAGGATTGGCCACTTGCCTTCTCCCTCAGTGACCAACTTGCCAACGCGGACGCACCGTCTTTGGGCACAGTTACCTGGTTGCCAGACGCCGACACACCAATCGCACTTCCTGAGCCGGTTGATCCTGGTACCGGTGTGTCGTCAGTAGATGGCGGCATCGTTCACGAGGTGCCCCTACAGATCGTCGATGGCTCATTTCTTGCGGGACCAGTGTGGCCGGGCTCAGTCACGGGCGGGTATGTAGCAATCATCGGTGTCACGGGTAACGCAGGTGAGGTATTTGACGCCTACGTTGACCAAGGCTTCGACGGAGAACCCGTCAGAGTGACTGATCGTCAGTTTGGCAGCGTGATGTATCGGAAAGCGTCCACGAGCGAGGCGGGGGGCGGTTATTACGACGTCACGTTGAATGACGACGGAGCATCGGCGTGGATTCTCGTTGAGAGGTACAACGACTAACGATCCGGCTCGACGTCAGAGGTTCGTCACAAGCACTCGGCCCAACGCAACCACTCGGTCAGCGTCGTCCCATGCGGAAATCTCGACGTCGACAACCGCCTGTCGACGTCCCACTTTGCGCGGTATGGCGCGAACCCTGTGACTCTCTGGGCGCGCCAGGCGCACGAAGTCAATCCGCATATCAGCGACGACCCAATCGCCGTCGTGAGCGCGTGTGATGGCTTCCCATGAGGCGGTGTCGACACAAGTGGCGATTGCACCTCCGTGCAGATACGCAACGGGCTCGGTCGCGGCCACTGCGTTGTCGGTCGGATCGAGGCGTAGCACTGTCCACTCGCCGTCATCCTCGGCCCGGGTGAGGCCAATACTGGCGTCCAGCGCTGCGGCGCTTGCACCAACTCGGGTGCCCTTTTTTGTCATCTTGAAAGGTTATCGGCAGTCATTATGGGCAGGATGTCGCTGTGACTGAATCACCACACGAGGGCCAAGCGGAAGAGCAACAGGAAGAACAAGAGGAGTATGGCGTCTCGCCACTCGAGCTCTTCTTCGATTTGGTCTTTGTCTTCGCGTTGACCCAAGTCACCACTCTCATGGCAGACGATCTGACCTGGCTGGGTCTCCTTCGTGGCGTGGGCGTCCTCACCGCCGTCTGGTGGGCATGGGTGGGTTACTCATGGCTGACGAACGCACTTCGGGTCGACGACGACGTGCGTGCGCGAATCGTGATCCTCTGTTCGATGGCTGCAATGTTGGTTGCGGCACTCGCCATTCCCCATGCGTTCGACGACGACGGGGTTCTCTTCGGCTTCGCGTATTTCGTGGTGACGATTCTGTTTTTGGTGTTGTACCTCGTCGCCACTAGGCATCAACACGAGCGCAAGATGGCGGTGCTCCGCCTGGCACCGGGAGTACTTGCGGCCCCGATACTGATTGTTATTGCGGGGTTCTTCGACGCCGGAGTAGTCCGCGCGCTGCTGTGGACCATCGCGCTTGGCGTTTCGTTGGCCTCGCCGCTCATTGCTGGTACGTCGGCCTGGGCGGTGCGGCCGGGGCATTTCGCTGAACGACACGGGCTCATCGTCATCATCGCGCTCGGCGAGTCGTTGGTCGCTCTCGGTTTGGCGGCTTCCGGTCAAACCTTGACGACAGGCGTTGTGATTTCTGGCGTGATGGGTTTTGCCATCGTTGCGGCGATGTGGTGGTTGTACTTCGACGTTGTGGCGTTGGTTGGTGAGCGAATTCTGCATGAGCTTGACGGTCAGGAGCGCAATGTGATGGCCCGTGACTCCTACAGCTACCTGCACCTGCCCGTGGTCATCGGGATCATCATGGTTGCGTTGGGCTTGAAGGAGTCCTTAACCTACGACGCCGATGAGATGGGCATCGTCACTGTGGTTGCACTCTTCGGCGGCATGGCCCTTTACCTGTTCGCCCATGTCGCGTTTCGGTTGCGCAACGTGCATTCAGTGAGCCGGCAACGGTTGGTCGTCGCATGCGCACTTCTTGTGCTTATCCCCGTTGCTACGCACATCTCGGCATATGCAACGTTGGTGATTCTCACCAGCCTAAGTTGCGGACTAGTGGCTTTTGAGGTGGTCAAATTTAGAGCTCCGCGCGACAGTATTCGTCACGAGCACATGGGTCGTCAGCAAACTTGACGTCATCGGCTGGTCGGCGCAGCAGATACCTTGAATATCGAATGTCGAGTGGGTACAAGCCGGTTGAATGCGGTCCGGTACGAATCGAGGTGAGTCTGTTGCGCTCAGCGCCGTTGCGACGCGTACCAGCTCCCATTCTTGTCCTTGCCGGGATCGCATCTGTTCAAACAGGTAGCGCGGTCGCCCGAACCCTGTTCGCAGAGGTCGGCGCCACCGGCGTTGCCCTCTTGCGGTTGACCATTGGTGCGCTGGTGATGCTCGTCGTCTTGCGCCCAAAGGCATGGACGTGGTCGGCAAAGGCGTGGCGTGCGGCCGCACTCTTGGCGATGGCAATGGCTGGCATGAACGTCGTGTTCTATCTTTCTTTGCGGTCGGTGCCGCTGGGAATCGCGGTCACCGTCGAGTTTCTCGGACCCTTGTTGCTAGCGCTTGTTCAAACCAGGCGCTGGATCGATCTAGGTTGGGCTGTGCTGGCTGGCGGCGGGGTGCTCCTTCTCGGGCTCGACACGACCAGTGGAATCCCGCTGACCGGTTTGTTGCTCGCCTTTGTCGCTGGCCTGTTTTGGATCGCCTACATCCTGGCAAGTGCCCACATCGGAACGGTTTTGCCCGGCGTGGACGGCCTCGCCGTCGCCCTGGCCATCGCAGCTGTGATCGTGCTCCCATTCGGGGCATCCGGCGCGTCCGCGGTTATGGGGCATCCCTCGTTGCTCCTCACGGCAACCGCCGTCGCGCTGCTGTCGTCGGTAATCCCATACGGGCTAGAACTCACCGCGCTGCGCGAACTGCCTACCCGAGTGTTCGGTGTCCTCATGAGCCTGCAGCCGGCGGCGGCCGCCGTAGCTGGTCTCATCATCTTGAATCAGTCTCTGCAGCTACGAGAAGTCCTGGCGCTTGTCATGGTGAGCGTGGCCAGTCTCGGTGTGACCTTGTCCAGCCGAACCGGTCAGGAGCCAGCGCCGCATCCAACCCTGGACTAGTCGTCGCCGACGCGGCCGGCAGGGATGCTGAGCAGACACAGCTACGTCAGACTAAGTCTTGTGACAGAACAACCGAGTTCGACGATCTCTCGCCCGGCACCTATCGGTCGAATCCGTGAGGTAGTCCTGGACTGTCCGAAACCGCATGAGCTGGCAGGCTTTTGGTGTGCACTCCTGGGAGGCAGCCCGGTGGAGTGGTACCCCGGGTGGGTCACGTTGGAGCCACCGCCCCAAGGCCTTCGGATGTCGTTCCAGTTGAGCCAGGATTCGCCTGCCGATCGGACGCTCAGGACCCACGTCGACATTCTTGTCGCTGATCTGGACGAAGGGCACCGGCGAGTGCTCGACGTCGGCGGACGTTATGTGGCTGCACATGTGTCGCCGAGGCCGGGGGCCGACGGGCGGCAAGTGCCCTGGCGCGTATACGAGGACCCGGTGGGGCATCAGTTCTGCTTAGTGGTCCGGTAGGTCAGGTGACCTCGGCTTGCTGTATCAAGTGCCGGCTTCAGGCAGGCGTGACTACCACCTTGCCGAACGTCTCGCCGGAGTTGAGGTACTCAAGCGCCGACCATGCATCACCTAGTGAGAACGTGCGATCGACGAGAGGAACAAGTCCCTCCCGGTCACACAGCTGCATCAGTTGCTCGAGCTCGTCGCGAGTGCCCATCGTGGAACCGATAATCGAGAGTTGTAGGAAGAACACTCGCGCAAGGTCGGCGGGCGGGTTGGGTCCAGATGTCGAGCCGCAGACCACAATGCGTCCGCCCGGTCTCAGGGACTTCAGAGAGTGCGACCAGG
>DATKIY010000177.1:0-3343 GCA_035543875.1 Actinomycetes bacterium | reverse complement strand
GCAGCAGGTTGCGGCCAGCCCGCTGGGGCTGGCCAACCGCCGGGAGGGGGGACGTCAGGCGGTTGGGACAAGGCACTCCTTGGCGCGTCCGTAGCGAGGTCTATGGCGAGTTCCGTGGGTACACCCATGGGCACTGGCCTTTGCCGACATGGTGCCACGTTTGTCGGGGTGGGTCGGCAATCGCCCGGAAGGATGCGACGATTCATCTATGAAGGGTCGAGTACTAGTCGTCGATGACGACAACGCACTGTCAGAGATGTTGGGCATCGTCTTGCGCGGAGAGGGGTTCGAGTCGCACCTGTGCCCCGACGGGGAGCAGGCGCTGCTGGCCTTTAGAGAGTTCAACCCTGATCTGGTGTTACTCGATTTGATGCTTCCCGGCAAGGATGGAATCGAGGTCTGTCGCGAGATTCGGGCCGAGTCAGGAGTCCCGATCGTGATGTTGACCGCCAAGGGTGACACTGTCGACGTCGTTCTCGGCCTGGAGTCGGGAGCCGACGACTATGTGGTGAAACCTTTCAAGCCGAAGGAGCTAGTCGCCCGGATTAGAGCGCGCGTTCGTCGGACCGACGAGGGCCGCCCTGAACAGTTGGAGATCGGTGACCTGCTGATTGACGTTCCTGGCCACTCAGTTAAGCGAGACGGACTGCCGATTCAGCTGACCCCGTTGGAGTTCGACCTGCTCGTTGCGCTGGCTCGAAAACCGTGGCAGGTCTTTACTCGCGAGGTGCTACTCGAGCAGGTATGGGGCTATCGGCACGCTGCCGATACCCGGCTCGTCAATGTGCATGTCCAGCGGCTTCGCTCCAAGATAGAAGCCGACCCCGAACACCCAGACATTGTGGTCACGGTCCGTGGGGTCGGCTACAAAGCAGGCCCGGCCTAGAGACATGCCACTGTTTGGGCTCGACAGCGCGGCTCGAGCCGTTCGACTTCGATGGCGTAGCTCGCTCTACCTGCGCGTCGTCGTCACGACGTTGACGCTGTCCATCATCGTCGTAGCGGTCCTTGGACAGATTTTGGTCAGTCGAATCGCTGACGGCCTGATTGAAGCCAAACAGCGAACCTCGCTCGTCGAGGCGCGCGCGGGACTGAACCAAGCCGAGGCGTTGATCGCGGCGTCGGACCGAACTGGTCCTGCGAACACACCTGAGCTCGCCGACCAGATCGCCAACCAGCTTGCGAACCGGGTCACGGGGATTCCCCGGATCTACGACGTGCTGTTGCTCAGTCAGTTCGTTGAGTTCCCGCAGCTCGGCTCCAGCTTTGTCAACGAGGACAGCATCCCGCCGGCTCTGCGTGAGACGGTGCGTCTGGGCGGCGTGCAAGCGTCAACGTTCACGGAAATCTCCTACATCGACGGTAGACCGCCCGTCCCCGGCTTCGCGGTAGGTGCGCCACTCGTGGTGCCCGGTTTTGGTGCAGCAGAGCTTTACTACGTATTTCCCCTCACGCAAGAACAACAAACCCTCGACCTCGTTCGGCGAACCTTGTTGTTCGCTGGCCTGGTTCTCGTTGCATTGCTGGCGTGGATCTCCTGGTTTGTCACCAGGCAGGTGGTCGATCCAGTTCGTTACGCCGCGTCGATTGCCGAGCAGTTCTCGGCCGGTCGTCTCACCGAGCGAATGAAAGTCGAGGGCAACGACGAGTTGGCGAGGCTGGCTCGGTCGTTCAACGACATGGCGGCGAGCCTGCAGCGTCAGATCGGTCAGCTCGAGGACCTGTCTCGCGTGCAACGACGATTTGTCTCGGACGTCTCCCACGAGCTCCGAACACCCCTCACCACCGTTCGTATGGCAGCCGACGTCCTCCACGAGTCGCGCGACGGTTTCGATGCAGCAACCGCTCGCTCAGCCGAGCTGTTGCAAACCCAGTTGGATCGATTTGAGGCGCTGCTCGCTGACCTGCTGGAGATTTCCCGGTTCGACGCGGGAGCCGCAATGCTCGACACCGCCCCGATTGATGTCCGCGAGATGGTCAGCCAGGCAATCGATGCGTACGCGACGTTGGCCGAGCGAATGAATACTGAGGTCACTGCGGTTCTTCCGCCACACCCGGTAGTCGCTGAGTTCGATGCCCGACGCGTGGACCGAATTCTTCGCAACCTTCTGGTCAACGCGATCGAACACGGCGAGGGACGTCCGATCGTGATTTCCATTGGCGAGTCCGAAGACGCCGTCGCGGTCAGCGTTCGAGACCACGGCACGGGGCTCCGCCCCGGCGAAACGTCACTGGTATTCAACCGATTCTGGCGAGCCGATCCCGCACGTGCACGTACCACCGGTGGTACCGGGCTCGGGCTGCCGATCTCGCTTGAAGACGCTCGACTCCACGGCGGCTGGCTGCAGGCCTGGGGTGAGCCAGGAGACGGCACCAACTTCCGACTCACCCTTCCGCGGCACGCGGGTTCGGACATTCAACGGTCGCCCTTACCCCTGGAGCCGCCTGACGCTCGTCGAGGGCGTCGGATGCCGATGCCGGTGGGAGCGGGAAGTCATCCAGCCGCTCATCGCATGGAGCTTCCCGATGAGTAGGCGGGCGGCCATCTGGCTGATCAGTGGCGTGATGCTGGGCTCGACCGCACTGACCGGATGCGCTCACATTCCTACATCTGGCCCGATTACCCAGGACGAACAGGTACAAGCGTCAATCGATGAACCGCTGATTCGGGTGTTAGCTCGGGGGCCACAGCCCGGCCTGTCCCCTGAACAGGTCGTCGAAGGGTTCATCTCCGCCGAAGCGAGCTTCGAAGACGACCACGGGACGGCTCGTCAGTACCTCACGGATGAAGCGTCCGCGGCGTGGGATCCCAACGCTGGTGTGGTGGTGATCGACGACGCACCGGCTCCGGATTTTGAACAGTTCCATCACGTGGTCAAGATGACCGCTAACGAGGTTGCGTTCATCGGGGCGGATGGATCACTTGAACCTCGTTCCGGCGGTGCATTCCACGATCACTTCGTGCTGCAGCGCTCCGACGGTGAGTGGCGCATTGCACAACTTCGCGACGGCCTTTACTTGACGCGGCTTGACGTTGCACGCACTTACCGATCGTTTGCCCTCCATTTCTTGGCTCCGAGTCAGCAGCGACTTGTGCCTGACCCGGTGTTTGTTCCTGTGGACCAGTCTGGAGCTGCGACCAGCCTGGTGCGTTCGTTGTTGGACGGCCCGACTCGCTGGTTGGCGCCGGCTGTCCAGACGGCGGTGCCGGCTGGAACCGAACTTGTCGTCGATTCAGTGCCCATCGAGAACGGCGTCGCTCAAGTCGACCTTTCCGCGCAGGCGCTTACTGCCGACGACCTCGGGCGTGAGCAGCTAGCCGCACAGCTCACCTGGACGCTCA
>DATKIY010000176.1:0-2963 GCA_035543875.1 Actinomycetes bacterium | reverse complement strand
CCGCATACCGGGTTCCGCTACCAGCCAGCGGCAGGGCTAGTTCCGCTCAAGGAGTTCTATGGTTCTCTGGCGGACAGGAACTTTTGGTCAACGCAGTACATCCGACACTCGTCACGCCCGTTGTACACACCTGAACCTGATGTCATCCACGAAGTCATCGGTCATGCAACCACTCTCGCAAGTCCGCGTCTTGCCGCGATGTACGAAGCCGCCGGGGGTGCCGCGCGGCGTTGCGAATCGACCGAAGCGCTGGAGTTCGTCAGCAAGGTCTTTTGGTTCTCACTTGAGTTCGGGGTGCTGCGCGAAGGCGGTGAACCCAAGGCTTACGGTGCAGGGCTGCTCTCCAGCTACGGCGAGATCGAAGAGTTCTCGAATGCCGACTTGCGACCGTTAGACATCGGTGCCATGGGAACTCAGACCTACGACATCACCCACTATCAGCCTGTGCTGTTCTGCGGAGACTCGTTGACCCACGTCGAGGACGTCGTCGGAGCGTTCTTCCTGTCCGTCGACGACGATTACTACGAACGGGTTACGCAAACCGCTGCGACAACCGTCTAGCGATCTTGTTCGTTAAAGTTGGGCCATGACGTGGGGGAGACCGGCCGCAGCTCGGCCGACCAGTTGGTTTCGTTTGCTCTCGATCGCGGCCTTCACACTGGGCCTGCTACCCCTGGTTGCGTCTGCCGCTAGCGCAGATGCGAACACCGCACCAGCACTGGTTTCGATTTCAGTTGTTGACCACTCCGTTTCTCCGAATGTTGGTCCAACGATTAGTTGGGAACTGGTCCCGACCTTGGGCTCTGGCAGCGTCGGGTTCGACATCTCGTTGGTACGCGAGAACCAAACGGCAGTCGTCACGCTGTCTCAACCACTCCAACCCGACAGCAGCGGTTTGCTCGTCGCTCCTGCGATCTCGCAAACCGGGATCTGGTACGCCCAGTCGGTTCGGGTATTCGACTCGGCAGGCAACAGCCGCACGTACAACATCGAAGCGGCGACGCAGATTGTCGAAGGGGGCATCACGCACTACGGAGCGATCGATCGCGAGTTGCTCGGAGACGTTTGGCTCGCAAACGCTACTGCTGTTCCGAGCGTGCCGGCTGCGCCAACTCTGGTAGACGCGTTGGGCGGCGAGGGTCCACTTGAGGTGTCAGTGCTTTGTCAGGAGGCTTCGTCGTTCGGGCTGCCGATCATCGACTATGTGATGACCGCGACTCCGGTCGCTGACGGTGCCCCCGTTACTCAGACATACGTGGGGTGGCGGTGCTCTCACGTATTCACCGGCCTCACAGCCGGAACGACGTATTCGTTCTCTGTCGTTGCTCGCACCGGGGTCGGTTCATCGACCGCCTCTAATAGCAAGACGGCGACGCCACCTGACCCGGTGCCCGCCGCCGCAACTGTCACTGCCGATCGAGACCAGCCTGACCAAGTGGCGGTGTCGTGGACACCCAGTGAGACGCCGAACGATCCCGCGACTGTGTACGAACTGCGGATGACAGGTGCTGGTGCGATCAGCACGAGCGCTACCACCGACACTGCGACCCGCGTCACCGATTTGTCGCCAACTGAGAGTTACTCGTTTGCGGTTCGCACGCGGAACTCAGTCGGTTGGTCTGACTGGTCCCAAGAAGCTCAGATTTCCCCGTGGCCAAACTTCACTCCCCCCAGTCAGGTCGGGTCCGCACAGGCTTTCGGTCACGTCGGTTGGGCGAGGGTGGAGTGGAGCGCGGCTGTACCCGGTGACCTTCCGTTGGACAGGTACCGCGTAATCGTGCTGCCAGGACGCGAAGCTGCTACCTCGCCCTACCAAGGAAGTGGGGGGCGCGACACCACCGAGCAGTCCTTGCGTGTCGACCAACGTGTAGTCGCGGGCGACTACACCATCACGGTTTTCGCTCTCGACACATCGGGCAGCTACGGACCTGGAACCTCCCTGACGCTTAAGGGAACGGCCACGACCGCAGATCCGCTGTCGGCCGCCCTTACATCGGATCAATCGGTCACCGTGACTGGTGCGGTGACAAAGACTCGATTCGGTCGACCAGCAGCAGGGGTCACAGTGACGGTTCAACGCCGGCCGACGGTTGGTGGCGCGGCCTTTGACCCCATTCGCGTCCAGGCGGTGACTGACCGCCACGGCCAGTACGTGGTGACCTTCGTTCCTCGGGCCGGTTATGACTACCGCGTTGCGCTGACCAAACAGCCAGGTTTGGCGGGGTCGGCCACGGACGCATGGACAGTGGTTGCCGCGAGGACCCTGAGGGTCGGCTAACGCCCAGGTAGGGCAGACTCCCGGTATCCGGATCCGAGCGTTTGGGTCCACATGCCGTGGAGGGTTTTATGTCTGCCAGCCGTCGCATCGTCCTCCCGACGAACGCCGTGACAGCCGTTCCGATTGCCGGTAAAGCTGTGACCGGGTCGGAGACATCGGAGGTTCGCTCACCATTCGATGACTCAGTGTTGGGCCACGTTCCACTGCTTGGAGCAGCTGAGGTTGAGCGCGCCGTGGCAGCTGCCAAGAACGCGCTGCACGACCAACCACTTCCCGTGTGGAAGCGAGCCGAGATCTTGGACCGCGCCTCCGTGTTGCTGAGGGAGCGGCAAGAGGAGTTCGCGCAGCTGATCGCGCACGAAGCGGCCAAGCCCATCAAGACTGCGCGGGTCGAAGCCGACCGTGCGGCTGGGACGTTTGCTTTTGCTGCTGTAGAGGCGCGCAAGCTTGCTGGGGAGGTCATCCCGATTGATGCTGCACCAGGGGCAGACGGGAAAATTGCCTACACGATGCGCGTACCGATAGGCGTCATCGGCGCGATCAGTCCGTTCAACTTCCCCCTCAACCTCGTCGCGCACAAACTTGCGCCAGCGATCGCCGCCGGCGCACCAACTGTCCTCAAGCCGGCGGGGCAGACGCCGTTTAGCGCGATTGCCCTTGCTTGGCTGTTAGTCGAAGAGTGCGG
>DATKIY010000175.1:0-4320 GCA_035543875.1 Actinomycetes bacterium | reverse complement strand
CACCAACGCACGCGATTGCGGCTCGGATTCACCCGGCACATCGAGGGCGACGCGCAGCCAGGTCGCGGCCTCGGCGTGACTGTCCTCCATCAGCCAGTACCAGCCCAGCGCGGCGGCCAGACGCACCGCAGTGTCCGCATCGCCGTCGTCAGCGGCGAAGCGCAGAGCCGCCAGGACGTTGTCACGTTCGACGCCCAGCACCGCGAGAGCATCCAACTGATCCACGGTACGCAGCAATGGTTCGCAGTGTTCTGCCAACTCAAGGTAGTACTGGGTGTGCGCGCGGCGGGTGGGCAGCAACTCAGCCCGAGCCGCCAGCTTTTCGTTGCCGAAGTCGCGCAGTGTCTCGAGCATGCGATAGCGCACGTCTCGCGCACCTCGTGGCGCAACAACTTGCATTAGCGACTTGTCTGCCAGTGCGGCAAGCGCGTCCTCGACCTCATCCCGCTCGCTGCCGGGCAGGCACACAGCCGTCGCGGCCTCCGCGGTTGCGCCCGCGGGGAACACCGAGAATCGCTCTGCCAGCAGGCGCTCCTCGGCTGAGAGCAGATCCCAGCTCCACTCAACGACCGCACGCAACGTGCGGTGGCGCGCAACCGCGGTGCGACTGCCGCCAGTCAGTAATCGGAAGCGATCATCTAGTCGAGCTTCCAGCTGCTGAAGTGTCATCGTGCGCATCCGAGCAGCCGCGAGCTCGATGGCCAGCGGCAGCCCGTCCAGTCGACGACAGACCTCGACCACGGCAGGCGTCGCGTCGTCGTCGAGGACGAAGGCGGGGTGCACCGCACGCGCCCGGTCGACAAAAAGTCGCACCGCGTCGCACTGCATAGCTTCCGCGTTCGTGGCCCCTTCAACCGGAAGCGCCAGCGTCCTGAGCGGGTGCAAGACCTCTCCTGTGATGGCCAGCGGCTCGCGGCTGGTCGCCAGGATCCTCAGCTGCGGGCAGCGTGAGAGGAGGTGCTCACTGACTCTGGCTGCACCGTCGACCAGATGCTCGCAGTTGTCCAAGACGAGCAGCGCCGGATCGTCGGCAAGCGTCTCCTCGAGGAGCATCAGCGCGTCAGACGGCTGGCGGCGGCTGTCCAGTGCTGAGAGGCTGCGCAGGTCGATCGCATCGAGGACAGCTTGGGAGATGTCGTCGGGGTTGGTGACCGGGGCAAGCTCGACGAGCCACACCGGACCACGGCCCAGTTCGTGTGCAGCAGCCTCCTCAGCGAGACGCGTCTTACCGCAGCCCCCAGGTCCAATGATCGTGACGAGTCGGTGAGCCGACAACAACGCAGCGACCTGTTTGAGGTCGTCGTCGCGACCTAGGAAGGACGAGACTGACGACGGCAAGTTGCTACGGTGCACCGCGGGCTCCACAGCGTGACTTGCTTCGCCACGTAGCAAGCGAAGGTGGATCTCCTGCAGTGCGGGCGAAGGGTCGACGCCTAGTCGTTCGGCGAGCTGACCCCGCATGTGCTCGTAGCGCTCGAGGGCCTCGGCCTGTCGACCGGCGTCGAAGAGAGCCTGCATCAAGAGTCCAGCGACCCGCTCGCTGTAAGGGTCGGCGTCGGCAAGTGCCTGCAGTTCGGCCAGGACATCGGGACCTCGATGGAGAGCGACGTCCGCGTCGAGCCGGTCCTCGACGGCACTGCGGTGAGCCTTCTCGAGTCCGGCCGCCATCTCCTCCCCGAAAGACGATTCGCGCAGCTCGGGCATCGGGTCGCCTCGCCACAAGTCGAGAGCTTCGTGGAGAAGAACGGACGCAGCCGCCGGGTCGCCACTTTGCAGCTTTTGTCGTCCCTGCCGTACGAGATCAGCGAACTCGAGAGCGTCGACGTCTGCACGGTCGACAGCCAGCACGTATCCGCCGGGACGAGATTGGACGATCGATGCGCTTGGCAGGGAGCGTCGCAAACGCGACACCAGGGACTGCAGGGCGTTCAGCGAGCTTTGCGGCGAGTCATCGCCCCACAGTGCTTCCGACAGCGCGCCGACCGAGACGAGCTTCCCGGCGTCGACCGCGAGGCGGACCAGCAGGGTCTGCAGTTGCGCACCCCGGAGCTCGACCAGCTCGGAGCCGTCGCGGACCTCCACAGGCCCCAGGATCATCACTCGCACGCGGCCACCATGTCAGACTCACGCCCCCGACTATTGAGTTCACCGGGGTATCGGGGCGAGGTGGAGCACGCTGAGGTCGCCCCCGTCGATCACGACAGCACGATAGCGCTTGGCCTTCGTCGACTTGCGATCGTGTTCACCCTGGAGTCCGCGCCGATGAGGACACAGACGTGACCTGTGCCCTCATCGCCTGCTGGGTGGCAACTTGCGTTGTCGGCCCCACTAAATGACCCTGAAGTCCGTCTCCCCTACGGGCCAAAGAACGGTGTACGTATCTCCACTCTGCTCCCGATGCGCCGCTCGAACGTCGGTCCACCGTGGCCAATGGCTGAGAACCCTCTGGACATCGGCGAACGTCTGCGGCGGTTGATCCGTTCCAATGAAGATGTTCATCTCACCTGAGCCGAAATCGTGTCCATCCACGCTCGCATCCACACTGAGTGAGCGCTCTAGCTCATCCTCCATGTTGACGAGCTCTTCAAAGTCTGCCTGGGCTGAACCGGGCCATTGCAGAACGAGAATATGTCGCATCGAACCTACTCGCAGGGGCTGCCGGCGGCCATTCACCACCTCAGTAGTCACATTCATCCGGACACAAGAACCGCATCCACATCGATCCGTGGACGTCCGGTTGTCGCGAGGTTGACGACCGTGACGCTGTGAACACCTGATGGGAGTTTGCCCACCCAAACAACACTGCGATGCTTGGGTGACGCTGCGTACGTGTCGATGGTCTCTTGGAAGACACCGTCAACAAGGATTTGAGCCTTCCCCCGGTCAGGTGCCCGCTCCATGACAAGCGCCACCGGGTGCTTGCCGCCACTGAAGTCAAAGGTGAATTTAGCCGTTGCGCCTCGTGCGGTTGTCTTCCGCGTTGTCCCACCTGACCAGCATTGACAGGTGGAGGTGTTCCAGGTTCCGCTGTACGCGCTGGCGAGCGTCCCATACCCGTAGGACTCACCGTTTTCCTGGAAAACTTCCGGTTGGAAACGGGAGAACTTGGTCGTGCGGTTTTCGAGACAGTCACGTACCTGCACGTCGATACCCAAGAACTTGGTCGATCCTCCGCCCACTTGGTCGTCGTAGTCAGTAGTCGGGTACACCACCCCGGTGAGGATGCCCCACGAGGACCACGCTCCCGTGCCGCCGTTGTATTCCGACCTTGTGCGGGAACCGCAGATATTTGAAGGGTCAGAAGCTGACCAACTCACCATCATTTGAATGTCACGCGTCTCGGTCGGTGACCCACCCTCAGGCGCCATGGGTCCGATCGTTGACCGCGCAACGAAATTGGCATAACGGGCCAGCGCCAGCGTCGGTCCTGTCGTGTCGCCACCGGCGGATGCCACCGGAGTAACCGCTGCAAAGGACCCCAAGACTGTTAACGCGGCAACAACGAACACGCTCTTTCGCGCCATGACACTCGCCGTCCATCCATTTAGGTGATTACCCACAGTCTTCCTATGAGTGAGTCAAGTCAATGGCTGGCTAACCGTAGTTCGCGGCGTGACGCATCGATGACCCAGCGACTACAACTCCACGGCGCAAACGCAGCCGACACTCGCTGTGCCCGCCTTGTCGCGGTACGAATTCTGGATAACCATTTCATTGACGTCCCCGTGCACCAGGGTCAAGGTGGGACGAATCGGAGTGTGACTCCATGCAAGCCTCGGGGCGTTCATGAGGGAAGACACGATGAAGCGAATCGTTGCTCTACTACTTTCAGCGGTGGTGTCAGGGGCAGCGTTGGCTCCCGTTGCCGCTTACGCCGATAAGCCCGAACACGCGGACTACAAGCTTGTCTTCCGTTCCGCCTGTGACTTCCGAGTTTCGGTTCATGAACAGGGAAAGGTTTCGGTGAAGACTTTCAAGTATCGTTCGGGACGCTTCTCTTACAAGCAAATTTTCACCTCCCCTGGCCTCAAGGCGACGTTCGAAAACCTCCAGTCCGGGAAAACGGTCCGCTTTAACATCGCTGGTCCAGGCATTACCAAAGTGGAACGCGGCGGCTCACGGTCCGACGCTGTCCTCGGGCCGTGGGGATGGGACTACAACCCCGAGACCGGGCAGGGAGGACTGTGGATCACCACTGGACGCGCATTCACGGTTTACGACAAGCGGGGCAAACTGATCTCGTTTCGATTCTCCGGCCGCTTGGTCGACGTCTGTTCGGCCCTGGCCGCTTGATATTCAATTGCAGCGAAACTGCCCGAT
>DATKIY010000174.1:0-15648 GCA_035543875.1 Actinomycetes bacterium | reverse complement strand
GCCTCGGTCGTCGCGGTGGCCAGTATCGGGCTCGTTGGACTGGTAACTGTGTCGTCGGTCGCTCAAGCAGGACCCAGCTCCTGTGCAGCTGACGACTTGTCCGACGGTGCCGGGCCGAGTTCAGAGCTGCAGGACGTCATCGATGCTGCTGTCTCTGGCGACACAATCCAGGTATCCGGAGTATGCGCGGGCAGCTTCGTGATCAGCTTGGAGCTGCGGTTGGTTGGTCTACCCACTGCCGGTGTTCCGGAGCCTTCACTGGACGGCAACCGCGCGTCAACGGTTCTGCGCCTTTCAGGCGACGAAACGACCGAGGTAGTCGTTTCCGACTTGACTATCACCAATGGGTCTTCGCAGAACGGTGGTGGAATTCGAAACGGTGTCGGAAGACTGGTGTTGAGGGGTGACGCGTCGGTGACCGGAAATGCCGCCGCTTCGTGCGGGGGTGGCATCTACAACCGTGGCACAGTGAGGCTCACCGGCTCAGCTTCAGTCTCGGGTAACTCAGCCGCTTATTGCGGGGGTGGGATCAGTAACGACCGAAACGGCACGGTCGCCTTGACTGCTGCTTCCTCCGTCAACGACAACGTTGCGTCCGAAGCTGGTGGCGGCATCTTCAACCGCCGAGGAACGGTAAAGCTGAATGGTTCGGCAAGAGTGGCGGACAACGCGGGGCCGTTCGGCGGCGGGATCGCTACCCGCGGTGGCAACGTCACACTTCGGGGTCAGTCCGTGGTCGGTTTAAACCGTGCCGCAGAGCAAGGCGGAGGAGTTCTCCTATCCCGTGGCCAGTTGAGGTTGGACGACTCATCGGTCGTCAGAGGGAACAAGGCCCAAGGTCGGGGTGGTGGGATCGCAAACGGTCGCGGAGTTGTCATCATGCAAGGTAAATCGTCGGTGAGAGGGAACAAGGCAGGCCCGGGTGGTGGGGTGTTCAACGACCATCGCGCCGTCGTGATGAAGGACTCGTCGTCAGTGGTTCAAAACTCCGCCAGACGCGGCGGTGGCATCTTCAACGACCGCGGCGACGTCACCATGAAAGATTCGGCTGTCGTGCGCAGGAACGATCCAGACAACTGTCTGCGCTGTTAGTTATCGCTGGCAGCCCGCCTATTTGTAAGGCCCTGGCCCACGAACGGAAGACCCCCCAGTCACACGTTGGGGGGTCTTCCGTTCGGCGCTCACAACTGACCTGGCTTAGGTCAGGCAGGCGGCGCAAAGAACTCCAACGCAATCCCGTCGGGGTCGCGGAAGGAAACGCCGGACCCGTAGTGAGCGTCCACGATGCCGCCGTGCGTAATCCCAAGCTGGTCCAGCCGAGCGGCCCAGTCCTTGAGCTCATTGCGGTCACGGCACCCAAAGGACACGTGGTCTAGACCGGTCTGCAACTCGTTGAACTTGTCACCGGTGCCTTTGGCGTGACTATGCAGGCCAAACAACTGACCGCCACCGATGGCGTAGACGGTGTGGTGAAAACCGCTGGTTTCCACGTCTTCGTCCAGAACGGGCATCGCATCGAACAGTGCGTTGTACCACCGCGTACTCCGCTCGAGGTCGGTGACCGTCACGGCGACGTGGGCTAAAGCGGGAAACTCAGACACAACAACCTCCAGATAGCTAACAGTCGGACAGGATGTCCTCGCGACCGGGCCGGTATGGCTGCGATCGCGTTGCATTCACAGTGGTCGAGCGCGATTCGAAGGTCATCGGGAGCGACTCCCCATCTACGCCGTGGACCCTCCCTATTCGCGGACCGCCGCCGTGCTCTCGCCGGTACGCTCATTGGGTGGGACTGATAGAGCGAGACGCCGAGTTCGCTGCGCTGACGGCTCACTGGGCGCGGGCCCGGGGTGGCCGCGGCGGCCTGGTTCTGGTGACGGCTGAGTCAGGTGGCGGGAAGACCGCCCTCATCAACGAGTTCGTCCGATCGCTGATGGGTCAAGCTCCGGTGTTATGGGGAGCCTGCGACTCATTGGCCACGCCCAGACCGCTCGGTCCGCTGCTTGACATGCGTGAGGCTCTGGGTCGAAATGTTCAGTCCCTACTTGAAGGTCACGGGCAGGCGCACGAGATATACGTAGCGGTGTTTGAAGAACTTCTCGCGAGCCCGTGCGTCTTGGTGGTGGATGACCTGCACTGGGCGGACCAGGGGACCGTTGACCTACTGAGGTTCCTGCTGCGCCGCTTGTCGACGACCCGCTCGTTGGTTGTCGGTAGTTTGCGACTAGACGAAATAGACCCGTCCAACCGCGTACGCGCATTGCTTGGTGACGTCGCACGTTCGCCGGATGCGATAACGCTCGACCTGCCTCCGCTGAGCAGTTCTGCCGTCAAGACTTTGGTTGCGGACCGGCTCATCGACCCTTCGCGACTTCATTCCCTAACAGGTGGCAACCCATTTTTCGTCGAACAGATGCTCGAGCACAACGGAGGCGAACTTCCTTCGACGGTCCGCGACGCGATTCTCGCCAGGACCGCTGGACTGGAGGCTGACGCGCGAGACCTCCTCGATCTGCTCGTCTGTGCACCAGAGGCGATTCCCGACCGCCTACTGCCGCAACTTGGGTTCGGCGTTGAGCCACTGCGTTCGTTGCACCAGGTGGGTTTGATTCGACGCAGCCAGGGAGGTGTCGCGTTCCGTCACGACCTGTACCGCATGGCGATCGCGGATTCGCTTCCGCCAGGCGGAGAGGCGGCGTTGCACCGGCGGATGCTTGACGCGCTGGAAGCTGGCGCTTCCGCAGATCCCGCGGTCATGGTCCATCACGCGCGCGGTGCCAACGACCCCGAGCGAATCCTTCAGTACGCGTCAGCTGCTGGCGTGACTGCCGCACGCGCAGGCGCGCACACGCAGGCTGCCGAGTTCTTTACTCTGGCGCTCGACCACGCCATGTCCGCAACGCCATCGGCGCGCGCTGAGTTGCTTGAGCGGCTCGCCACTGAGGAATACCTGCTCGACCGACTCGACAACGCGATTAGTGCTTGCAAACGCGCGATCAGGCTGCGAGAGCAGGCTGGAGATCTGGGGGGGATGAGCACGAACTACCAGTCGCTCTCGGTCTACGAGTGGTACAACGCCGACCGCGAAGCGGCTGAGCGTTATGCCTCAGACGCTGTGACCGTCCTCGGCGTCGACGCGAACGGCGAAGTCCTCGGGCACGCGGTTGCCTTGCAGGCGTACTTGGCGATTCAGGCATCGGACTTGGGGCAGGCTGCGGTGTTGTTGGAACGGGCGCGCAAAGTTGCAACTGAAGTCGACGACCCAACATTGAACGTCCGAATCGAGTTGCTTGAAGCCATTCTTGGCGTCTTCGAGAGTACGGAGGGCGCACGCGAAGCAGTTATCGGCATCGTCGGACCTGGGCAAGACAGCTTCGACGACACCCTGTCGAGTGGGTACAGCAACCTCGCGTACCTGGACGTTGAATACCGGCGCCTGCCGGAGGCAGTTGACGTTATGAAGGTAAGCCTGCCGCTCACGGTCGAGTGGGACATGCCGATCTGCTACGTGTGGCAGATGGGAGCGCGCGGACGGATGCAGATGATGAAAGGTGACTGGCAGGCAGCCGAAGCGGACGCCGAGACCGTGCTTGCGGCACCAAGCGCGCCGCTGGCCCGTACGTGGCCACATTTGGTCCGCGGGCTGGTGCGGATGCGTCGAGGTGACGCCGCGGAAGCTGACCTGGACGATGCGTGGTCGCTTGCCCAGCAACTCAACGAGCCGTTGCGACTCATGCCAGCCGCGGCGGCGCTCGTCGAGCGCTCATGGCTAACTGGCATTCGCGACGACCGGGTTGATGAGGCCACCATGATGTTGCGTCAACTCGATGTTGTTGGGCTCGAGTGGGCACGCGGCGACCTCGCAGTGTGGTTGCAGCGTCTTATCCCAGAACTGGATCTCCACGACTTGGAAGTTTCAGAAGCGCACCAACTTCACCTGGCTGGCCAGTACTTGGCTGCAGCAGACGCATGGGCTGGACTGGGTTCGTCCTATGAACAATCCCTGGCACTGGTTGAATCGGCCGACGAGGAAGCGGTTCGACAGGGACTGGGTTTGCTCGACCGTCTCGGCGCCGATGCCGTTGCGGCAAAGCTTCGTCAGGATCTGCGTGACCGAGGGGTCAGCAACGTGCCTGCGAAATCCCGCGGGGTGACCCTGAACAACGCGGCCGGCTTGACGGCACGCGAGGTCGAAGTGCTTGGGCTGTTGGGTGAGGGCCTGAGCAACGCCGAGCTCGCGGCCCGGCTATACATTTCCCCGAAGACGGCCGACCACCATGTGTCGGCGATCCTGTCCAAACTTCGGGTCGCTAACCGTCGCCAGGCGGCGGAAGCTGGACGTGAACTCGGCATTGTCAGCTAACGCGAAGCGCGCCGAGTTCCCGTGGCGAACTAGATGAAGGTCCCTGGGCGCGTGTCGTCGGGCGTGGTAAAAGTGCGGAGTCTTGATGCTGACGACCGTGAGTGGTTTGTTACCACGCTGACGAAAACCTGGGGGTCGGTCTACGTCGCCCGGAAGGGGGAGTTGGTCGATGCGTCGCAGTTCCCTGGACACGTTGCGCTTGTGGAGGAACACCGAGTCGGTCTAGCGATCGTCGCCATCCGCGGCAGCGAGTACGAGGTCCTCTCGCTTTCAGTGACAATGCCTCGCCGAGGTATCGGTCGTGCGCTCTTGTATCGCTGTTTCGAGGAGGCTCGGTCAAAAAAGTGTGAACGCGTCTGGCTAACAACGACCAACGACAACGTTGCCGCCTTCGCGTTCTACCAGCAGGTGGGCATGAACCTTTGTGCCTTCTATCGGAATGGCGTCTCGGTCGCGCGCAGCCTCAAGCCCGAAATTCCGCTCACAGGAGCCGAGGGTATTCCGATCGACCACGAGTTAGAGTTTGAGCTACGCTTGTAGACCCTGACTGTGCGCCCCGGCGCTGTGTCTTCGTCCGACCTGCAGCTTGTCACGTCGACGGTTTAATACCCTCGTCGAAGCTGAATTGCTCGAACTCACTCGTGCATGGGTGGCCCTTGGCCAGCCACATCGATCGGGACTCGGGCTCGCAAATCATGGCGAACAAGATGGTGGAACCTTCGTCGCCGTCTGCCGGGTCGGGATGCTCGCAGATGTTCTGTCCTTCGGCGCCGTGATCGGCGAGCAGACCCGACATGCCTTCGATAGTGGGAGCGCTTCCCGCGGCTAGTTCGTGCGCCCTGGCAAGCCTGGAACGGCTTCCCGGTGAAGGATCACAGGCGGCGGCTGCGACAGCGCTGTCGAGCGCGTGGTTTGTATGCACGCTGACGTTCAGCTGCGACGCTGTCGTCGCCGTCGTCTCGATGACGCACGTCTGCCCACCCGGGAACGCGCATAGGTAGGAATAGCCGCCAGCACGACTGTCAACGTTCGCCCGTGTAAACGCTTCGCGGGCATCGCGGGCCGTGAGCACTTCGCGTGCGATGAGCGCCCGGGGAATGCCAACTTGCTCGTCAGTGGCCGACAGCGACATCGTCCCGAACGCAGATCCGTATTCGTTGATACCAACCAATGGCAACGTGCCGGCGACCATCGGTGCAAGGACGGCCGGTCCGTTGTCGGGCACGTCCAACACGACTCCCATTGCGCCGTCGTCACCGGCGTACCACTGCTCGTTGTGGCCGAGCAGCGTGCGTTCGTCCGACCGCAAGACGACGTCTGTGCACCGTTCCAGCGGAACGGGTGAACTCGTGTCCAGCTCGATGATCCCGTACACCTCCTCAAACGCGTTCGCGAAGAAGATGTCGAGGAAAGGCTGGTTCGAGCCGTCGGCCATGCCACGGATCTGTTCGACGAGATGGGGCACGGCGGCCGTCGCGGCGGCAAGGTAGGGCTCAACGATTGCCTCAAGCGCGCGGGCAGCTAGACCGTGGGTGGACAGGTAGCGCCGATTGAACGACACCGATCGAGACGTGGCTTCGGCGAAAGCCTCGCCGATAAGGGCACCGCGCTCGTAAGGCGTGCCCTCGACCCGCACCTGCGTGACCATTGCTGGCAATTTACTGCAACCTCTGGGCAACTACAGTCTCGTGGTGTGGATTGACCTCGCAGCCAAGGCGAAGAAAGTCAGTAGCCGATCCCGCAAAGTCAAGGTTAGATGCTCCTGTTCAAGCTTGGCGGGGGTCTGATCTACTGGACCGAACGAACGGACGGGCGCTGGCATCGCCGCGCGCGACACCCTGGAGGGTGATTTTCGATGGGCCGCGTCTCGCAATGGGCTGTACGACGCCCTTGGTTTGCTCTGGGCACCTGGAGCGGACTCATGATTTTGATCATTGTGCTTGGGATCAAGTTCGGCGGTGACTACAACGACAACTTTGAGCTCCCGGACACCGAGTCGACAACTGCCCAAGACCTTCTTTCAGAGCTCTCGGGTACGGCGGGCACTGGCGCCGGCCTCGACGGACAGGTGGTATGGGCCACCGACTCTGGCAGTGTCACCGATCCAGCGTCTAAGCAGGTCATGTCGGATTTGCTCACCGAGGTCTCGAAGTCGACTGGAGTCCTGTGCGTCTCGTCGCCGTTCGGTGAGCCGCTTGGTAGCGGCTGCCCCGAGCAGAGCGCTAGCCAAGGTCAGGGCCAGGATCAAGCCGGCGGACAGGGTTCTGACTCCGGTCAGCAACAGAGCGCAGCGGAGGAGCCGTCTCCCGAGGCGCAAGGCGCGTTAGCGCACTTCGGCCAGGCTGGGATCAGCCCGGACGGCACCGTCGCCTACGCCACGGTGACGTTCGACGGGAAGACGTTTGACGATCTCAACACCGACGATGTCAGTGCGGCTTTGGATCTACTCAAGCCACAGAACGGTGAAGACGGTCTGCAGGTGGGAGCCAACGGTGTCTTCGGCTTCGTCCAGGGCGAGCCCCCGTCGTCCGAAGGCATAGGCATCGTGGTCGCGTTGATCATCCTACTGTTCGCGTTTGCCTCGATTCTTGGCGCGATATTGCCAATCTCCTCTGCTGCGCTGTCGATGGGACTGACCACGACGTTCGCGCTCCCGCTTGTTGCGGCCAAGCTCGACGTCGCGACCTTTGCGCCAGTTCTTGCGTCGATGATTGGGCTCGGGGTCGGAATAGACTACTCGCTATTCGTCATTAATCGATATCGCCAGGCGCTCATCCATGGGCGTGAGCCGCGTGATGCAGCGCTTGAGTCGGTTCGCACTGCAGGGCGCGCCGTTCAGTTCGCGGCTGCAACCGTGATTATTGCGCTCCTGGGCTTATTCGTGATGAGGATTAACTTCTTCAACGGCATTGCGGTCTCGGCCGCTATCACCGTGTTCATGGTGATGGTGGGGGCTCTACTCCTGTTGCCGGCAGTGCTGTCGCTGCTCGGTACATGGGCGTTCGTGGGGCGGATGGCCTGGATCAGGGATGCGGAGGCCATTCCCCGCCGGCTATTGCCGGTGGAGCTCAGTTGGGTGTCCGTAGTCTTCCGAGTAATCGGTTGGGTGTTGTTCTGGCCGGTGACTTTGATCGGGCTCGCCTACCGTTGGATCGTTCACCGTGGCAAGATGCCCGACCCGCAACGGCCTAGCGCCTTTGCCCGCTACGGCAACTGGCTGCAGAAACGACCTTGGCTCACGGGTGGGTTCGCACTGTTCGTCATGCTCGTCATCGCGATTCCGATGCTGTCACTACGCCTAGGTTTCTCCGACGACGGAGGCACCGCTGTTGGTACGCCACCTCGCATCGCCTACGACCTGACGGCGAAGGGTTTCGGGCCTGGAGTGAACGGGCCGTTCTATATCGCGGTCCAACTTCCCGCGGCGGGCGACCAGGAAGCGGTCAACCAGCTCACAGAAGCGCTGAGTGCCGATCCGGGCGTGGCTCTTGCGGCTGCTGCTCCTGTAGCAGACGACGCAACTGTTGTGCCGATTCAGCTGTACCCAACCACTGCGCCGCAGGATGCAGCTACCACTGATCTGCTGTTCCATGTTCGCGACGACATCGTCCCCCCGGTTGAGGCTGCCACAGGTGCCAATGCCTATGTCGGCGGATTCCAGGCAGTGACGGTCGACTTCACCAAGGTTCTGGTCGACGCATTGCCGTGGTTCCTGCTCATCGTCGTCGGTCTTGGCTTTGTGGCACTGGTCGTGCTGTTCCGATCCTTGCTGGTGGCCGCTACTGGCGCACTTTCGAGCTTGCTGTCGCTGGCCGCCGCTATGGGCATCACCGTGGCCGTTTTCCAGTGGGGCTGGTTCGGCCAACAGATTGATCTGCAGGCAACCGGACCCATCTTCCCGTTCCTGCCCATCATGGTCTTCGCGATCCTGTTCGGCCTGTCCTGCGACTATCAAGTCTTCCTGGTCAGCCGCATGCATGAGGAGTGGCTGCACGACCCTGACAACCGCAAAGCAGTACGCCGCGGGTTAGCCGGATCCGGTCGGGTGGTTGCTATCGCCGCCGCAATCATGACCAGCGTCTTCGCGGCATTCGTATTGGGTAACGACCCCATCATCAAGTTGTTCGGTGTTGCCCTCTCGACGGCCGTACTGCTGGATGCGTTTATCGTTCGACTCATCCTCATTCCGTCGCTCATGACCATCTTCGGCAAGGCGAACTGGTGGCTGCCAGGTTGGCTGTCGAAGGTGCTCCCGCAAGTGAGCGTCGAGTCCGAAGCGGACATCGAGGCAGGCGCATCCGAGATCGTCGATATTACCGACCCGGACGAGGAGAAAGCTGACGTAAAAGTCTGACTAGCCAGCGGAGTCGTCGCTGGGCTTGTCGCTGGGCTCGTCGCGTTCGGACTGGTCGGCCCACTCAAGAAGCGGGCTGATGTCGAATCGGTTCGCGTCGATGTCAGCGTGTAGGTCGCCTAGTTTGCGGTAGCGCTCTGTGACCGACGTCATGGTGAAGTCGGTCGGCTGGATGTCGTCAACCTCGTCCCAGCGCACTGGGGTCGACACGGTGCCGAGCGCATTGCCTCGCACGCTGTATGCACTCGCAATCGTGTGATCGCGCGCGTTTTGGTTGTAGTCGACGAACAGACTGTGTGGATCGCGGTCACGTCGCCACCACTCGGTCGTTACGAGGTCGGGCATTCTCCGCTCAACTTCGCGGGCGAACGCCAAGGCTGCCCGCCTCACGTCCTGGAAGCCCCAACGTGGCTCAATGCGGACGTACACGTGTATGCCTTTGCCCCCGCTGGTCTTCGGGTAGCCGACAGCACCAAGCTCGACCAGGATCTCACGAACGACGTGGGTCACGCGACGTACCGTCGCGAAGTCACACAGTGGCATCGGGTCTAGGTCGATGCGCCATTCATCGGGCTTTTCGGTGTCCGAACGCCGGCTGTTCCACGGATGAAACTCGACCGTCGACATTTGAACGGCCCAGATCACGCTTCCGATCTCGGTGACGCACAGCTCGTCTGCCGTTCGGTTGTAGCGTGGAAAGTGCACACGCACTGTTTCGACCCAGGGCGGCGCTCCACTGGGCAGCCGCTTCTGATGGACCTTCGCGCCATCCACACCTTTGGGGAATCGGTGGAGCATGCACGGGCGGTCTCGAAGTGCATTGACGATTCCGTCGCCGACGCTGAGGTAATACCTGACGAGGTCAAGCTTGGTCGCACCGGTCGCGGGGAAGTACACCCGGTCCGGGTTGCTGATGCGAACTTCGCGCAGGCCCGCCTCGACCTCAATCGATGGCGACTTGCTTGACTCCTTTGGCATGACCCCAACCTACGGCCGAAGGGTCGGTCCGAAGGGTGGCGGGGAATGCTGATTGGCTACATGATGTCTAGTTGATCCCCCGTGGAGGCGAGATGACCGCAACGACTACTGACCTGCGTTTCGACGACCTACGCGCAGTGTTTATCAACGGCACCTTGAAACCGAGTCCAGAGGTTTCGAACACTGCCGGCCTCATCGATGCAAGTGCCAACGTCATGCGTAAGCACGGCGTCGACGTTGAGGTGATCCGCGCTATCGACCATGACATCGCTACTGGTGTCTGGCCCGATATGACCGAGCACGGCGCGGCGCATGATGCGTGGCCGGACCTCTTTCCGAGAATCCTGGCAGCCGACATATTGGTGGTTGCAGGCCCAATCTGGCTCGGCGACAACAGCTCAGTGACCAAGCGCATCATCGAGCGTCTATACGCCTGCTCCAGTCTGCTCAACGATGCAGGGCAGTACGCGTTCTATGGCCGCGTAGGTGGATGTCTCATCACTGGCAACGAGGACGGCGTCAAGCACTGCGCTATGAATGTCTTGTACAGCCTTCAGCATTTGGGATACACGATCCCTCCTCAGGCCGACGCTGGGTGGATCGGCGAGGCTGGACCGGGCCCGTCGTATCTGGACGAAGGCTCAGGTGGTCCAGAGAACGACTTTACGAATCGCAATACGACCTTCATGACGTGGAATCTCATGCACGTTGCCGCGATGTTGAAATCGGCTGGTGGAATTCCAGCGCAAGGCAACCAGCGCGATGCGTGGGACGCCGGGGCCCGGTTCGATTTCGAAAACCCGGAGTACCGCTAACACCCTCGTGATCTGAGCGCCTCAGTCACTGTCCTGCCAATTTTGGCCCTGATTTGACTGTAGCGCTCCGATCACGAGGGTGGGTGATGGCGTGCGTTATGTTTCAGAACATGGTGATCTCGGGGTGACATTCGACCAGCTGTGGTCAGCGCTCGAACCAGTTGGACGCAACGCGCGCACTGGCGGTTACCGAAGGTTCGCGTGGACCAACGAAGACGCGACCTTGCGCGAATGGTTCGCCGGCGAGTCAGCCGCACGAGGTCTGGACCTAACCACCGACCGCGCTGGCAACCAGTGGGCCTGGTGGGGCGCCCCCGACGCCGCAGTTGCGTCAAATGATGCAGGGGTGGTGATCGGCTCGCACCTGGATTCGGTGCCGGACGGTGGTGCATTTGACGGTCCCCTCGGCGTTGTCTCGTCGTTTGCTGCGATCGACTCGCTGAGAAATCAAGGGTTCACGCCGCGTCGTCCAATCGGCGTCGTGAACTTCGGAGACGAGGAAGGTGCACGGTTTGGGGTTGCGTGCGCCGGATCACAAATCATCACTGGTGCCTTAAGCGCCGACCGCGCGCTTTCACTACGCGACGAAACTGGAACGTCGATGGCTGATGCGATGTCTGGCGCAGGACGCGACCCGACAACAATCGGAATCGACCAGGAAACACTCCGCCGAATCGGAGTGTTTGTCGAACTCCATGTCGAGCAGGGACGCCTGCTCGGGGAGCGCGGCCGGGCGGTTGCCGTCGGAACTTCCATCTGGCCGCACGGCAGGTGGCGGATCGACCTCGTCGGCGAGGCGAACCATGCCGGAACAACACGACTGGCCGATCGGCGAGACCCTACGCTCGATCTGGCGGCGCTGATCAGCACCGCGCGTGACGCAGCCTCGAGGCGCAACTGTGTTGCCACCGTGGGGAAATTACACATCGAGCCGAATGCCGTTAACGCCATACCCTCTCGCGTCACCGCCTGGCTTGATACTCGTGGACCTGACGAGTTGTCGGTGCGCGAAGTCGTAGCCGAAGTTGCCAAAAGCGGAGGCGCGGCGGCTATCGAGGAGTCGTTTTCCGGTGAGGTCAGCTTCGACGCTGCATTGGCGTCGCGACTTGCAAGGACGCTGGACGACGCACCAATGATCTCAACCGGAGCCGGCCACGACGCGGGTGTCCTGGCGCGTGCAGGTGTGCCCAGCGCGATGCTCTTCGTTCGGAACCCAAGCGGTGTCTCCCACTCTCCGGCGGAGTACGCAGAGCGCGACGATTGTCTGGCGGGAGTCGCCGCACTGGCGCGGGCTGTAGAGGAGCTTGCTTGATGAAGGCCTTTGCTGCGTACGCGATGCTCCCAACGGGATTGGCGCGTGACGTTGCGTTTGATGTGCAGGATGGCCGATTCGTGTCGGTAACCCCAGGCTCGGCTGCCGGCGATGCCACACGACTTCCAGGGATTGTGCTCCCAGGTTTTGCAAACTGCCACAGTCACGCCTTCCACCGGGCCTTGCGCGGACGTACCTCGGAAGTTGGTGGTGACTTTTGGACGTGGCGCAAACGAATGTACGCGGTTGCCGAGCGGCTCGACCCGGATAGCTACTTAAGTCTGGCCCGAGCGACCTACGCAGAGATGGCGCTTTCAGGAGTCACCAGTGTCGGTGAGTTTCACTACCTGCATCACGCTCCAGGCGGCCAGCGGTATTCCGACGCCAACGCGATGGCTGAAGCGTTGCGGCAGGCGGCCACGGACGCTGGCATCCGACTTACGCTGCTGGACACCTGCTACCTCACAGGGGGTCTCTCGGGCGACGGTCACCTCCCGTTGGACGAAGTCCAACTTCGATTCGCCGACGACGACGCGGCGTCGTGGGCTGCTCGAGTGGACGAATTGACCCCCTCAGGCGGTATGAAGGTTGGAGCAGCCATTCACTCCGTGCGCGCCGTACCGCGTGAACAAATTTCTACGGTTGTTTTTGCGTCTGGTCAGAAACCGTTGCATGTCCATCTTTCCGAACAGCGAGCTGAGAACGAGGCATGCCAGGAGTACTACGGAAAAACCCCGACTGCACTGCTTGACGATGTCGGAGCTCTTGGCGTGCACACCACCGCAGTGCACGCGACCCACCTAACCGCTGCGGACATCATGACTTTGACGGGTTCTGGCTCCACCGCCTGTTTTTGCCCGACCACTGAACGCGACTTGGCGGATGGCATCGGCCCTGCACGTGTGCTTCTGGACGCTGGTGCACGCCTGTCGCTTGGCAGCGATCAGCACACGATCACTGACATGCTTGAAGAGGCGCGTGCGTTGGAGATGAACGAGCGCCTGGTGTCATCGAGGCGAGGTCGGTTTCAACCGGCCGAGCTACTCGCGACCCTGACTTGTCACGACAGCCTCGGCTGGGATTCGGGTCAGCTGGCAGCCGGTGCCAGAGCCGACCTGGTAGCGGTACGTTTGGACACAGCCAGCACGGCTGGCACGAGCCCCTCGGATGTGATGTTGACCGCGTCGAAGGCGGACATCGATAGCGTCATGGTTGATGGGCGGTTCATCGTGGCCAGCGGCCAACATCTGCTTGGTGATGTTGGTTCACTGCTTGGTGAGGCGATCGAGCCGTTGTGGGCGTAACGCGCTTGGAGGTACTCCATGGATGTGCGGGTGCTGGGCGGATCTGAGGTTTCTGTATCGCGGATAGGTCTTGGCGGGTTTGAGTTAGGCCCGGAGGAAGGCGATGAGCCTGATGTTGACCGTGCCGTTGGCGTGCTGACCGCGTCGCTGGATGCGGGTGTCAACTGGCTCGACACGTCCGAGAACTACCTCAACACAAACAACGAGTCGCTGATCGGAGCAGCACTGGCCAAGCTGGGTACCAACATCAAGATTGCGACCAAGGCTGCTCCAGGTGCGAAGATCACCGGAGGCGGGTCGGGTTTTCGACCTCACCAGATCCATCAGGCATGTCTGGGCAGTCTTCGGCGCCTAGGCAGGGATGTCATCGACATGTACTTTCTGCACTGGCCCGATGAGTCCGGTGTGCCTCTCGAGGACACCTGGGGGGCGATGGCTGAACTGGTGGACGAAGGTCTCGTTCGCGCCATCGGAATGTCCAACTACGAGTTGGCGGAAATCGAAAACTGCAACAAACAGCGTCCCGTCGACGTGGTGCAGACCGGCCTGTCAATGATTGACTACCTAGCCGACCGCGCCCTGGTTGCTGAGTGCGGCGACCTGGGAATCAGTGTCGTCATCTATGAGCCGCTTGGCAGTGGAATCTTGACCGGTAGATCGCTTGAGGAAGTACGGGCGATCTGGACCGGACCTTGGGTGGAGAGTGCCTTCTACCAGCGACTTCTAGCGCCGGGAAACGCCGAACGAAGTTTCGCGGTAGTCGATGGCATTCGGCCAATTGCGGCCGCTCGAGGCTGGACAGTTGCACAAGCGGCCATTGCGTGGGTGTTGGCTCAGCCCGGAGTAAGCGCAGCGATTGCGGGTAGTCGGGACGGTCGGCACATGCGTGAAAACGCCGAAGCCGCGGCCATCAACCTCGCCGAGGCACGTGCCGAGCTTGAGGCGCTGATTACTCTTGGGCCCGGCTTTGCGTAGTGGCCGAGATGGCTGGCCGCAGCTACATTCACGAGCATTTCCCCGCGCAATACGCTGTGGCCACAGGTCATGCCCAATAGGCTGCGTGATGGTTAACCCGGAGCTTGTGGTTGCCTACTGCTGACAGAAGTACCAAGGAGGCACGCTATGTCAGACTCATCGACTGCCGAAAAGGTCGAGGTTAGTGCGGTCGATAGTCGGTTCAACGGGCGCTCGTTCGGTGCAGTCGTCTGTTTGGTGCTTGCCGTGCTTCTGACGACACCGGCAGCCGTTGCGTTCTGGGGACAACGAACACTCAATGATGGTCAGCGCTACTTGGACACGGTTGGTCCGCTGGTGAACTCGCCGGCGGTACAGGACGCCATAGCGACGACGGTGGTCGATGCGATCGACAAGCAGATCGACATCGAGGCAATTCTGAAAAACGTCTTCGCCGGCGTCATCACCGAGCGTCCGCGGTTGGAGCAGCTAGTCGGTCCGCTATCCGGCGCGATAAACGGTTTGGTCGACCGCGAGGTACACGAGTTCATAGCCTCGGACGCGTTCGCAGATCTATGGGTCGCGGCTAACACCAGAGCCCAAGAGGCGTTGGTCCGCCTACTTCAGGGCGACGAAAGCGGCGCGGTCTCGCTACAGGGGGATCAGGTTGTTCTCGATGTCTCGGATGTCATTGACCAAGTTAAGGCTCGGCTGGTTGCTCGTGGTCTGACCATTGTTGAGAACGTCCCGATTCCCACCGTGGACAAGCAGATCGTGTTGTTGGACGCGCCGCAGCTTAAGCAGGCGCGAACCATCTATGCGTTTAGCAACCCAGTGGCGCGGTGGCTCATCGTGGTGGTTGCCGGGCTGTACCTCGGGGCACTGCTGCTTGCCCGCCGCAGGTCTCGGATGACCGTCGCCATTGGGGTGGGACTCGCCCTCAACGCCTTGCTGGTCGCTTTCACCTTGTCGGTGGGGCGCCAGCTCTTTGTGAACGAACTGGCTGGCACGGTGTTTGGTCCGGCGAGTGGCGTGTTCTTCGACACCTTGTTGTCATACCTCGCGCGGGGGTGGCATGTGCTGCTGTGGCTCGGCGGAATTCTCGCAGTGGCTGGCTGGTTTTCGGGGTCCAACAACTCCGGGACTGCCGTCCGCAGAACACTGTCGGGAAGTTTGGAAGCGGCAGGTGCTGCAATCAGCGATGGCCCGGTGGGCGGCGCTGGCCGCTGGGTAGCTTCGAACGCAAGTTGGCTGCGGGTTGTGGTCGGTGTCTTCGGTGTAGTGGTCTTGCTTTGGGGCAACGACGTGTCGGTGGCACGGCTCGGCTGGTCGACAACCTTGGTGGTTGTACTGCTCCTGGCTATTCAGGTGCTGGTCGGAGCGGGTCGTGCACCGACGACCACCGGTACCGCCCCGCCGCAGGAGGCGATTACCTAAGGCGAGCCTGCACCTGGGCTAGGAGATAGAGGGGCCCGAAGTGTCGTTTGATCTTCAAACCGATCCCGGCGCGGACGCATTTGTTGTTATCTGACTTGTGGGAATCATGAACTTGACTAGCGGGGACGGAC
>DATKIY010000173.1:0-5614 GCA_035543875.1 Actinomycetes bacterium | reverse complement strand
TGGTGGCTTGAGTGGTTGTCGCTCGTCAGCAGCCGCTCGACGTACTTGGCGATAACATCAACTTCAAGGTTCACCTGGTCGCCTTCTTGCTTTCTTCCCAGCGTCGTCATCGCCAGTGTGGTGGGGATCAAACTGACACTGAAGGTGTCCTCGTCGAGAGTGGAAACAGTCAGCGAGATCCCGTCGACGGTAATCGAACCCTTCGCGACGACGTAGCGGCTGAGCTCAGCGGGGAGTGTTATCTGCACAACCTCCCAATGTTCGCTCGGCGTTCGTCCCACAATTGATGCGACACCGTCGACATGCCCCTGCACCAGATGGCCACCCATGCGCGTCGACAACGTGACGGGGCGTTCCAGGTTTACCGGTGAACCAACGCTGAGGTCCCCAAGGCTCGAGCGTTCAAGCGACTCGAACATGACGTCAGTGGTGAATGCATCCCCATCGACAGCGGTCACGGTCAAACACACCCCGTTGACGGCAATCGAGTCGCCGAGACGCGCGTCACTCGTCACGACCGGCCCACGAAGCGTAAGTCGAGCCGCCTTGTCGAGTCGCTCCACGGCGACGACCTCACCTAGCTCCTCAACGATTCCGGTAAACATCGTTACGTGCCTTTCCGTGGTTGTTGCATGAGCTTTGACGAACCAGCTGACGCGGGAGTCAACCCACCCGTCGAAGCAGTCCGGAGCGTCGCGATGATTCGAAGGTCTGACCCAACCTGCTCAACTGACTCGGGATTGAGGCGATGTGCATCTGCAATGGTTTCGACCCCGCTGCCAGAAAGCGCGTTTGGCCCGTCCCCCAAAAGCACCGGCGCTAGGTAAGCCACGACACGGTCCACCAGGTTGGCCTCGACGAAAGCTCCAGCCAACGTCGGACCGCCTTCGAGCAGGACGTGACGGACACCGTGCGCAAAGAGCTGATCCGTTACGGCCACCGGGTCGCGTGAGGAAATCAGCAATGTGGGCGCCGAATCGTCTAAGACCTTTGCGCGCTCCGGCAAGGCGCGTTGCCCAACCACAACCCGAAGTGGCGAAGCGCTGCCTAGCTTCGGGTCGCGAACCGTGAGCCTTGGATCGTCGCGCAGCGCAGTGCCCGTGCCGACCATGATTGCGTCCACGGTGGCGCGCAGTCGCTGGACGTCCGCTCGGGCAGCATCACCAGTGATCCACTGACTGGAACCATCCTTTGCAGCGACTCGACCATCGAGCGACGCCGCAAACTTCCACGTGACGAAGGGACGTTGCTCGTTGACGGCCAACGTCCATTCCGGATTCACATCCAGCGCGGCCTCGCACATCACGCCGGCCTCAACGTCGATGCCGGCAGCCCGTAGGTAGGCGGCGCCACCAGCAGCAATCGGATTGGTGTCGGACTGCGCGAAGACGACACGAGCAACTCCGGCGTCAACAAGGGCAGCCGTGCATGGTCCGGTGCGCCCCGTGTGCTGGCACGGTTCAAGCGTCACCACGGCCACACCACCGCGTGCAGCTTCACCCGCTCGCTCCAATGCGACGACCTCAGCATGTGGAGTCCCGGCGCCACAGTGGTAGCCCTCGCCGACCACGTTCCCGCTACCGTCCAAAATGACAGCACCAACGCGCGGGTTGGGACCCCGCGCGGCGTCAGGCGAAGTTGCCAAGCCAAGAGCGCGGCGCATCGCCGCGATCTCCTGGTCGGTTGCCATGTCGGCAGCTCCTGTTCCGCATCGCTGCGGACTCCAGGGCATACCCGAAGGGAGCCCAACGTGACGGCACGTTGAACTTCACCCTTCGGCGCGCTACCTACCATCCGGACTTTCACCGTCGGCCTCGGATTTTCACCGAGTCAACCGGCCGATGGCTTCGGCCGGGTCGCGGGCTTTAACCGCCGGTTCGGAGTTACACCGACCCCGGAGCGCGCAGAACGTTCAGACACCAGTCTGACACACGCGGCTCGATCGAGCAGGCGGGCTACTCCGACGGCAGTTCAGCGGCCTTCTCGGCGGCGTCTTGCGCAAGTCCACGGAGCTGGTCAACCGCAGCTGACGGGTCGTCCGCGTCGAACACGGCCGAGCCAGCCACGAAAACATCAGCTCCGGCCTCCGCCGCGCGTTCGATGGTCTCTCGCGAAACTCCCCCGTCGATCTGTAGCCATACGGCCGCGTCGCGGTCGGTCAAGAGCTGCCGGGTCCTGCGGATCTTCGGAAGCACCACGTCGAGAAAAGTCTGGCCGCCGAATCCCGGCTCAACCGTCATGAGGAGCACCATGTCTATTTCCGGCAGGAGATCCGCGTAGGGCTCGATAGGTGTCGCCGGAGAAAGCGCCATTCCCGCGCGGGAACCGGCAGAGCGCAGTTCGCGAGCGAGCCGCACGGGGGCGCTCGCGGCCTCAATGTGGAACGTGACCGATCCTGCCCCTGCTTCGGCATAGGCCGGGGCCCAGCGGTCCGGCTCCTCGATCATGAGGTGGCAGTCCAGCGGGAGGGCGGACACCTTCGCGAGCGCCTCAACGACCGGCAGGCCAAGCGTCAGATTGGGCACAAAATGGTTGTCCATCACGTCCACGTGGACCCAGTCGGCGGTGGCAGCCACCCGCTCGACCTCCTCGGCCAATCGGGTGAAGTCCGCTGACAGGATGCTAGGCGCGATCTGAATCCCCATGAGCGCAGATTCTAGAGGCGCAGGACTCTAGCGCCGATGGTGACTATCGGTCACCATATGACTACTGGGGGGCGGCGGCGCCCAAGGTTTCGTGATGGGCGGGGATCGGTGTGGGGATCGGCACAGGAGTGGGCCCAGGAGTGGGCCAAGGGACGGGCCCACACACGGGCAGCGACGCCCTGACGGCAAGACGTGTTGTCGACCGACTTCTTGCTGTCCCCGAACTCGGCTCAGTTGCGTTGCAGCGCAGAGCGCAGACCATCCTCATCATCGCAACGGGCATGATCGCCATCGCGATTCCCACGGCGGTCCTGGTGGCCTGGCTGCTCCCCCAACCGTGGGTCAATGTGTTTCTCGTTGCGTGCGGATTCGCGTTCTATGCATTGGTTCGTTGGTTGGTGCGAACTGCCCGCGTGTCGATCGCTGCCTGGGTGCTCGTGGGCTACTTCGCCGCGGTGCCAATCGCGGGCGCACTGATGGTGGGGCGGATCGAGTCAAGCCCGCTGTTCTTAGTACTGATCGTTGTCGTTGCGGCGAGCGTGCTGCCACCGAAGCAGGTGGTGTTTGCAGCGGTGATTGCCTTCGCCGAGCTCGGGGTGATGTTCAGCCTCGACAACGACAACGCCTCGATCGACGCCACCGCCCTGCTGGGGTATATCGCAGTGCTCCTACTCGTGGTTGCTGCCGCTTCCACAGTTTTGTCGCTCGCGATCGACCGAGCCCTTACTTCGGCCGATCTCGCCCGCCGACAGGCAGAACGACTCGCAGACGATCTTCGGGCCGCTAACGCACACCTTGAGACGCGGGTGGTGGAGCGGACCGTGGAGCTGCAAGAAGCGCTGCGCCGCGAGCAGTTGCTGTCGGCGAAGCTGGGCGAGCTATCAGTCCGCGACTCCTTGACCGGGCTGCACAACCGACGGCACCTCGACGACGAGCTACTTCGTATGTTCGCCTACGCCAACCGTCGCGACGCCGCAATGAGTGTCGCGGTAGTCGACCTCGACAACTTCAAACTCATTAACGACGTCCACACGCACCTGGTTGGTGACGAGGTGTTGCGCGTAGCCGCTCGCGTGTTAGCGGCCAACATCCGTACCTCGGACGTACTGGTGCGCATGGGCGGCGAGGAATTCGCGCTCTTGATGCCGGGAACCGGCGAGGACGCCGCGACGTTGGTATGCGAACGGATGCGGACCGAGCTTGAGCGTTGGGACTGGTCGTCGATCAGACCCGATGTGTCAGTCACTGCCAGTTTCGGCGTGGCCTGCTCATTAGGACACGCGACAGCCGCTGACTTGCTCCGCGCCGCTGACGTGCTGCTCTATCGCGCAAAACGCGAAGGCAAAAACCGTGTGGTTTGTGCGTCGTCAGAAGTCCCTTGACCGAAGCTGTCCCACGGCAGGAGCACCGCGACCACGGCCAAGATCCAACCCGAGTAGTCAAGCCCCAGAGCAACGCCGATCGACAGGTGCATGCCGCAAACCGCGGCGATGAACAGCGGTCGGGTCACCCGCCAACCGATGAGCGCCGGAGCGGACAGCTCCAGGAGCAGAGCCCCCCCGGCCAGCAGCGATGGAACCCAGGCCAACCCGGCAATCGTGGCGGTCAACGTTGGCGCCAGCGACTGCCCTGAAGCCGCACCCGAGTACAGCACCCAGCTCATGTTGTCGCTGAAGACCCACGCTGGTCCGCTGTGAATCACTTTCTGAAACCCGGTGAAGAAGTAAACGCTGGCCACGATGGCGACGGCTGCTCGAGGAGCCCAGCCATATGCCACGGACAGCCGCCGGTCACCGACCCGCGCCCCGGGCGCAGCTACCAGGACGGGAATGGTCACCAGCAGCAGCATCACCTCGTTGTGCATTATTTTGCCGGCGCTGCTGTAGAGCGCACCAAGAATCAGCAGGCACAGCCACGCGATGCGCAAACCCCAAAGCTGCCATCTGCCAAACCAGACAGCAATCCCCGCTGCAACTCCAATGACTTCTATCGCTACCAAAACACCGACTGGCGGCACCGTCGAAAGCCAGGCAGCAATGGCCACAGGTTCAAACAGCTCAGGTGGCCGCCCAGCCATCTGCCACCACTGATGCCCGGCTAACCGGAAAACGATGGCAACCGACAGTGCCACCCGCATGCACGCCAACCGATGAGCGCTCCCCGGCATGAGTAGCCGACGATCAATGGTGGTGGACCAGCTCCGCACCCGGGTCGTCACTAAGCTCACGGCAGTGGCACTTCCATAACCTGCGTTTCGGCGCCTCTCGACGGCGCATGCGACGGCTCAGTCGAAACCAGGCTTTCGATCTCATAGACGCGGACCGAGCTGACCGAGTCGGTGTCGACGTTGGCCCCGTGTAACCACGCAAGGACTGCAGCTTGCCGATCGCTCTGCGACATCTCGGGAAGCTCAGGGATCACATGATGGGCACCCCAATAGCTGACCGGAAGGTCATCGAGGTCGACTGGCGTCTCTACCCCGGCCGCGTCGACCGTTCTCAGTTCCCAAGACACTTGCTCCTGCGTGCGCACCACACTGAACAACCGGAATCCCGAAAAAGGCCACACCTCCAGCCCGGTAAGCGCGCATACGACGATGAGTCCAATGACGCCGAAGGTCACGATCCGGGCCCTCAGCCTGTCCGAGCGATTCGGGGTCGCAGGTTGGACACCCGTCATGTCTTCGTTCCCTTGGCGGCGTTTGAAGCCGCTGCTGCGGGTTCCTGTTCCAGCGACCGCGTGGAGATCACGATAAGGATGGGTACGGCAAGCATGATGCCAACCGCTGGAATAGCGATCCCAGAGTCGTTGACGGCAAACCCGATCAACATGGCCACGAGCCATGCAGCGAGCGCTGGCCGCAGAATCGGCACCCGGTCGAAGACGCCGCTCAAGACCGCGGGACGAGCATCGTGACCGCGTAGCAGCACCAACGCACCGAACAAAATGGCGAAGGGAACCAGTAACCC
>DATKIY010000172.1:0-10275 GCA_035543875.1 Actinomycetes bacterium | reverse complement strand
TCAACGGCTTCAACGTCTATCCGCGCGAGGTTGAGCTGGCCCTACTCGATCATCCCGACGTCGTCGAGGTAGCAGTCATCGGCGCTCCCGACGATGAAACTGGCGAAACTGTCACGGCGTTAGTGGTGGCGGGGGGCGACCGATCCCCGTCGGCGGAGGAACTAGGCGAACACTGCGCGGCGCGACTCGCGCGATTCAAGCGACCCAGTCAGATCACCCTTGTCGATGAGCTTCCGCACTCGCTGTCGGGGAAGGTGGCGAAGGGCAAACTCAGGAATCAACATGAGTAAGCCGCGGATCACGCTGCTGGGTAAACCTGGGTGTCACCTTTGCGACGATGCGCGCGTGATCATCGAGCGAGTAGCTGCCGAGCTTGACGTTGGTTGGGAAGAGGTCGACATCCTCACCGACCCAAGGCTCCAGGAGTTGTGGTGGGACCAGATTCCGGTCACCTTGATTGATGGGGTTCAGCATGACTACTGGCGGGTCGACGAACAGCGGTTGCGGACTGCACTGACGAGCTGAGTTGCGTGTCGTTGATCGACAGCGCGTGACAGACCTGAAAACCTGTAGACGTGAGCCAGTCACCGGTTCATTTGGTTCGGTAAGGGCTCGACGAGGGGTAGGTAATGGTTTCGTTCCCAGACGCAATCAAAAGTGCGTTCGCCCAATACGCCAGTTTCGCGGGACGATCAACGCGGGCGGAGTACTGGTGGTTTGGACTCTTCGTCTTCGTTGTCGACATGGTTTTCTACATCCCCCTGATCTTGAGCCTGCCCGCCTCTGGCGAGGATCCAAGCGGCGCCGTCTGGCTGTTCGTCGGACTCCTCTCAATATTCAATTTGATCATCGTGATCCCCTCGATCTGTTTGTTGGTGCGTCGCTTGCATGACATCGACAAATCGGGCTGGTGGTACTGGGTTCAGCTCATCCCGTGCATTGGCCCAATCTGGCTCTTCATTCTGACGATCATGCCGAGCACTCCCGGCCGCAACCAGTACGGCTGAGCGCTCTCCAGCAGATGCTCCGCCCGGCCAGTTGGCCGTCCCATAGCGTGAGACAGCGATCTGCGCGACTTTGTGCGCTGGTTCACAAGCGCCTACCCTGACATCGAGCCCGTACCCCAGCACTGGACCCGGAAACCCCGGTAGCCCAGAACCGGGGCCGGGCATGTTCTGTACTTCCTTCGCAGCAGGTTGCGGGGAGTTCAGCGGGAGTTTTCGGGATTTTCACCGGATTCAGGGAGAACTGACGTGGCCGAGCGCGAGTTCGACGCACGCCGCGCGCGTACCGGGATACCGGAAGCAACGGTGGCTCGACTTCCGCTGTACCACCGCGTCCTGGTCGGCCTCGCTGATGACGGCCTGGACACCGTGTCCTCGGACGCTTTGGCAGCAACAGCCGGCGTGAGCCCGGCCAAGCTGCGCAAGGACCTGTCGTTTCTCGGTTCTTATGGCACGCGTGGGGTTGGCTACGACGTCGGCCACCTGCTGTCCGAAATCGGTTTGGAGCTCGGCATCACGCTTGAGTGGCCCGTGGTCGTGGTGGGGGTTGGACACCTTGGCCATGCACTCGCCAACTACGGCGGTTTTGCGTCGCGTGGCTTCCGGCTCGCCGGCTTGATCGACGCCGATCCCAGCCGAGTCGGCGAGGTTGTCGCCGGTGTTGCCGTCCGACCACCCAGTGAGCTCGCTGACGTCGTACGCGAAGCGGGGATCGTCATAGGCGTCATCGCTACTCCGGTTACGTCAGCTCAGGAGGTTGCTGACCAGCTGGTCGCAGCCGGAGTCAGCAGCATCCTCAACTTCGCGCCCGTTGTGCTTTCGGTTGCTGACGGCGTTGACGTTCGCAAGGTCGACCTCGCGAGCGAACTGCAGATTCTCGCGTTCCACGAGCAGCGCCGAGGCGCGTCTGAACTCACCGAACCGGCCGTTGGAGGTGTGGGGTCATGAGTGTCATCGCGCTCGGCGTCTCGCATCGAACGGCTGCGCTATCCATGCTGGAGCGGCTCGCGCTCGATGCAGATGGGGTAAGCAAACTGCTGCACGACCTCACCGACAACTCGACGATTGACGAAGCGATGGTGCTCGCCACCTGTAACCGCGTCGAGGTCTATGTCGAAGCGGAGAAGTTTCATCCAGCCGTCGACGCGGCAACCGAAAGGTTGTCGCGGCACACCGGCGTGGGCCACGACGAACTAGTTCCGCATCTTTACGTTCACTACGAGGACCGCGCCGTTCAGCACCTGTTCGCCGTCGCGAGCGGGCTGGACTCGATGGTTGTCGGAGAAGGCCAGATTCTAGGTCAGGTTCGATCTGCCATGCGGCTTGCGCAGGACGATGGCACGCTCGGGCGCACCTTGAACGAGCTCACGCAGAACGCGCTGCGCGTCGGCAAACGTGCGCACGCCGAGACGGGCATCGACCAGGCTGGCGCGTCCCTTGTCAGCGTGGGGTTGTCGGCGGCTGATGGGTCGTTGTCGGGGCTTGCCGACAAGCGGGCTGTCGTGGTGGGCGCTGGTTCGATGGCCAGTCTGGCTGCCACCTCGCTGCAGCGGCTGGGCCTAGACGTGGTCGTCGTCAACCGAAGCCCTGAGCGCGCCGAGGCGCTTGCGGCATCGATCCAGGGTCGTGCGTTGCCGATGAGCGACCTCGAGACAGCGCTTGGCGACACCGACTTGGTGGTCTCGTGCACCGGAGCGATGGGCCATGTCATCGGCGCCGAATTGCTGGCCCGCATCCAAGTGCGTCGCGATCACGCGCCGCTGGTCTTGCTGGATCTGGCGCTGCCTCGCGACATCGATCCCGGTGTTCTTGGTATCGGCGGCGTCACTTTGATCGACCTCGAAGACATGGGTGCGTTGTTGCAGGACGGTTCGTACGAACAGGACGTCGAAGACGTACGTCGGATCGTTGCACTGGAGGTCGAGAGCTTCCTTGACGCGCGTCACTCGGCACGCGTGGCACCGACCGTCGTCGCACTGCGAAGTCTGGCGGCGGAGATTGTTGCGCGTGAACTCGACTGGTTCGCAGCCCGACGCCCCGACGTCGGCCCCCAGGACCGCGCCGATATCGAACAGCTTGTTGGACGAGTGGTTGACAAGCTGTTGCACTCACCGACCGTGCGCGTGAAAGAGCTGGCCGCCGAACCCGATGGCGACGCCTACGCAGAAGCGCTGCACCGGTTGTTCGACCTCGACCTCAAAACGGTCGAAGCGCTACGCACTCCTGATCTGAGCGCCGAGCTAAGTTCAGACACCGAGGAAGACATCCGATGAGCGCCGTCCGGCTGGGTACTCGCCGTAGCGCGCTTGCCGTCGCGCAGTCGCGTCAGATCGCGGATGCGCTCACTGCGCACAGTGGGCGCGAGGTTGAGCTGGTGTTCATCACTACCACTGGCGATGTGTCGCGGGAGTCACTCAGTGCGCTTGGCGGCACGGGAGTTTTCGCAAGTGCGTTGCGCGACGCACTGCTCAGAGGTGAGATCGATATTGCCGTCCACTCCCTGAAGGACCTTCCGACCGCCGCAGTGCCAGGCCTTGAGATCGTTGCGCTGCCGACCCGCGATGACCCTCGCGATGTGCTCATTGCCCGTGATGGGCTCACGCTCGACCAGCTGCCAGTGGGTTCCACGATCGGTACTGGTTCGCCTCGGCGGGCGGCACAGCTGCGGGCACTTCGACCCGACATCAACATCGTCGACATCCGCGGCAACGTCGACACCAGGCTTGGCTATGTTGCCGATGGAACGGTCGACGCGGTCGTTCTTGCCCAGGCTGGCTTGTCGCGACTGGGCCGCCTGGACGCCGTCACTCAGGTTTTTGAGCCCACTGACATGTTGCCTGCACCCGGCCAGGGTGCCCTCGCTGTTGAAGCCCGGGATGCCGGGCTCGACGACGACCTTCAGATTTCGTTACGCAGCCTCGACGACGCCGCAACACGCGGCGCCGTCACTGCGGAGCGAGCCGTGCTGGCTGCTCTCGAAGCAGGCTGCTCGGCACCCGTCGGCGCCCTCGCGGTCGTCGACAAACCAGGGTTCACCGAACCCGAGCTTCACCTTGCGGCACTTATTGCCGCGACTGACGGTTCAACCGTCAGGCGCCTATCCATCACGGCCACTGTCACTGACGCCGAAACCGCGGGCCGCCAGCTCGCGGAGCGGTTGCTCAGTGACGGAGTTGTCGTCTCGTAAGGGGATCAACCCGGTGAGTACACGCACGACCAAGAAGAAGCCTGTTGGCAACGTCGCATTTGTTGGGGCTGGCCCCGGCGACCCGGAGCTGTTGACGCTGCGCGCCGTTGAGGCGCTGCGTCACGCCGACATCGTGGTGGTTGACCACCATGCGTCGAGGGCTGCGGTAGCTGCGTACGGTCCCGACGACGTCGAGACTGTCGACGCGTCGTGCGGTCAGGACGGCCAACCGCTCACTCATGCTGCTCGCGCCAAACTGGTGACGACCGCAGCCAAGAAGGGTGGGCACGTCGTCCGACTCATGGACGGGGACCCAATCTTGTTCCACGGTTTCGCCGAAGAGGCGAGCGCGTGTGAGAAGAACGGGATTCCGTTCGAGGTGATTCCGGGAGCATCCGCGGTCACCTCAGTGCCCGCGTATGCCGGCATCCCACTGACGACCAGCAAGTCGCGCGCTGTCCATGTAGTGACCATGGCTGAAGCCAAACCAGACTGGGACGCACACAAAGACGCCCACGTCTCCGTCGTGATTTTGGGCGGCGCTGACCGTGTAGTTGAGGCTGCTCACGGCCTAGTCTCTGCTGGCCGCTCCGGCGAGACCCCCATCGCGGTGACGGCCCAAGGCTCAACCACCGAACAACGCACCGTGGTGTCCACACTCGATGACATCGCTCGTGCGTTGAAGGTCGCCAAGCTCGACCAGACAGCGCTCGCTGTCGTCGGTGAGGGAGTGGGCTGGCGCGATCGGCTGTCGTGGTTTGAGTCCAAGCCGTTGTTCGGCTGGCGTGTGCTCGTGCCTCGGACCAAGGAGCAGGCTGGCTCACTGTCTGACCAGCTCCGGCGTTATGGCGCGGTACCCAAGGAGGTTCCGACGATCTCGGTCGAGCCGCCGCGTACGCCACAGCAGATGGACCGTGCGCTGCATGGGTTGGTCTCTGGTCGCTACCAGTGGGTCGCGTTCACCTCGGTCAATGCGGTGCGGGCGATCCGGGAGAAGTTCGAGGAGTACGGGCTCGACGCGCGTGCCTTCGCCGGGATCAAGGTTGCCGCTGTCGGTGAGCAGACGGCAGCGTCACTGATCGCGTTTGGCGTCAAGCCCGACCTCGTGCCGAGTGGCGACCAGTCGGCGGCAGGACTTCTCGAAGACTGGCCGGCCTACGACGACCTACTCGACCCGATCAACCGCGTCTTCCTACCTCGCGCAGACATTGCGACGGAGACACTGGTCGCTGGGCTGATCGAGCTCGGCTGGGAAGCGGAGGACGTGACTGCCTACCGCACGGTGCGCGCAGCACCCCCGGCTGCCGAGATTCGTGAGGCCATTAAGACCGGTGGGTTCGATGCGGTGCTCTTCACCTCGTCGAGCACGGTTCGCAACCTCATCGGGATCGCGGGCAAGCCGCACGCATCGACTGTCGTTGCGGTGATTGGCCCGCAGACAGCGAAGACCGCTGAGGAGCATGGGCTTCGCGTTGACGTCCTGGCGGAAACACCGTCGGTGTCAGTGCTGGCTGAAGGTCTGGCCGAGTTTGGTGCCGCACAGCGGATTGCTGCACTGGAGTCGGGCGAGGAGATCTGGCGTCCCAGCCTTCGCAAGGCGTCAGCTCGGCGAAAGGCTAAGTAATCGTGGGGTTTCCGGTCGACCGACCGCGGCGGTTGCGGCGCAATGCTGCACTGCGGCGGTTGGTCGCCGAAACCCGACTGCACCCCGCTGAACTGGTGCTGCCGCTCTTTGTCAAAGAAGGACTGACGGAGCCGACGCCGGTCGGCTCGATGCCCGGCGTTTGGCAGCACTCGCATGAGTCGTTGCGCAAAGCGGCGCATGAGGCAGTGAGTGCCGGTGTTGGTGGACTCATGGTGTTCGGTATCCCCACTCACAAAGACTCAACTGGTTCTTCTGCGGACGCTGACGAAGGAGTAGTGCAGCGTGCGCTACGTCAGTTGCGTGAGGACCTTGGTGAAGATGCGGTTCTTATGGCCGACCTTTGCCTGTGCGAGTACACCGACCACGGTCACTGTGGCCCATTAGGTCCCGGCGGCGATGTAGACAATGACTCGGCCATCGCGAGGTATGCGTCCGTCGCTGTTGCACAGGCGCAGGCTGGCGCGGACGTCGTCGCTCCGAGCGGAATGATGGATGGGCAAGTTGGTGCAATCAGAGCAGCTCTTGACGACAGTGGCTTCAATGATCGAGTGATTCTTGCCTACGCAGCCAAGTACGCGTCTGCTTTCTACGGACCGTTTCGCGATGCCGCCGAAAGCACCCCGTCGCACGGCGATCGGCGTAGCTACCAGATGGACCCCGCCAACGCTGCTGAGGCGCTTCGCGAGGTGCAGGCAGATCTCGACCAGGGCGCGGACTGGGTCATGGTGAAACCGGCTGGCCCCTACCTCGATGTGATTCGAGATGTTGCGAACAGTGTCGACGTGCCAGTTGCTGCCTACCAAGTCTCAGGGGAGATGGCCATGGTGGAAGCCGCGGCCGCAAACGGTTGGATCGACCGCGACCGGGCGATCGCCGAGTCGCTCATCTCGATCAAACGGGCCGGCGCGCAACAGATCCTGACCTACTGGGCCACCGAGGTCGCTCTCTCACTGCGCTGAGACCAGCTCAACTGCTTGGATTGGCTGGCTGGCCCGGTTGCGGCGGAAGTGTGGACAGGAAAGTGACAACTGATGTCTTCAAGTGTCCAAAGTCGGGCAGGTCGTCCGTTCGGTGGGGAGCAGGTGAAGTGACGGGTAAGTGACCTGCCCCACAGGGGTCAGGGTCGATCCCAGACTGCTGGTCGATGCTGAGAGAATGCGGCCATGCCCTTCCCCTTTGAGGCCCCGGCTTCGGCGGCGCTGTTTGAGCGCGCTCGTGGTGTTACGCCGGGAGGAGTCAACTCACCGGTTCGGGCTTTCCGGGCCGTTGGCGGAACACCCCGATTCATGGTCTCGGGCAAAGGCCCTTACCTGACCGATGCCGACGGTCGTGAGTACGTCGACCTGGTGTGTTCGTGGGGGCCGATGATCGCCGGTCATGCCCACCCAGCAGTCGTTGAAGCAGTGACAGCGGCGGTGGCTCGCGGTTTCTCGTTCGGCACACCGAGCACTGGCGAAGTTGAGCTGGCTGAAGAGATTGTTGAGCGCACGCCGGTGGAGCAAGTTCGGCTGGTTTCTAGCGGAACTGAAGCCACCATGTCGGCGATTCGGTTGGCTCGCGGATTCACCGGTCGGTCGAAAGTCATCAAGTTTGCAGGGTGCTACCACGGACATGTTGATTCGTTGCTGGCCGCTGCCGGCTCTGGTTTTGCCACGTTTGCGCTTCCGGATACGCCAGGTGTCACAGGCGCCCAGGCTGCAGACACGATCGTGCTGGCGTACAACGACCTAGCAGTGGTCGAGCACGCGTTTGCAGTGCACGGCTCGGAGATTGCCTGCGTGATTACCGAAGCGGCAGCGGCGAACATGGGCGTTGTCCCTCCGCTTCCCGGGTTCAACCAAGGGCTTGCCGACCTCTGCCGCCGCAACGGCGCCTTGTTCATCAGCGACGAGGTCATGACTGGTTTTCGCGTGTCCCGCTCAGGTTGGTTTGGTGTTGAGGGGGTGGTGCCCGACCTCATGACGTTCGGCAAGGTGATGGGCGGGGGACTGCCAACGGCAGGCTTCGGTGGACGCCGCGACGTCATGGCGTGCCTGGCGCCCGAAGGTTCGGTTTACCAAGCTGGAACGCTGGCAGGAAATCCGATAGCAACCGCTGCTGGGCTCGCAACGCTGCGACTGTGCGATGAAGCCCTGTACACGACGGTGGATCGGATCGCGAGCGAGATCTCTGCGGCGACGTCGAAAGCGCTGGACGAACATGGTGTTGCTCATCAGGTTCAGCACGCAGGATCACTGTTCAGCGTGTTCTTCCTCGACCATGAGGTGAACAACTACGACCAGGCACGTGAGCAGGCTGCCTTCCGCTACCGCGCGTTCTTCCACTCAATGCTCGAACAGGGCGTCTACCTTCCACCTTCCGCGTTTGAAGCGTGGTTCGTGAGCGGCTCTCACGACGAGACGGCCGTTGAACGTGTGCTGGCGGCGCTCCCGAGGGCTGCAGCAGCCGCCGCCTCTGCCCGCGACGAAGAGTCGGGGAACTGACTGTGTCTTCCCTGACGGTTGTTCATCTGCTTCGCCACGGTGAGGTGCACAACCCGGAAGGCATTCTGTATGGACGTCTGTCCGGTTACCAGCTCTCTGACCGAGGCCGAAAAATGGCCGAACGCATCGCCGACCACCTAGCGGATGCCGATCTGGCGCACGTCGGCGCTTCGCCGCTTGAACGGGCACAGGAAACCGCGCAACCGATTGCAGCCCGCCACGACCTGCCCATCGCCACCGATGAACGACTGATCGAGGCAGACAACATCTTTCAAGGACTGACGTTCGGTGTCGGCGACGGCGCGCTCACTCGCCCGCAACATTGGCGTCATCTGCGCAATCCGTTCAAACCATCGTGGGGGGAGCCCTACGAAGCACAAGCGCAGCGCATGCTGGCTGCCATGGCTCATGCCCGAGACCTTGCATTGGGTCGTGAGGCGCTGCTCGTCAGTCACCAGCTGCCGATCTGGACAGTGCGCTCAAAGGTGGAAGGGCGTCGGTTGTGGCACGACCCGCGGCGTCGAGACTGTTCGCTTGCGAGTCTTACTTCATTCACCTATGAGGACGGTGAGATCGTCGCCGTCGAGTACAGCCAGCCAGCCAGAGATCTGCTGCCGAGCTCCTCTGTACGTACCAAACCGGGAGCCTGACCATGCGTTTGCATGTCGCGATCCGTCGCTGTGCTCTGATCGCTGCCTGTGTAGCCGTGTTTGCTTCCAGCGGATGCACGAGCGGCTCGAACACTGACCCGGTGGGAGAAAGTCAAGGGTTTGTCGCGGGAGGCGGCGAGGCCACAGTCGTGGATCCTGCTGACCGGATCCCTGCCCCGATGATTGAGGGCCACACCCTGCAAGGTGATCCGTTGTCGCTCTCCGACTACAAGGGCGACGTTGTAGTCGTCAACGTCTGGGAGTCGTACTGCGGTCCTTGTCGAGCTGAGGCAGACACGTTGCGACAAGTAGCTTCAGACTCCCGTGCGGACGGTGTGCGCTTCGTCGGGATCAACACCAGAGACCAGAACGCAGCTGCCCAGGCGTTCGAGCGTAACTACAAGGTGTCCTACCCGAGCCTGTTCGACCCCGACGGCCAGCTTCAGCTGCAGTTCATTGACAGCTTGCCTCCCGGTGCGGTGCCGTCAACGCTTGTGATTGACAGAGACGGACGGGTTGCCGCACGCGTTTTGGGGGCGACGGAGTATTCACAGCTCAAGGAGCTCGTCGCAGACGTCGTCGCCGAGAAGAACTAACCCACTTCATGACCAGCGGCATCCTGGCGAGCACCACTGAGACCGTTCTCAACGGATCGTTGCTGCTCGCTGCACTAATCGCGCTGGTCGCTGGAGTCATCTCGTTTATGTCTCCTTGCGTTCTGCCTCTGGTTCCGGCCTACCTTTCGTACGTCACTGGCCTGGTCGGCGTTGACCTGGGCGACGCCAAGCGCGGCCGCTTGCTTGCGGGCACGTCGCTGTTCGTCCTCGGCTTTACAGCAGTGTTCGTATCGCTCGGTGCCCTGTTCGGTGGGCTGGGTGCCACTCTGGTCGTCCATGCCGACGTCATTACCCGCGTCCTCGGGGTAGTGACGATCCTGTTCGGGCTGGCATTTATGGGCGCAATCCCATGGCTGAACCGAACCTGGCATCCGCAGCACCGGCCAGCCTTTGGATTGGCCGGGGCTCCCATGTTGGGTGTGCTGTTTGGTATCGGCTGGACGCCGTGCATCGGGCCGACCCTTGCGGCGGTGCAGACCCTTGCCTATGACGCGGGCAGCGCTGGTCGCGGTGCCCTCCTCACTGTCTTTTACTGCATTGGGCTGGGTGTGCCGTTCCTGCTGATCGCACTAGCGTTTCGGCGTGCGGCTGGTGCGATGGCGTGGATGAAGCGGCACTACGTCGCGGTGACACGGTTAGGCGGTGGGATGCTCGTCGTGCTCGGCGTGCTGATGGTCACTGGCGCCTGG
>DATKIY010000171.1:0-3707 GCA_035543875.1 Actinomycetes bacterium | reverse complement strand
AGGTGGTGCGGGCGGCGGTCGCCAGTGGCCCAAGCCTCCAGGAACGGATACAGCGCCATCAGCGTAAAGATGATTCCGGGCAGGATCACAGACGGGAACAGCACGTTAAGGCTGAACGTGTGCCCAAAGGGCAGCACCCATTCAATGTTAGGCATCATGCGCAGCCCGCCCTCGAGCCAACCGATGTACCAGTCGGGCTGCGACCCGGCGGTGATCTGGTCGGGGATATACGGGCCGTACATCCAGATGGGGTTGATTTGGAACAGTCCGCCCATGAGCGCAGTGATCCCGAAGACGACGAAGAAGAACCCGCCTGCTTTGGCTGCGTAAACGGGGAAGAGCGGGAAGCCGACAACATTCCGCTGGGTGCGTCCGGCGCCAGGGAACTGGGTGTGTTTTTGGAACCACACCAGCATCAGGTGAACGGTGATCAGCGCGAGAATGATGCCCGGCACAAGCAGCACGTGGACGGTATAGAGCCGTGGAATGAAGTCAGTGCCAGGGAACTCACCGCCGAAGACAAAGAACGAGACATAGGTGCCGACCACGGGGATCGAGAGCATGATCCCCTGTGCGATGCGAAGGCCAGTGCCGGAGAGCAAGTCGTCGGGGAGGGAGTACCCGGCGAAACCCTCGAGCAGCGCCAGGGTCAGCAGCGTCACACCGATGATCCAGTTGGTCTCACGCGGTTTCCGGAACGCGCCAGTGAAGAACACGCGGAGCAGGTGGACGGAGATCGCAGCCACAAAGAACAGGGCTGCCCAGTGGTGAATCTGCCGCATCAGCAGACCGCCACGGATGTCGAAGCTGATGCCGATCGTCGAGGCGTAAGCCTCGGACATCTTGACGCCGTTCAGCGGCGTATAGGAGCCGTCGTACACGACTTCGATCATCGACGGCTTGAACCACAAGGACAGGAAGGTTCCCGAAAGCAGGAGGATGATGAAGCTGTACAGCGCGATCTCGCCGAGCATGAACGACCAGTGGTCGGGAAAGACCTTGTTGAGCTGCTTCTTCAGGTAGGCCGACGCGGGGATGCGGTCGTCGACCCACACGTAGCCTTTGCCACCAGCCTGCTCCAGCTTGTTCGTGGTCATGAACGCTCCCAGAAACTCGGCCCAACTGGCTGGCTGAATCCGCCACGCGAGACTAAGTATCCGTCGTCATCCACGGTGATCGCGAGTTGAGGAAGTGAGCGCGCAGCTGGGCCGAAGATGACATCGCCGGCGTTGGCAAGATCGAACGTTGACTGGTGGCACGGACACAACATGTGGTGCGTCAGCTGCTCATACAGACCCAACGGGCAGCCCACGTGGGTGCAGATCTTGGAAAAGCACAAGATGCCCTGGTAGCTCCACGGCTCTTCGCCGGGAGGGGTCTGATCCGAAACGATCTCGGTCGGGTCCATGCGGATGAGCAGCACGGGTGACTTGGCCAGTTCGTTGACATTGCCGGCCTCTTCCATGACCACATCGATGCCTTCGGGCACGGCGCTCACGAGGGTGCCGACGGTGAGGTCGTCGGGGCGAATGGGTTCGTGTGTCTCAGCTACCAGGATGCGGGTGGAGTCCTTGAGGTCCCACATTGTGACGTCGAGGTCCTTGCCGGGAAGCGGGCCGAGGTCGCGGAGTAGCACAACGGCCGGAAGTCCGGCTAACCCAAGAGCGGTGATCATGCTGCCGAGAATGAACGGACGGCGCTTTACTCCGCTTTGGTCGATGCCGCGGACATACTCACCCAGCAAGTCGTCGCGTGATTCCTGCGTGGACGACTCTGGCTTGCGATGGTCGACGATTTCAACGTCTGGCATCAGCTTCTTCGCCCAGTGGATCGCCGCCGCGCCAATAAGGAACAGCGCCAGACCCATCAGGAGGCCAAGCAACAGGTTGGACGCGTTGACGTCACCGAACAGTGGGACGTAGATCGTGTCTTCGACGGGCGTAGTGACGTACGCCACGATGAACGCCGCGCTGGCAAGCCCTGACCCCAGGAACAAGAAGCCGACCTGACGCTCGGCGCGCTTGGCGGCGCGAGGGTCGATGTCGCTGCGACGAGGGTGATGGACCGGAAGGTTTTCTTCCGGTGCTGACGGCTCGATGGTCACTTGGCCTTAACTCCGATCCATACGGCGACCGCGATCAGGGCTCCCATACCCACGACGAAGAACAGCAGACCCTCAGTGACGGGGCCGAGTCGACCAAGGTCGATGCCACCGTTGTTGGGCTGCGTCCGGATTGTTTCGATGTAGGCGATGATGGCGCGTTTGTCTTCAGGGCGCAGCGTGGAATCGGGGAACACCGGCATGTTCTGTGGTCCCGTGATCATCGCCTGGTAGATGTTTCGCGGCGCGGTTTCGGCGAGCGACGGGGCGGAGTTGCCGTCGGTGAGGGCACCACCCTTGCCGGAGAAGCTGTGGCAAGACGCGCAGTTGGCTCGGAAGAGTTCGCCACCGACGGCCAGTTCCTCTGGCGTGATTCCACTGGTGTCGTATGCCTCGGGCCCAGGAACCGCCGGGCCGGGGGCGAGTGATGCGATGTAAGCCGACAGGTCCGCGATCTCCTCGTCGCTGTAGATGACTGGCTTGGGTTCAACCTGCGCTCCGGGCCTGGACAACGGCATCCGGCCGGTGGATAGCTGGAAGTTAGCCGAGGCGCCGCCGACTCCGATCAGTGATGGTCCAGCGATCTCACCACCCGGCTGGAAGCCGCCCTCTGCGTGCATCCCGTGACACGAGGAGCAGCCCTCCAGGAACAGCTTGCGCCCCGCTGTAATTTGCGTCGACGTGTCGCCGACCGCCTCTGCCTGGGCTTGCGTGAGGTTTGCCGCGATTGCGTACGCACCGCCGATGAAAACCATGGCAATGAGCAGGAGTACGGCCGTGGCCCAGGGGCTGCGGCGCCTGGCAAGCAAGAAGGTCACGTGTATGTCCCAGGTTCCGTCGGTTACTGGATGAAGTAAATCGTCGCAAACAAGGCGATCCACACGACGTCAACGAAGTGCCAGTAGTACGAGATGACGATGGCACGAGTTGCTTGGTCGTGGTCGAACCGACGCGCGACATAGGTGGTGGTCAGGACAAACAAGAACGCAATCAATCCGCCCGTCACGTGGGCTGCGTGGAAACCGGTGGCGAGGTAGAAGACCGAGCCATAAGGGGCCGACGAGACGGTGAGCCCTTCGTGGACCAGCTCGGTGTACTCAAAAATCTGGCCGCTGACGAAAATCGCACCCATTAAGTACGTGATGGAAAACCAGCGGCGAAGGCCTTTGACGTCGCCGCGCTCTGCGGCGAACACACCCAACTGACATGTCAGTGACGACGAGACCAGAACAAGGGTGTTGGCGCCAGCAAACCAGACATTGAGATGCACGTCAGCAGGTGGCCACGGCTCGGGAAGTGTCACCTGTCGAACGGTGAAGTACATCGCGAACAATGCCGCGAAGAACATCAGCTCGGACGACAACCAGACGATGGTGCCAACGCTGACCAGGTTCGGCCGTTGCGGAGCCGGGATGTGGGCCGTCTCGGCCGCGGTTGCAGTCGCCACGACCGAGATTATGCCCACCTTCTGCCTCCGCTGGTGCGGCGGGGCGCTCGTTTCGCCCACGAGCCTGTCGCGCGGTCAAAATCAGCCGACGATCACTGCGTTCTGGTGGTGGATGTCCCGGTCTAGGCGGTCGTTGTTCGATGGGGTCGGAGGGGCTCG
>DATKIY010000170.1:0-2086 GCA_035543875.1 Actinomycetes bacterium | reverse complement strand
AGCCTCAATCCAGTCGTTGTCCTTGTTGCCGACTTTGTCGGCGTCTTGTGGACTCATCCAGATGTTCTGTCCCCCGCGCGAGAGACTGAGCATGAACAGGTTGTCCTGGTACTCGGAGTGGATCGACCACTTGTTGTGTGGCGTGAGGTAGCGCACGGCGATGCCCAGTTCGCCGTCTTGTCCGACTTGTGGCTCACCGAAGAGCGCAGTCATGTTCAGCGGTGGGCGGAATACAGGGAGTGACTCGCCGAGTTCGGCCATCCAGTCGTGGTCGAGGTAGAAGTGCTGGCGTCCACTTAGCGTGTGCCAAGGCTTCAGTCGCTCGACATTGATGGTGAAGGGCGAATAGCGACGTCCTCCGGTCTCAGAGCCAGACCACTCAGGTGACGTGATGACGGGCACCGGCCGGGTCTGTGTATCAGCGAAGGTGATCTGCTTGCCCTCATGCTCTGCTGCGAGGTCAGCCAATTCTCGACCCGTTCGTACCTCAAGCTGTTTGAAACCTTGGGTGGCCAAGTGACCGTTGGTTGTCCCTGAAAGTGCGAGGATCACCTCGCATGCATCCACGTCTCTTGCAAGTGACGGCCGGCCTGCTGCTAGGCCGCCACTGATAGCGCCGTTCTTGCGGCGGAGGTAGTCGACCTCGCGTTCGACGGTGAAGGTCACGCCTTTTGTCGTGGCGCCCAATGTGTCTATCAGTGGGCCAAGGGCCGACATCTTTGCCGATATTGCGCCATAGTCCCGCTCCACGACCACAAGCTTGGGCATGGTCTTGCCGGGAATCGGTTCGCAGTCGCCGTTCTTCCAGTCGGCAACTCGACCGTGCGGGTTCGCCATCTCGTCAGGTGTGTCGTGCAGCAGCGGCACTGCCACCAGGTCCCGACGAACCCCAAGGTGCTTTGCCGCGAGTTCGCTGAAGCTAGCTGCGATGGTTTGGAAGGCGTCCCAGTCAGTGCGCGTTTGCCAGGGTGGCGCAATCGCCGGGTTGAACGAATGAATGAACGGGTGCATGTCGGTGGTGTTGAGGTCATGCTTCTCGTACCAAGTGGCCGCAGGCAAAACGACGTCCGAAAAGATCGTGGTGCTCGTCATCCGAAAGTCGAGTGACAGAAGCAGGTCGAGCTTTCCCTCGGGCGGTTTGTCCCGCCAAACCACGTCGCGAGGTCGCGCGTGCTCCGGCGCCTCGGTGGCTCGAACGGACGAGTCGGTGCCAAGCAAGTGTTTGAGGAAGTACTCGTTTCCTTTCGCGGACGAGCCGAGAAGGTTGGCGCGCCACACGGTGAGAACACGGGGATAGTTGTTCTCACCGTCTGGGTCCTCACACGCAAAGCGCAGTTTTCCGGATTTGAGCTGTTCCACGACGTAGTCGCCAACGTCCATCTCTGACGCCGCAGCGTCATCTGCGAGTGTCAGCGGATTGCGGTCGAAGGTTGGGTACGAGGGCATCCAACCCATTCGTGCCGACTGTGCGATGAGGTCGGCCGTCGTCTTGTCGGCGAGCTGACCCTCTCCGGTTCGCGCGGAGAGCGTGTCTGAACCGAAGTGGTCGTAGCGAAACTGGTCGGAATGTAAGTACCAATAGGCCGTTTGTATCATCTGCCGAGGCGGTCGCGACCAGTCCAACCCAAACGCAAGCTGCGACCAACCTGTAATGGGTCGACATTTCTCCTGCCCGACGTAGTGCGCCCAGCCACCACCATTGACTCCCTGGCAGCCCGTCAGTGTTGTCAGAGCGAGAAAAGATCGGTAGATGGTGTCGGAGTGGAACCAGTGATTGGTCCCAGCTCCCATCAAAATCATCGAGCGGCCGCGTGACTCCTCGGCGTTTGCCGCAAACTCCCGTCCGATCCGTTCTGCCTTCGATGCCGGAACGCCGGTGACTGTTTCCTGCCAAGCGGGGGTGTAGGGCTCGCTGGCGTCGCTGTAGTTGGCTGGCCATTTTCCAGGCAGACTCAGGCTCGGCCGTGTCACGCCGTACTGCGCGAGCATCAAGTCGAACACGGTGGTTACTAGGTGACCCGCTACTCGACGCACAGGTACTCCACGTCGCAACGACGCCGACGAACCGTCGGGTGCGTCAAATCGA
>DATKIY010000169.1:0-6908 GCA_035543875.1 Actinomycetes bacterium | reverse complement strand
CGTTCGAGCACGCGGTGGACGTGGTGATCCTCGCGCAGGAGATCGTGGTGGGCCCGTCGAGCTACCCGACCGAGGAGATCGGCGCGAACGCGCGTGCGTTCCGCCAGCTCGGCATGGGCTACGCGAACCTGGGCGCTCTGCTGATGGCGAACGGCCTCGCGTACGACTCCGATGAGGGCCGCGCGATCTGCGCCGCCATCACCGCGCTGATGACCGGCCGCGCCTACCGCACCTCTGCCGAGGTGGCCGGGGCGCTCGGGCCGTACGAGCGCTACGAGGAGAACCGCGACCCGCACAACCACGTGATGCGCAAGCACCGTCACGCGGCGTACGAGATCGACGACTCGCAGGTCACCGACTCGGAGCTGCTCGCGGCCGCGCGGCGCGCGTGGGACGAGGCCGTGGACGTGGGCACCCGCAACGGCTACCGCAACGCACAGGCGACGGTGCTCGCCCCCACCGGGACGATCTCGTTCCTGATGGACTGCGACACCACCGGCATCGAGCCCGACTTCTCGCTCGTCAAGTTCAAGGAGCTGGTGGGCGGCGGGCAGATGACGATCGTGAACCAGACCGTGCCGCTGGCGCTCGAGACGCTCGGCTACTCGCCCGAGGAGATCGAGCAGATCGAGGCGCACCTGGCTGAGACGGCCACGATCGTCGGAGCGCCCGGCCTGCGCGACGAGCACCTCTCGGTGTTCGACGTGGCCGTGGGCGAGCGCGCGATCGCCGCGATGGGCCACGTGAAGATGATGGCCGCGGCGCAGCCGTTCCTCTCGGGCGCGATCTCGAAGACGGTGAACCTGCCCGAGTCGGTCACGGTCGAGGACATCGCCGATGTCTACACCGAGGGCTGGAAGCTCGGGCTGAAGGCGCTCGCGATCTACCGCGACAACTGCAAGGTGGGTCAGCCACTGTCGGACGCTAAGGGCACGAGTAGGGACAACGGCGTCAAGGCCGAGGCTGAACCGGTGGCCCCGACGATCGAGTACCGACCAACGCGTAAGCGGCTCCCGAAGAACCGTGCCGGGTACACCACTTCGTTTGCGGTCGGTGGCGCTGAGGGCTACATGACGGCGTCGCGCTACGAGGACGACCAGCTCGGCGAGATCTTCTTGAAGATGTCGAAGCAGGGCTCGACTCTTGCCGGGATGATGGATGCGTTCTCGATTGCCATTTCCATTGGTCTCCAGTACGGCGTGCCGCTGGAAACCTACGTGCAGAAGTTTGTGAACATGCGGTTCGACCCGGCGGGTCTGACGGATGACCAGGACGTGCGGATGGCGCAGTCGATCATGGATTACATCTTCCGCCGGTTGGCGCTCGACTACCTGCCGTACGAGACGCGTTCGGCGATCGGCATCTACACGGCGGACGAGCGTGCGAGATACCTCGAGACCGGCTCGTACGAGCAAACCGAGAGTGAAGACTCGGTTGCTGCCGAACTAGAGACGCTAGCCCAGTCCGCGCCAACCACCGAGGCTCCGACCGACGAGGAAGCCGAGGTCGAGGAGCCTGCATCAAAGAGCTCGGCCATTACGTCGGCGCATTCGTCGACGGAGTTGCTTGAGGCATTGCAAGGGACTGCCTCGGACGCACCGATGTGCTTCACGTGCGGCACCAAGATGCGCCCTGCTGGCTCGTGCTACGTCTGCGAAGGATGCGGCGCCACCAGCGGCTGCAGCTAGACGCAATGCGGAAGATCCGACCACCTACAGGTGGTCGGATCTTCCGCATTCCTAGAGCTCCAGGTCGAGCCAGACCCGATCGAGCAGCGGGATGCCATCGATGACGATGCCTTTGGCGTATCCCGATTCGGGACCGAAGGCGTTGCGTTCGACGCTGCGCAGGCGGAACCCTTGCCGTTGGTAGAACCGCAGATTCCCGATATCGGCCGAGGCCGTGGCCACCAGCAACCGCGATGCGCCCTGTTTCTGACAATGAGCGGTTGCTGACGCCACCAAGGCACGACCAACGCCTTCTCGCTGCCGGTCCTCCTGCACCGCCATGCTCTTGAGTTCGACAGCGCCGGCAACCTTGCTGTCGGTGAGCTGCAGGTATCCGACGACTTCGTCGCCGTCCGTGGCTGCTATTACGAGGCCTTCGGTTATGTAGGAGTCGATTTCGGGTTCAGAGTCATCTGCCAGTCGAAACAGTGGGCGTAGTGCCTCGCGGTCTTGCTCGTACCGGAGGATCTGCATTCGGTCATGTTGCCACGACCAACGGCTGAATTAGTTGAGGAACGGCGCGGGGTTGACAGGGCGTCCGTCGAGGCGTACCTCGAAGTGCAGATGCGGACCAGTGGCATACCCACTGGCGCCGACGAGCGCAATGACATCGCCGGTCTTGACGTGGTCACCCTGGTGCACGTACAAAGCGGCGCTGTGCGCGTACAAGGTGGCCACCGATCGCCCCTTGAACTGTCCGTGCAAGATGACGACGTAGTTGCCATAGGCAACGTCGTAACCAGCTCGCACGACTCGACCGTCCTTGGCGGCACGAATCTTCCCGTCACCGACCGCGTAGTCGATCCCTGTGTGCAGCTTGTAGACGTGCAAGATTGGGTGCATTCGCATCCCGTATGGACTGGTGACCTCACCGGATCCGGGTTGGCTGAACTGCAGTGAAACCTTCGGCCCCCCGTGAAGCCCGGCCAGAAACTCGCCGAGGTCGCTGCCTGCGGAAGCGTTTGCCCACCATGCTTCATCGGCGCCGCCACCTTGCGAGTTCGAGACCCGCAAGAACACTTGTTGGGCGGCCTTCTGCGCGGACATCGCCCGCTGTTTGGCCACCCTGGCTGCCTGCACGGCAGACGTGGCGTCAGCCGCTGCCTGGTCGGCCAGGCTTTGCGTCGCTTCGGCGTTCGCGAGAGTCTGTTGAGCGCGCGCGTAGCGCTGCGTCAGCTTGTCGGCAAGGTGGCTGAGCTGAGCCGAGCGCTTGACGTAGTCGCTCGAGCTGTCGTCGAGTGGAGCGAGCCACGACATCGACGTTTGATCCTGAAGCGTGGTGAGGTCGAGGTTATACGTGTACAGCGTGCGAGCGATTTCGCCCAAAGTGGCGTCAGCCTGAGCCGATGCTTGCTGCGCGTGCTCGAGGTCAGCCTGTGCCTGCTTCGACGCAGTCTGGGCGCGGTGCGCCAGCAGTTGCGCCGATTGCGCTGCCCCGAGCGCGGCTCGAGCTTTTCGTGTGGCCTGTTCGAGCGTGTCGTTGGCCACGTTGACTAGGTACGGGTCGACTCCGCGCTGCGTTGGCTCGGTAGTCGCGCCATGACTGGGCTGGTTGTCGTGGGAGGGCCGACTGGTCGGATCGGAATTTCCTGGGTCAAACGTCTGCGGTGGGATAGACGATGTCGGTTGGGGTTTGGTTGGGCGCGGGGAGTGCGTCGATGTTGGCGACGGTGTGGTTGGTGTGGGATCCGGAGAAGATGTTGGCGACTGTGTCGGGGACGCGGAACCCGAATCGCTAGGGCTCGGAGTGGGGTCGTCAGCAGACGCCGGAGTCGTCAGCGACGTCAGTCCGATGATTGTGCCGAGTAGCACTGCCCCCAGTTTGTTGCGCCCCATGATGGTCCAACCTAACAGCATTCGTGGCGCCGGAGACACGTCGAAATGAACGGCGAGTGATCTCAGGGTGGATTTTAGGTTTCGGACGTTTCCCCATTAAGACATGGGGTTTTTCTGTTATTGCGCGTTGGTTGGACGCCACGAATGTTGCGGTACCCAACGCAGCAATGCCGTCGCGTTCGATGAGTCGACCAATGCGGCAAATGGATGCCGCTTGTATTGCCCCGGGTGATGGACCGGCACATCGGGGAGTAGTCGCTTGGCTAACTGCAAGCTGTCCTCAGATGAAGAGCTGATGTCGCCGGCACAGACGAGTAGCCGGTGATGTCCGAAGATTTCCTCCGTTAACGCGTGCAATACGGCCTGGGCGAGGTCAGCTACGTCGATGAACGCGCCGTACTCCCAAAAGGGTGACCACTCGAACTCCGGATTCTCGGTCCGGGCGGTTCGGATGAACGCGTACGTTGCAGCATCGAACACACCCGGCGGCCGAAGGCAAATGGTTGGTATCCCGGTGGTTTTGGTGAATTCCTCGCACAGGTCCTCTGCTGCGAGTTTCGATAGGGCATATGGCCCTTTGGGATTGGTTGGATGGTAGTCGTCTATGGGCAGGTAGTCGGGGTTTCCCTGGCCCATGAAGCAGCCCAATACGTCGACGCTGCTCAGGAACACCACTCGCTTCATTCCTACCTGCGCGGCGGCGGCAAGGACGTTTCGAGTTCCCGCGATGTTGGTCGTCGCGATGTCGGGAGCACTGCCTATAGACCTCGGGCTCAGTTCGCTGTGTTCGTCAGGCTCCTCGTCTAGTGCGGCGAGGTGTATGACGGCGTGGCATCCCGTTGCGCTGGCCAGTAAGTGCGCGTAGTCCAGCACGTCGTCTCCATCCACCAGGTCATAGCCGACAACTTCGTGGCCGGCATGCGTCAACGCGCGGATCACCTCTTGACCCACCATGCCCCGGTGCCCTGTGACCAGCGTGCGCATTGGGCATCAGCCGTGCGTCGGATGGTGAATGACTGGCACTCTTATGTGCATCACTGCCTCAGGTAGCCCTCCGTGAGTGGTCCACCGGCGCGGGCGAGTACGTCTTCCATCACCTTGACCAGGTCTGTATGACTTCCACTACTCACGACTTCGCGGTGCGCGGCTGAGAGCTGATGGGCAAGGTCTGGATCGGCTTCGCGCAGCCGCCGGATCAACCACTTCCCACGTCCCAGCCATCGTCGGTCGACGAGCAGCGCTAACTCTGCGCTCAACACGAGTGCTTGACCCGCGATCGCGTCCCGCTCATCCGGGTCATGTGTGCCCATCAGGTCTTCCAAGACGTCGGTCAATGCGTAGCGACGGTCGTCTCTTTCGGTTTCGCTAAGCGGCGTTGGCCCACTCGCGATGATCGCCGCAGCCTTCGCCTTGATTTCGAAGAGTTCGGAACTTTCAAAAAGTGGAATGCCTTGGACAACCATGTCTGCCAGGCTGTTGCGTCGCTCGAGCCCGTCTTGCCCGTACCAGTACTCCAGCGAGTCCGGAGTGTTGACGAAGAGCTCGACAACCCAACCGTTTGCGCGGAGCGTTTCACGGAACGGGGCTGGTGGTCCGGCGAGGACCACGACGATGTCGAGGTCCGACGTGTCGGTGGCGGTGCCTCTGGCAACGCTTCCGGCGAGAACAGCGGCTACCGCCTCAGGGAACCGGGTTTTGACGACCTGCGCTGCTACTCGGAAGGCGTCCATGATGACGCAACTCTGCCCTATGAAAAAGTTGTTGGCTGCCCAATTTCTCCTGCGACTGAGGACTACGCAATTGACGGAAATGTTTCCCGGCCCGCTCTAGCCTCACCCGCGAAGCCAAGTCCGCCTTGAACCCGTCCGATGTCCTAGGGAACATCGCTGGCCGCACGTCCAGCGGAAGGGATTGCGTGTCAACCCCGATCTACACCCACGGATAGCTACGACTTCTTCGGCTAGCCCACCCGGGAACCAGCTGCGAGTGCGTCGAGAGTTCGGCATGGTTTCGTCATCATGGGTGGGGCTTTGACCCCGCAAGAAGGGGGTGAACGTGACGTTCCCCCCTAAAAGTGGGGGGTGGGTCAGTTGATGCCGGGGGAGATGGTGGCGTCGAATTGGGCGAGGATTTCTTCATCGCCTGAGCGTGCCAGGGGTCCAACGGTTGGTCGATGCCATAGCCAGCAGTTCAGGTCTTCTGCGGACCCGGACACAGCTGCCTGCGACGCGTCACCGGGATCTGTGGCGGAGATATGAATGTCGGGCTCGTCGTGCTCGGTCCCGGTGTCAGGCTCAGTGCCGGTGAACCGGGCAAGGGTAATCAGCCAGGAGTCGTCGGTGTCGGTTGCGTGCAGTCGTAGTGTGCGTCCGACATCGGGGGTAATGGTTCCCCACGGTGGCAAGCCGCCGTACATCACGCGCAGCGCTTCATCGATCCCGTCTGAGCTGAGTCCAGCGTCCATGGCGGTGCGCTCACCAGACGTGAGCTCCGCGTCAAGCCGGTGTATCAATGCTTCGTGGGCCTGACGGCGACGAATAAAGCCGACACTCTGTTCTGTCGACCAGGTCCACGCTGGAGTGGACGGGGAGGCACTCGTTAATGCCTCCGTGAGGTCACTGCTGCTCCGCTTGTAGAAGGCAGTGACACCCGCCCGGTCACTGGGCCGTTCCGGCTCCAGCTTCTCGACATCGGCAGCATCGGTCAGGCCGGTGCGCACGATCGTTCCCCAAAACCACTGGACCTCGGCCAGATGCCAGAGCAGGTCCTCGGCGTTCCAGTCCGGACAGGTCGGTACTGGTGCGGACGAGGGGACATCGCCCAACACGTCGGCGAAGCGAGCTGACTCAACCGCCAGATGATCGAGATAGTTCAGTTCAGAGGCCATGCGTCGAACCTATCCCTCCAGCGAGTCTCCGACGAGGGGTCGACCAGTAGCAGTCGACGGCGGGACAGCGATCGAGCGCATATCTGCCGAGCGTTGATCCGGTAATCGTGGCAAGGTGCTCAGGTGATGACCTGGGACGGAGTCGTCGTGACGCAGACTCCCCGGCTACTCCTGCGCACCTACCGCCAAGCCGACCTTCCGTTGTTCGCTGCGCTCAACGCAGATCCCGCGGTGTACCGAACCCTCGGTGGCTCGCCGTTGCCCCGAGACCATTCAGATGAGATCGCCGAGTGGGGTCAGGAGTGTTTTGAAACACAGGGCTTCGGCCTGCTCGCCGTGGAGCGCCGCGAAGATGGCGCGTTCCTGGGGATGTGTGGCTTGCATCATCAGGAGAGCTACCCCGACGACGTGGAAGTGGCGTGGAGATTGGCTCACCAGTACTGGGGACACGGCTACGC
>DATKIY010000168.1:0-19551 GCA_035543875.1 Actinomycetes bacterium | reverse complement strand
TAGCGGAACCCGGTATGCGGTGCGAGCAGCTGGTTGACTTCGACGAGTTGGGGAATGTGGTCAGCGGGAAGACCGAGCCGCTGTCCTGACTCGATGAGTTCACCGGGAGCTAGACGACGGTGTTTGGCCGCGAGCTCAGCGGCAACAACTCGCCACACGTCGTGCTCGGACTCGGTGTATGGAATGACGGGTAGCGGATCGCCGACTTGCCAGTCCATCGCCGCAGCGGCGATGTCGTTGCGGCGGCTTCGGTAGTCGTCGTCATAGAAACCGGGATGGTCGTCCGCAAGATGCACTGTGACGTCGTCACCGTCGCGGGTGACTGGCGCATAGAGCTGGCCCTCTTCGAACATGTGATCAGGGCAGCACAGGAGGCAGGTCGAGGCAAGACTTGTCAGTCAAATGGCGCATTGTGCCTTTATTTGTGGTCCGAATCTGGTTTCAGGTGAGCATTCTGCCCGGCTGGTGAGTACCCCTGCGGCGTCGTCCAGCCAGCGTGAGAACCTGCCGGTCATGGTCGGCTACTCAGGCACCCCGCTCGCCAGGAAACTTGGCATCAAACCCGATGACCGCGTCCTGGTTTCCGGCCGGCCACGCGACCTCGATTTTGCCGCGCTCGTCGCACCGCTGCCAGACGGCGCGGCAATCGTTTCGCGCCGCGCAAAGTCATCGCCGATGGTGATCTGCTTCGCGGAGTCGGTAGCTGAGCTCGAGAAACGGTTACCTGACGCGATCAACTCGATCCCTCGCTCAGGCACGATCTGGGTGTGCTGGCCAAAGAAGTCGAGTGCTCGGTTCAAGGCCGGCACCCGCGACCTGACCGAGGACTCGATCCGAGCCCTCGCTCTTGAGCTCGGCGTTGTCGACGTGAAGGTGTGCGCGGTCGACGACACGTGGAGCGGACTGAAGCTGGTCTACCGGCTCGCTGATCGCTGACGACTGACCGCGTCGACTACTCAGCAACCACGTTCAGCGAGAAGGCAGCCACCTCGGCCTCATACGACAAGTGCGCGTATCGACCCGGAGGTCCGGTGTGTCCACCTTCTCCTGTCTCAACGCGAAACAGCGTCTTTCGGCTGCCGCCGTCATCGGTCGCCCGCAGTTTCGCCACCCACTTAGCTGGCTCGTGGACCATCACTCGCGGATCGTGTACTGCACCAGTGACAAGCAGCTCAGGCCTTGGCCCGGTCGGCACGTTCTCGTAAGGCGCGTATGAGCTGAGGTAGTCGAAGTCTTTACGGCTACGCGGGTCTCCCCACTCGTCCAGCTCTCCGGCCGTCAGGGGCACTTCAAGGTCGAACATGGTTGTCACGACATCAACGAAAGGCACCTCTGCGATCACGGCGCGCCACCGATCTGGTCGCATCGAGAACACCGCGCCCTGGAGCAAGCCGCCAGCCGACAGACCCCGGGACACGATGCGGTCACCGTTGATCAGACCATCGGCAGCCAGCCGGTCTGCAACATCGATGAAGTCGGTGAAAGTGTTCGTTTTGCGATGCATGCAACCGTCCAACCACCAGCGGCGTCCCATCTCACCACCGCCGCGGATTCCCGCGTGGACAAACACAAATCCACGGTCAAGCAAGCTGGGTAGCCACGTTTCAAACCCTGGCCAGAACGAGCTTTCGTATGCGCCGTACCCGTACAACATCAACGGAGCAGTTCCGTCCAACGCCGTGTGCTTTGCCCTCACGAGGCGCACTGGAATGCGTTCCCCATCTGTGGCATCAACCCAGCGCTCTTCCAGTACGTAGTGGTCGGCGTCGTAGTTGGGGACATCGCGACGCTTCACTACCGTCCGTTGGCCGGTCGATAACTCAACTTGGTGCCATTCCAGCGGACGAACGTATGACTCAACCTCGATGAGTACGTGACTCACGGCGAACTCCTCGTTCGCACCCAGTGTCAATAACGCGCCCGGGCTTCCCGGCTCCACGACAATCGAGTCTGCGAACGGACGATCCTTTCCGAGTGTCGACCACGACATCAGCCGAAGAAGCTGTCGACCTTCGCGAACTGTCGACACGACAACATGGCCGTCGAAGATGTCGACGTCGTGGATTCGTTCGTCCGGTTGCTCACCCACGACCGTCTTCCAGTCAGCCGGATCAGTCGATGTGATGGGTGCGCGAACCAACCGGAACTCTCGGGCCTGGTCGTTCGTGACGATAAGCAAACTGTCTTGTGCTGTCTCGGGAAGATGCGCAACCGAGTACTCGATCCCCGGACGTCGCGGGGCCACGATCCGTGGCGGCTCTTGCGGGTTACGACTCGAGATGAGCCGGACTTCGGTGGTGTTCCGGTTGGCGGTGTGAAGGACGATGTAGTCGCCGGCACGGTCGGACCACACGTTGACGTCGTACTGCGGGTCGGTTTCCTCAAAGACCAGCGTGTTGTCGCCGGTGGGAGTTCCTACCGAGTGACGCCAGACCTGATACGGCCGATACGCCTCGTCATGAACGACGTAGAAGAACGTCCGCGAATCTGCGGCCCATCCCCCTCCGTAGTAGGTGTGCACCACCGCTTGGGCTACGTCAGCACCGGTGGTGAGGTTCCGGAACCGAAGCTCATACACCTCGTCGCCATCGGTATCAACCGAGTACGCGAGCCAGTCGCCATCCGGGCTGACGAGGCGGACACCCAGCCCTACGTATGAGGACTGGCCCGTCAGCAGGTTCTCGTCCAGGACCAGTTTTTCCACGCCGTCGGCACCCACACGCCACAGCTGCTCGTACTCCAACCCTGGGCAGGTCCGGGTGAAGTACTCGTAGTCGCCCTCACGCCATCTGGCGGAGTCCTCGCCTTGGGTGACCCTGGAGGTCATCTCCGCCGTCAGCTCTGTGGTGAGATCAGACAGTGGCGCCATAACGGCGTCGTAGTACGAACGCTCCGCACGTAGGTAGTCCAGGGAGCGCTGCGAAAGCTTGTCCTTGAGCCAGAAGTACGGGTCAGGGCGCGGCACGCCATGCTGGTCATGCACGTGAGGCTCGACCGGCGCGACAGGGGGTGAGAGTGGCTCGGGAGTCATGTTTGGCAACGCTACCAAGGGAAGACCTCTTCCAGAATGGCCATTTTGATGACATTCTTACGGTGAAAAGCCAAATGAGAGGAGAATCTGGTGTCTCGTCGGTATGACGCCGTCATCGTGGGGGGTGGGCACAACGGGCTAGTTGCTGCGGCCTACCTCGCGCGGGCCGGTCTACGCACCGTTGTTCTGGAGTCCCGACCCATCGTGGGCGGTGCGGCAGTCAGCGAGCATCCGTGGGGCCCCGACTACACGGTGACATCACTGTCATATGTGGTGTCGTGGCTTCCTCCTGGCTTGGTCAAGGACCTGTCGCTCGACCGGCACGGCTACCACATCTACCCACAAGGCCCTTACTTCGCGCCGCGGCTCGACGGGCGTGCACTCCAGCTCCCTTCCGACCCCACGCGCCGTCGCGAGCAAATCTCCCAGTTCAGCCAGCAAGACGCGATCGCATTCGAGAAGTGGGAGGAGTGGCTCGACGGCCTCGGTCGAATTCTGGGCCGCATGATGGCTGACATCCCGCCCAAGCTGGGCTCGCGCAAACCGGTCGACTTGGTGCAGCAGGCAAAACTCCTGGGCCTGCTGAAAGAGCTCGACGTCAAGAAGTCCGTCGACTTGGCGCGCCTGCTTTCCAGCAGCATCTCCGACCTCACCGAAGACTGGTTCACCTCTGACGCACTCCAAGGCGTCCTGGCCGTGTCAGGAGTTATCGGCACGTGGGCCGGTCCCCGCTCCCCTGGCACCGCCTACGTCATGCTCCACCACCACGTCGGCGACCTCGGCGACGGGAAGCTCGGCGCTTGGGGCTTCCCCCGCGGGGGCATGGGCGGGGTCAGCAATGCCCTCGCCGCAGCCGCTCGCTCCTTCGGGGTGGAGATCCGAACTGAGTCACCGGTCGCTGAGATCACGGTCAAAAACGGTGTGACGACTGGTGTTGTGTTGGCCGACGGCGAGCAGATCGATGCGGACGTCGTCGTCACTACGGTGCATCCGCAACGGGCGTTCCTTGAGCTCGTCGGGGCAGAGCATCTGCCCGAGGACTTTGTGGAAGAGATTCAGCGCTGGCGGACCCGCAGCGGCTCGGTCAAGGTCAACCTCGCGGTTGACCGGCTGCCAGAGTTCACCTCGCGGCCTGGCTTCGACCCCGAAGTACATGGCGGAACGATCGTGCTTGCCGAGTCGCTCGACGACATCGAGTTTGCGTTCCAAGACGCGGTTCAGGGCAAGGCCGCCGAGCGCCCCTTCGCCGATATCTGCATACCCAGCGTGTTCGACGACTCACTGGCACCCGAGGGGCAGCACATCGTCTCGATGTTCACGCAGTGGGTTCCGCACACCTGGGCCAACGACCCACATCCGGAGGAGCTGGAGTCCTATGCGGACCGGCTTGTCCAGCGAGTTGACGCCGTGGCTCCTGGCTTCACCAGTTCGGTCCTTCACCGGCAGGTGATCGGGCCCGACACCATGCAGGAGGAGTACGGCCTTATCGGGGGAAATATTTTCCACGGGGAACTGACCCCGGGTCAGATGTTCCATGCCCGACCAGCAGCCGGTTATGCAGATCTCCGGACACCGGTGGCCGGGTTGTACCAGGCTGGCTCAGCAACACATGGCGGCGGCGGGGTCACAGGAATCCCGGGCCGTAACGTGGTAGGACAAATCCTTCGCGACCGTTCACGCGCGAAATGGCTCCGACGTGTCAGGATAAAGAAGTGACTATTGCACCCATTGCCCCAGAAGACCTCGAGCGTTCGCTTCGCGACCTCGGCGAAGCGACGATGTTTCCCAGCGCCGCATACACCGACCCAGCTGTGCTGGCGTTCGAACGACGACATTTTTTCGCCGGCTCGTGGGTGTGCGTCGGCCGCAACTCAGATCTCAGGTCGCCCAAGGTCACCCAGCGTGGCCTGATGATCGGTGACATCCCCGTGATTCTCACCTGGAACGGCGACGACCTACGTGCCTTCGCCAACACCTGCCGCCATCGCGGACACGAGCTGCTGCCCGACGGCGAGACCAGTGGTGGACGCGGCATCGCGTGTCCGTACCACGGCTGGGGCTACGCGCTCGACGGCTCGCTCATTGCCACGCCAAACATGGAGCTCAACGGTTCCAAGGCCGACTTCTCATTGAGGCCACTGCCGCTTGCCGAGTGGCAGGGTTGGGTGTTCATCAACGCAACGGGGGACGCCGCACCGTTTGCGGAGCACCTCGGCGCGATGGACGAGTACATCAGTCCGTACAGCCCCGCCGATCTCGTGGTCGCCGACCGACACTCCTACGTAGTTAACGCTAACTGGAAGCTCATCGTCGAGAACTACCACGAGTGCTACCACTGCCCCTCGATCCACCCTGAACTGTGCGAAGTAACTCCTCCGGACAGCGGGGACAACATGCACGGATCAGGTGCTTGGGTTGGTGGCTCGATGTACCTGCGCGACGGCATGGACACGATGTCGTTGGATGGCAAGTCGACCGGGCACAACCTGCCCGGTGTCGACCCCACCTTGGTCCTGTACTTGGGGCTGTTCCCCAACCTGCTGATTTCGCCGCACCCTGACTACGTGATGGCCCACCGGATGCTTCCGCTGGACGTCGACCGCACCTGGGTGGAATGTACGTGGCTGTTCCCGGCAGATGTCGAGGACGTCTCCTACGGCGTGAAGTTCTGGGACATCACCAACCGACAGGACTGGGCTGCCTGCGAGTCCGTGCAGCGAGGCGTCACGTCACCGCACTTTGTTCCCGGGCCGTTTGCCGACAGCGAAGACGCAGTGCACCAATGGGTGCGTCTGGTCGGGCGTGCGTACCAGGGACAGGCACCTCACCGCCAACAGTTCTAGTCAACAGCTCTTGCCAAAAGCTGGAGTAAAGCCCTAGCGGCGGAGTAGGCCGACCACTTGGTCGACCGGTAGTCCGTACAGCGTGTTGCCGTCTCGTCCGACGACGGTTGGTGAGCTGAACATCGACCCGAGCACAGCCTCTTCGGTCGCGTCGATGACGGCGGCAAAAAAGTCGTCGAGCTCACTTCCCGAAATCAGCGGGACGGCGCTCGCGGTTTTGCGCGGGGCACGTAGTCCAGTGGCGAACGCCATGAAAATCTCGCCGCTGCCGTGGTGCGCGGTCGAGCCCGTGCGAGCCAGCCCAAGGCCCGCCCGTCGCGCAAGTCGCTCGCAGCCGGCGTGGTCGATCGGAGCGTCGGTGCCGACCACAACGATGCAGGAACCCTTGGGGCCCGGATTGCTGGCGACAGACTTGTCGTAGTCCTCTGGCGACTCGATCAAACCGGACATCCGAACACCATCAATGGTGAGACGGTCGAACTCCCCGAAGTTGGCCATCAGCAGCACGCCGACCGTGTGACCAGATGGAACGACCCGCGAAGAGGTACCGATCCCGCCCTTAAAATCCATGCAGGCCATGCCGGTACCCGAGCCAACCGCACCTTCTTCGGGTGGTTGGCCGGACCCCACCGAGGCGCGCGCCTGGTCCCATGCGGCCCGAACATCGTCCTTGCCCACCTGCATCGAGCGGCAGTCACTGACGAACGAGTCGTCGCACTCAGCAACGACGGGCAACATGACGTCGTCGCTCCCGATGCGATGGTTGCGTTCCATCGCAAGCTCGCACGCGGCGTCGTACACGCGACCAACCTGCATCGACGATGTCAAGAAGATGGCCGACTCGAGCAGACCCCACTCCTTGGCGGTGATGAACCCTGTCATCTCGCCAGCACCATTGAGCGCGGCCGCACCAAACGGCATCGGCTCCTCGAACGGGTCGCCACCCGGATCGATGACGGTGACACCGGTTCGGGCGATCCCCCGGCCGGCCGGAGGCGGCGGCTCATCGCGCCAAACAGTGCGATGGCCCACCCCGACCCCTTGGACATCAAGGAGCGAGTTTGTGGGGCCAGTGGGCAGAGGTCCGATGGCGATACCGAGATCACGAGGTCGTGGCACCGTGACATCATGCCGCCTGTGACCTTGACGACTCCGTTTATTTGGTCGAACGACTGCACGCGTCACGAACCCAAAGGCGAAATCTGGGTCGGCGTTCCCACGATCGGCACCGAAGTGGCAGCCCGAGCCACGATCATTCGGGACGCGCTTTCGGCCGCCGGCGCGCCGGAGGTAGCGGCCGTCGCCCATGCCGACGATGCCCTGGTCGCCGTCCACAATCCGCAGCTTGTCGACTGGCTCAGGGACGGCTACGCCGAGTGGGTTGAGGCGGGCTTTCTGGAAAACCCTGGCCAAGACCGCATCGTGCCGTATCTGTTCCCCACACCCGCTTATCTGGCGGGTATGGATGTGGGTCTCCCGACCGGCGTCCACGGCCGAGCTGGCCACTTTGCCTACGACACGATGACGCTGGTCGGACCGGGTACTTGGGAAGCGGCACGTGGCGCGGTGGACGCCGCGCTCACCGCTGTGGATCTTGTTTCCGCCGCATGGGCATCCGGTCGGGTGCAGGTCGCGTACGCGTTGTGTCGACCACCTGGTCATCACGCCACACGCGACGGCTACGGCGGATCGTGCTACCTCAACAATGCTGCGGTGGCCGCCAACAACCTGCGCACACAAGGGTTCGAGCGCGTCGCCGTCATCGACATTGACGCCCACCACGGAAACGGAACGCAAGCTCTGTTCTACGACCGCGCCGACGTGTTCTACGGGTCGCTGCACGTCGATCCGGCAGCCGGTTGGTTCCCGCACTACGTCGGACATGCAGATGAACGAGGCCGCGGTAACGCGGTGGGTACCAACCGAAACATCCCGCTAGCCGAAGGCCTGGGCGATGAGCCATGGCTTGAGGCAGTCCATCAACTAGTGGCCGATGCCAAGGACTTTGGGGCGGATGCCCTCGTGGTTTCCCTCGGCGTCGACGCGGCTGCCGACGACCCGGAGAGTCCACTTCGAGTAACAGCGACGGGCTACGAGGGCGCTGGCACGGCCATGGCTGGTCTGGCGCTGCCGACCGTCGCCGTCCAAGAAGGTGGCTACCACCTCGAAACGCTCGGCGACTTAGTCGTGGCCAGCATTACCGGCCTCGAGACTCGACCGTCTAAGCCGGCCGAACCTTCCGATCAGGAGCACCATGCAGCGTCGTCCTAGTGCCCAGCGAGCAGCACGATCAACCAGCCTCGTCGGTCTCGCTCTGATCGCCTGTTTCGGTCTCACCCTTCCCACGCAGGCTGCGGAAGCGCAGTCCATCGGAACTCCCGCGCGCGTTTCCGGCGCTCACCTTCACTGGACCAACCTTCAGCCCGTGGACTTTCACGTAGTCCAACCCGACGTGCGCTCCTCTCGTGCCGTCTCAGGTCGCCGCATGCTGGTGAAGTTTGCTGCGCCGTCATTGGTCGGACGTCGCCTGGCCGTGCAGGCTCGCGGGCTCGTGGCTGGTCACGTTCGGTCACTTGGTGGTCGGTGGGTATCTGTGCGCGTCAAGGACCACCAAGACCGACAAGCGCTTCGGGGTGACCCGTCAATCGCCAGAGTCGACCACGACCGCGTGAGCTACGCGCAGGCGAACGACCCTGCGTACGACCACTATCAGTCGTACCTGCGACAAACCATGGACTTCCCACAAGCATGGAATCGTCAGTCAGGTGCCGGCGTCACTGTCGCTGTGGTCGACACCGGGGTCGACGCGTCCCACCCCGATCTGGGGAAAGTCCTGAAAGGCCACGACTTCGTCGACAACGACCAGTCTGCGTACGACCCCAACGGACACGGAACATTCTCGGCGGGCATCATCGCCGCTCGCCGCGGTAACCACCGCGGAATCGCTGGTGCAAGCCGAGCCAGCATCCTTCCAGTGCGCGTTCTCAACACACGCGGATACGGGCGGGACTCGGATGTCGCCCGGGGAATCCGATGGGCCACCAACAACCACGCTGATGTCATTAACTTGTCTCTCGGCGGCGTTGGAGCAAGCCGGGTAACGCGTGATGCCGTGAGGTACGCCGAACGCCACGATGTTGTGGTCGTCGCATCGAGCGGAAACGGGGGTTCCACACGCAAGACGTATCCGGCCGCCTACCCCTCCGTCGTTGCGGTCGGCGCGACCGATGACCGTGACCAGCTCGCCTGGTTCAGTGAACGCGGCGACTGGGTCGACGTGGTGGCTCCAGGCTGGAACATCGCCTCCACGCTCCCCGGCAATCGATATGGCATCGGGAGCGGCACTTCGTTCTCGGCCCCCCTGGTCACCGGCGCGGTCGCGCTACTTATCGACGCACACCCCCGCTGGGAGCCCGAAAAGATCCGAGCCACCCTCCTGCGGTCGACGGCTGACGCTGGCGCGATCGGACCTGATCCGTACACCGGCTTTGGTGTGGTCGACGTCGACGGTGCTCTGGGCGGCAAGATCTCGGAGTCGGCAGCTGCACGCACCGGTGGGAAAGCCGGGATACCGACCACCGCCCGGACCCTCGACCGTCGCACCGATGGTGCGCTCGATCCAGAAGGCGCTAGCCCGTGGCTGGTGTACCACTCGGCGTCGATCAAGGAAGTCACGGTCGAAGCCAAGTTGTCTCGATCGAAACAAGGAGTGCTCCGAGGTGATCTTCGAATGGAGGTCTACGACGCCAACCTGCACCTGATCCGGCGGGTCGACCGCTCAAAAGGCAGCGGTACCGAGCACACCACGATCAAGACTGGCGCCACTTTCTATGTCCGAATAAGCAACAACGAACCAACCCGCGGGCCTGGCCAGTACGTCGTCAAGACATCAGCTGGACCACAGCGTGCGACGGCAACTGTCGGTGATGGACCCCGGCCCGTCGTGGTTGATGCCAGCCCGCAACCCAACCAAACTGAGGTGGACCGGGGCGGCAGTCTGGTCGTCACGCTGGGGCGCGACCTCTTGCCATCGTCGATCAACCCCAACCGGTTGCGGCTGATCGACGGAGCGACCGGAGCGCGGGTATCGCGTTCGTTTGCCTATGACGCCGTCAGTCACGTTCTGACGGTCGACCCCACTGCTCTGCTTCGTCCGAATCGACGTTATGCCCTGATTCTGAGTGACCTGCGGACCGATCAAGGTGCCAGTCTCGGTGAAACGCGAATTGGCTTTCGGACTGGCGCTTGACGCACGGCTTCAGGTACCGGTTGCGGCACCGGTCAGCGATAGGCTGAGGCGGCCAACCGCCCGCTAGTCATGATCTGAAGCAGACCTGGAGCACGCTTGAAGCAGGTCTGAAGCAGGTCTGAGCACCATCCGATGCAAGTGAGGGACCCGGCAAGGTGAGCACGCAGCCGAACCAAGAGTTTGGGCCAAATCAGTGGCTCGTTGATGAGCTCTATCAGCAGTACCTCACTGATCCAGGATCCGTCGATCCAGCCTGGCATGGATTCTTTGAGGACTACCGGCCCTCCGAAGCCGCTCCGGCAACCGCGCGAGCTGCCGCACCACCAGTCGATACCTCTGCGGTTCGCGTCGAGCCGGCTCCGCCACCCGCGCTCGTTCCCTCCGCCACACCACCCACACCATCCACCCCAACCTCGCAGCCCGCAGCGCCGCGCCCGCCTGCCGCGAGCCAAGACACTCAGGTTCTTCGCGGGCCGGCAGCGCGCGTTGTCACCAACATGGAGGCTTCGCTAGCCGTCCCAACAGCCACGAGTGTTCGTGGAGTTCCAGCCAAGCTGCTGATCGACAACCGGATCGTCGTCAACAACCATCTCAAGCGCAGCCGGGGCGGCAAGATTTCGTTCACCCACATCATTGCGTGGGCGGTCATCCGGGCGCTGAAAGCGATGCCTGAGTTGAACGCCTCCTACGCAGAGGTCGATGGCAAGCCAGTTGTCGTCAAGCCAGAACATGTGAACCTTGGACTCGCCATCGACTTGCAGAAGCCCGATGGCACCCGCCAACTGGTCGTTCCTTCGGTGAAGGCAGCCGAGGACATGGACTTCACGCAGTTCTGGGCGGCCTATGAAGACGTCGTTCGTCGCGCCCGTGGCGGAAAGCTCACCGCAGACGACTTCGCTGGCACCACTATTAGCCTCACGAACCCAGGAACGATAGGCACGGTGCACTCAGTGCCTCGGCTCATGCAGGGACAGGGCGCAATCGTCGGAGTGGGTGCACTGGAGTATCCGGCCGAGTACCAAGGCGCGTCCTCAGAGACCTTGGCTCGGCTAGCAGTCAGCAAGATCCTCACGCTTACGTCCACCTACGACCACCGGATCATCCAAGGCGCGCAGTCCGGCGACTTCCTGCGCCGCATCCACGCCATGCTCCTCGGTGAGGACGACTTCTACGACGGCATCTTTTCCGCCATGCGAATTCCGTATGAGCCGATTCGCTGGGTGCAAGACATCACCGCGTCACACGACGACGACGTCAACAAGACGGCGCGCGTCCAAGAGCTCATTCATGCCTACCGGGTGCGCGGCCACTTGATGGCTGACACCAACCCGCTGGAGTACAAGCAACGACGTCATCCCGACCTTGACCTTGTCAACCATGGCCTGACCATGTGGGACCTCGACCGCGAGTTCGCAACTGGCGGCTTCGGCGGCAAGCCACTCATGATGCTTCGAGAGATTCTTGGCGTGCTGCGCGACTCCTACGCACGCACGACCGGCATCGAGTACATGCACATCCAAGACCCTGAACAACGACAGTGGATTCAGGCCCGGTTCGAACGAGGACACGAGCGCCCCGGCCGCGAGGAACAGCTTCACATCCTGCGCAGACTGAATGCAGCTGAGGCTTTTGAAACGTTCCTGCAGACAAAGTTCGTTGGACAAAAGCGTTTCTCGCTCGAAGGCAGCGAGTCAGTTATTCCGCTGCTCGACGAGATCTTGGCTTCGGCCGCTCAGTCCGGACTCCATGAAGTCACGATCGGGATGCCTCACCGTGGCCGACTCAATGTCTTGGCGAACATCGTCGGCAAGTCGTACGGTCAGATCTTCCGCGAGTTCGAGGGCAACCTTGATGTCGAGGCCGTGCAAGGTTCCGGCGACGTGAAGTACCACCTTGGGGCAGAGGGCACCTTCAAAGCACCCGATGGTTCAAAGATCGCCGTAACGTTGGTGTCCAACCCCAGCCATCTGGAAGCCGTCAGTCCGGTACTCGAAGGTTCCGCGCGAGCCAAGCAGGATCTGCTTGGACTGGGTGAGTCCGGTTTCACTGTTCTGCCGCTCCTGCTGCACGGCGACGCGGCTTTCTCCGGTCAGGGTGTAGTGGCCGAGACGCTCGAACTATCCCAGCTGCGGGGATACCGCACCGGCGGCACGGTCCACGTCGTGGTCAATAACCAGGTGGGGTTCACCACCGCCCCAGCTGCCGCTCGCTCAAGCGTGTACGCCACCGACGTTGCACGGGCCGTTCAAGCCCCCATCTTCCACGTCAATGGCGACGACCCTGAGGCAGTACTTCGCGTTGCACACGCCGCGTTCGAGTTTCGACAGGCATTTAAGAAAGACGTGGTCATCGACCTGCTTTGCTACCGACGTCGAGGACACAACGAAGCAGACGACCCGTCATTGACACAACCACTCATGTACAACCTCATCGATGCCAAGAGGTCCGTTCGTAAGCTCTACACCGAGGCGCTTATCGGTCGCGGTGACATCTCAGTCGAAGAGGCCGAAGCCGCTCTTCGCGACTACCAAGAACAGCTCGAGAAGGTCTTCACCGAGTCTCGAGCGGCCGTCGAACGACCCGACGAGGCTGAGCCCGCAACAGAAGTTGAGCAACGCGGCGAGGTGACGCTGGCTCCGCAGACTCCCGAGCGTGACGTCGAAACCGCCGTCACCCGCGACGTCATCGACCGAGTCGTTGCGACCCAGCTCAACCTGCCCGAAGGCTTTACCGTTCACCCGCGCCTCGCGCCCCAGCTGCAGCGTCGAGCGGAGATGGTGCAAAACGGCACCATCGACTGGGCGTTCGCCGAAACCCTGGCCATCGGCTCGCTCTTGACCAACGGCGTTTCCGTGCGACTGGCAGGTCAGGACTCGCGTCGCGGCACGTTCGGCCAGCGCCACATGGTCATCATCGACCGAGTAACCGGCTGGGCTTTCAAGCCACTCAAACGGTGCTACGAGAACGGGGCGAAGCTGTACGTGTACGACTCCCCCCTCTCGGAGTTTGCCGCGGTTGGGTTCGAGTACGGCTACTCCGTGGCGCGACCTGAGGCATTGGTGCTGTGGGAGGCACAGTTCGGTGACTTCACCAACGGTGCCCAGACGATCGTCGACGAGTTCATCTCTTCGGGTGAGCAGAAGTGGGGCCAGCGCTCCAGCGTCGTCATGCTGCTTCCCCACGGGTATGAAGGACAGGGCCCAGACCACTCGTCGGCCCGGATCGAGCGGTTCATGCAGCTCGGTGCGCAGGACAACATGACCATCGCCAACCTCACGACACCGGCGAACTACTTCCACCTGCTGCGCTGGCAGGCGCTGTCTCCAGTTCGTCGCCCGCTGGTCGTCTTCACTCCCAAGTCAATGTTGCGCTTGAAGGCCGCCGCAAGTGGTGTCGATGCGCTCACTCAAGGTCATTTCAACCCGGTGTTCCCGGACGAGACAGTCGAGCCGGAGCGGGTGCGAAAGGTCTTGTTGAGCAGCGGCAAAGTCTACTACGACCTTGCCAAGTACCGCGCCGACAACAACATCACCGACACCGCACTGGTCAGAGTCGAACGCCTGTACCCGCTTGCCACAAACGAAATCTTTAGAGCTGTGGCTCGCTACGGCAGCGTTGAGCTTCGCTGGGTTCAAGAGGAACCGGCCAACCAAGGTGCGTGGCCATTCATGGGCCTGTCGTTGGTCGAGGCGCTCGGACAACCGCTCAAGCGGATCTCACGCGCGGCTAGCTCAGCGGCCGCAACCGGCTCGGCGCACGCGCACGAGCGGGAGCAACGCGAACTTGTCGCTGAAGCTTTTGCGGACTAGCCCGTGTACTTCACAGATCGGGGGATCGAAGAACTTGAAGAGCGCCGTGGCGGCGAGGAAGTCACCCTGAGCTGGGTAGCCAACCGGCTGCGTACTTTCGTCGACCTCAACCCAGACTTCGAAATCCCTGTCGAGCGCTTGGCGACCTGGCTGGCCCGGCTTGAGGACGAGGACGACTGAACCCGAGTCCATCCCGCATTGCCAGGAGAATCCACGGTCAGATACGATTTCTGATACAGAATCTACGGCCGCGATGGAGTAATAGTGAGAAACTTCCGTTCAGCCTCAGTCAGGGTGCTCTTTGACGAAGCCCACCAGCAGGCCTGGTCAACGCGTCCAACCGTCGCCGCTGTCATGCAGCCTGCCCACCCGGCTGACAGCTCCTACGCCGCCGCAGCCGAGGCGCTGCGCAGCCACGACTTTGACGTCGCCATTCTCGAAACCGGTCTGATCGACAGCGGGTCGCTGGCTGGATGTGACGTCCTGGTGCTGCCGCATCTGTCTTCGCCAAAGTATGAGGTAACCACCGCAGTCGGTTCACCGATCTACACATCCGATGAGCTGGCTGCCATTCGAGAATTTGTAGGCAACGGCGGCGGCCTGGTCGTGCTAGCCGAGTCCGAGCAGGACAAGTACGGCAACAACCTCGCCGATGTCGCTTCCATGTTCGGAATCACGGTGGAGCACCGTTCGGTTCAGGATTACTCAACTCACCACCAAGCGCCAAGCTGGATTCACGGCGTGCCGAGCGACAGCCGTTCGACACACCCGATCCTCAAGGGCGTGGCCGAGACGGTCTTCTACCGCGCCGGATCGCTGACCGTTCAACCCGATGCCGACGCGGTGGTGGTGCTCACCACTACTGCAAGTGCGTCCGCTTCACACGCCCCGTTGCTGGCCGCAGCTAGCTACGGCGCAGGACGCGTTGTTGTGTTTGCCGACTCCGATCTTTTCGGTGACGACTGCATTGATGCCTTCGACCATCGGCAACTGTGGCTGAACACCTTGTACTTCTGCGCATACCCGTCGTTCGCGGCTAGCAGCCCACTCCTGCCCTCAGCTGTCGCTGCCAGCGGTGAGTGGAAGCGCCTAAAGGCAGCAACGGACCGGCTCCGGCTGCTGCAAAATCCTGACGGCTCCGTTGACTTAACTTCAGTAGAAGCGGCAACGGTCGACAAGCTCGTGGCGGAAATGACCATCGAGATCGACAACCTTCGCGCGAGTTTCCAACACGAAGGTCAGTATCTGGAGGCAGTTACTAATGACCTTCGCCGGTGGTCTGACGCGGGCTACGGCAAACCCGACTTCGGGCCATCTCTAGCCCTGTTCCGTCCAGAACGAGATCGCCGCGATGGCATCGAGCATCTGGTCGTGTTCCCCATGTACACACCCAACGGGTCACTCGACGTCCGGTTCGAAGCACTTGTCGTGCGCGTCCCGTGGCCAGAGTGGATCGACGAGCTCGAACGCAACCAGTTCGACAATGCGAAGTTTGTTCCAGTGCATCTCGTCGACAACACCGCCGGCTACGACAGCGAATGCGCCGTTTTGTTCCCAGAAACTGTCAGCGTCGACGGTCCAGCTGCCAACCATTTTGGCGGCATCTTCTGCGATCGCGAAGCCGAACGCTACCGCCGCGTGGCGGGGCGAGCCATCGAGACCACCGGACTTCAGCTGCCGCCAGACATAGCGGCGCTGCTGAGCAGCGAGCCCATGACGCAAGACATGTTCGAGCTGTGGGACCTGATACACGACCGTGCGCACAGCCACGGTGAGCTCCCGTTTGACCCCTTCATGATTCGTCAGCGACTGCCCTTCTGGATGTACTCGTTAGAGGAGCTGCGCTGCGACCTCACGGCCTGTCATGAGGCAGCGAAACTGGAAGACGAGTTTCCCTTCGCTCGATACGTGCAGTTCGGCGTGCTGTTTGACCGGCTGTTCCGGTTCCCCGTCACTGGGAGTCGAGTGCGCAACTACGACGGCCTAGCCGGTCAGATCCTCTTTGGGTTCCTCCACAGCGAAGGTGTCTTGACCTGGCGCGACAACACCCTGCTCATCGACTGGGATGTCCTGCCCGAGGCAATCAACCGCCTGCGGCTCGAAATCGAGCAGCTCTACCGCGCTGGCATCAGCAGCACCAAGGTGCGCTACTGGATCGCCGCTCACGACCTGGTCTCGCGTTACGTGCAGCCCAACCTTGCGTCCAACTGGGTGCCGGACCGTCGAGCGGACCGGGATGAGGCCGACCACAAGGCATGGGTCACGATGGTGCATCCGGACGAGTTCCCGCTGAGCATGTTCTACCAATCGCTGCAGGGGAAGCTTGCGCCGTTCGTCGAACGAGAGGTTGCAGCATGACCGAAGGACTTGAGGGTCGCCGGATACTCATCACGGGAGCCGCTGGCGGTCTCGGGCCGACCGTCGTTGCCGCGGCCGCTGCTGCGGGTGCTTCGCTGGTACTGCTCGACGTGGCATCCGATCGCCTCGACCCACTTGCAGCCACCTTCGACAAAGCGGTCGACAGCACTCATGTGGTCGACCTGCTGGACCCCGCCGCGGTGGCAGAGTTTGCCTCCAGCCTTGCCATCTCGGGTCCGGTCGACGCCGTCTGGCATCTCGTCGGCGGCTGGCGCGGCGGTAAACCCATCGCTGACGCACCGCTCGAAGACTGGGACTGGTTGCACGGGCTCCTGGTTCGGACAACGGTTCATATGGCACGGTCGTTCGCAAGCCAACTCACCGACAGTTCCCATGGCCGGTTTATCATCATCTCCGCCCAGCAGGCCCAAGCGCCCACGAGCACCAACGCCGCCTACGCCGCGAGCAAGGCCGCCGCAGAGGCGACAGTGCTCGCCCTCGCCGACGAGTTCGTGGGCAGCGCAGCGACAGCCAACGTGATCGTCGTGCCGGCCATCGTGACGCCGGGTATGCGTGAGGCGAAACCAGACAAGACCTGGGGTTCGTTTGTGCCTGCCGAACAGATCGCGGACTCACTTGTGTACTTGTCGTCCGATGCCGCAACCAAGATGAACGGCCAGCGGTTACGGCTCTACGCAGGGAGTTCAGCCTCATGATCCCAATATCGGACTCACGTGGCTTTGCCAGTGACAACTATGCGGGCATCCACCCGGATGTGCTGAGTGCGATCGCTTCGGCGAACACTGGCCACGTTCCCGCCTACGGCGATGACGCAGTCACGGCGGCTGCCGTCGAGCGGTTCCGCACGGTGCTCGGCGCGCAGGCTGAAGTCTTCTTCGTCTTCAATGGAACCGGAGCCAACGTCACCGCTCTGCAGGCGCTGCTGCGGCCGTGGGAGAACGTGATCTGCGCCGAGTCGGCCCACATCAATGTTGACGAGTGCGGTGCACCTGAGCGCATCCTCGGCAGCAAGCTGGTTGACGTGCCAACCCCGGACGGCAAGCTCACCTCGGACCTCGTTCGTGCCGCCTACCTCGGCTCCGGAGACCAGCACCACGTACAGCCGCGGGTCGTTTCAATCACGCAGTCGACTGAGCTCGGCACCCTGTACTCGATCGATGAGCTACGCGCCCTGTCCAACACGGCACACGAGTTCAACATGTACATCCACATGGATGGCGCCCGGATATCCAACGCAGCCGCATCACTTGGAGTCTCACTCAAAGCGACCACAGCTGATGTCGGGATAGACGTCCTGTCGTTTGGTGGAACCAAGAACGGGTTGCTAGGCGGTGAGGCCGTCGTGTTCTTCCGTCCTGAACTAGCCGAACAGGCATTGTTCATTCGGAAACAACAAATGCAGCTCTCGAGCAAGATGCGATTTGTCGCCGCCCAGTTCTTGGCATTGCTCGACGACGACCTGTGGCTGCGCAACGCATCGCACTCCAACGCCATGGCGCAGCGTCTCGTTGGCGCAGTCAAGGACGTTCCTGGCGTCACAGTGACTCGCGCAGTGCAGGCAAATTCGGTTTTCGCAATCTTGCCGCGCGCAGCAATTCCACAGTTGCAGAGCGCGTATCCATTCTACGTCTGGAACGAAGCGCTGCAGGAGGTTCGGTGGATGTGCTCCTGGGACACCACCGAGGACGACATCGACCAGTTCGCGAAACTGGTTGCTGAAATCGTGCCAGCTAGCGCGTAGCTGCCCAGACCAGCTCAGGTTCGTCCAAAAGCGCACGCCTCGCGCGGCGTTGCGCTACCACCAACGTGGTCACGGCGACGACGAAAAAGATGCCGCCAAGTAACACGGCGACTAGCCCTTCGACCACGAGCAGCCGCGGTACGAAGTCCGCCCAGCCCCGCCAGCCGTGGTACATGTGGGTCAGCCAGTAGTCGATAGGTCCGAACATCAGACCCAATGAACCGAAGGCGCCCAACGCTGCCAACCACAACCAGGGCAACCCGCGAGCCACCATCGCAGTGACCACACTGACGAGCACGCATATCGTTACGGCGGTGAAGCCGGTGAATGCCACTTCGCGTTCCATTTCGTCATTCTCGGCGAGCATCGTGAGAACGCCGGCCACCACGGAGACCACGACGACAAACCCGGTCGCCGCGAACCAGAGGGCCGGATTCATGGTTAGCTTCTTCGGGCGATCGTGAGTGGTTGACGTCTCCCGGTTCAGCCAGGACCACAACCAGACCAGGACGGTCATCACCAGCAGCATCGACGTCACGACGAGAACACTCCAGCCCTCCGGCACCAACGGGTCGTCGAGCGTGCTTCCACCGTGGAGGTAGTAGTCCGCCCAAGCCACCGACGACCCAGTGCGCCGAGAGTCCATGATGGGGATCGCAAACTGTACGAGTCCAGTGCAGGTGAGCAGACCCGAGACGAGCAGCCATCGCGAGGCTCCTCGTGTCAGCAAGGCGAGACACAGCGCCGCTACTGCAAGCACCGTGACAACTCGAAGGTCTATCCCTGCCGTCCATGCCCGACCCGCCCCGAGCGCAGCGTCAACGCGAAGCCAGGCAAGCACGGCTCCGGCGAAGAGCGACACGGCCGCCAGTGCGCACCAGGCAGCGGGCTGAGAGAGCAGACGGGGTCGAAAGTCCTCGTTGTCGTTTACCGGCGAGCCACGGCCGGATGACTCAGCAGGAATTCCCTCGCTCGTTTCGATGGCGCTCACATGCTCCCCCTCGACACAACTAGCGAGTCGCCACACCGTCTTCACGCGCTGCTTTCGCTACTGCTTCGGCAACCTCTGGAGCTACTCGCTGATCGAAAACACTGGGAATAACATACTCTTCGCTCACGTCGTCTCCGACCACTTTCGCTAATGCGTCAGCAGCAGCGAGCTTCATTAACGGCGTTATTCGACTCGATCCCGTGTCGAGAGCACCTTTGAAAATGCCAGGGAAAGCCAGCACGTTGTTGATTTGGTTTGGATAGTCACTTCGCCCGGTCGCAACTACGCGTGCGTGTCGGTGGGCCACCTCGGGATCGACTTCTGGGTCTGGGTTCGCCAGCGCGAAGACAAACGAGTCTGTGGCCATGCTTGCCACTGCTGACTCGTCAACCTTGCCGGCTGAGACCCCGATGAACACGTCCGCCCCACTCATCGCGGCTTCGATTGAACCGGTCAGACCAGCCTTGTTGGTCTTGCTGGCGATGATGGCCTTGATGGGGGTGAGATC
>DATKIY010000167.1:0-3535 GCA_035543875.1 Actinomycetes bacterium | reverse complement strand
TTCAAGACGAGCACGTCACCTTGTTCGCCCGGGTACGCATCGGACCGTAAGTCAATAACCGGCAGCGGGTCGTTGCGGAGTTCTAACATTCCGCTTACGGGTGCTCTGGTGCCAGGCAACGAGTCGATACCAACAGCCCGGACGACCTCACGAACCTCATCGAGCTGACAGGCGAGGTCACGTCCGTTCATGTGAAAAGTGATGTAGCCGCTCACGGTGTCCTCCATCCTGCCTCGTCGGTTAGTCCTGCTGCAGCCGCCACCGGGTCTGGCTGGTGAGGCGTCGCCGCGGCAGCAAGCTGTCGACACAGGTCTACCAAATCGGAGACCGCCCGACCATCAAGCAACTCCGCAAGTGTCTCAGGAGATGCGCTGGGAAGCGTCTCCGCCGCGGCGGCAAACGACAGCGCAGCGCCCGCGGGATCACCGACCCGCGACAAGGTCGTCGCGAGCAGGAAATGAGCGTGTGCTGCCCGCGGATCGAGGAACACCGCCTTGCGAAGGGCAGCAATGGCGCCGTCGTCGTCTCCTTGATTAGCCAAGGCCCGTCCTTCGACGATGTACCCCTCGACCAACAACGGGTGGGCAGCGGTGGCACGTTCGGCAAGAGAAGCTGCCTCCTCGTACCGTCCCTGACCCAGCGCAATTCGCGCCGAGGCGAGGTCATCCAACGGCGACGGAGTTCGGTCGACCGTTGGCGCTGCCGGGGTTGGTGACCATCGAGGCAGGCGAACTGGAACTCGAAGAACGTCCCGGACGCCCCGCTTCGGCGGGACGGAACGAGGTGGAGGAGTACTGCGTGACACAAGCTGGGGCGGGTGCCGCCGAGACCGCACTGGCGCCGCATCCTTGCGGTAGACGAACGCTTCACCCACTGGGATGAGCGAGAAGGCGTCACTGATCTGCCAGAGTGTTTCGGCGTGACCGAGCAGGAGGTATCCACCCTCGGTCAGACCGCGGTTGAATCGATTTACCAATGTCTGAGTGGTGTTGCGCCCAAAATAGATCGTCACGTTACGACAGACCACTAGGTCGATTTCCCCCGGACCGAACGGCGGCTCGTCAGTGACGAGATTGTTTAGTTGGAACTCCACCAGTTCACGCACGTCGGCACCAACTGAGTAAGCCCCATCTGGCTGACGTTTGAACCAGCGTTCGACCGCACCCGCTTCGGCAAGCTCAATGGTGCGACCGGAGTAAATCCCTTGCCGGGCAACGGCCAACGCGGATCGCGAAACATCGGTGGCGATAATCCGTACTGGAACTGGGCCGACCTTTTGGAAGATCTCCAACACCAGCATGGCGAGGGTGTAGGGCTCCTCCCCTGTCGAGCATCCGGCAGACCAAATCGTCAACGGGCGATTGGCTGACCTTGCGCGCGCAACCAAACCAGGGAGCACTTCTTCACGCAGCGCATCGACCTGTGGCAGGTTTCGGTAAAAGTGAGTCTCTTGAATAGTTACCGCGTCAAGCAGTTGCTGACGCTCTTCGAGTCCGGCCGGCGACTCGACCCATACCAGGTAGTCGAGCACGCTGACACGTCCAGTCAGCTCGATGCGGTCGTTGATGATGGCGCTTAGCGCTGCACGTCGGCTTGCGTCAAACACCAAGCCGGCAAGCCGCACCAACGTCGCGGCGGTCGCTGCGTACTCGTCGTCCGTCAGCACGCCGGTCATAGCGCACTCTCCGCGACATCGCCTACCGCATGCGCAACTGCAGTGACCACTGCTTGACTGATTGCTGGCAGCGGCAACTCAAGGTCAACCGCGTCTACCTCTTGCGCCGCGGCGGGCATGCCCCACACGACGCTCGTCGACTCGTCTTGTCCGATCGTAAAGGCACCGATATCTCTGAGCACCTTCAAGCCGGCGGCGCCATCTCGTCCCATTCCGGTAAGCAGAGCTCCGACAGCATGGCGTCTTGCTACCTCGGCCACTGATCGGAACGTCGCATCGACACCGGGCACATGAAACTGGCCAGGAGGCGGGTCTTGCAGCGCGATTCGGTAGCCGCTGCGCAAGAGCATGTTTTGGTTGGCCGGTGCGAGGTATACCTGCCCGGGCGTAACGCGCTCACCGTCAACGGCTACCACGACCGGCATCGAGCAAACTCCGTCGAGCCACCGAGCCAGTCCTTCTACGAAGCCTTCGGCCATGTGTTGCACGACCAACACGGCTGCCGGGAGGTCGATCGGTAGCTCGGAAAGGATCGTCGCCAAAGCCGGCGGCCCACCCGTCGACGCACCGATCGCAACGATGAGTGGTCCACGTTTGGGTGAGTCGGCAAGCGTGTCCGAACGCTGTTGAACACGACGTTCGATCGCGTCCTGCGAGAACGACGACCCCTCAAGCGACGACCCGGGATACGACCGCCTTACTCGGCGCTGTTCCTGTACTTCCGCGGGCGGCAAGGGACGCTCGGAACCTGGACCGCGGATCCCGCGACTTCTCAGTCGGCCCCTTGGATGCGTAATCACGCGCACCCGACTCGCGACCTTGAGATGACGCATGACGATGTTTGCGTACTCAGGCGTACCTGGCGCGACGTCCAGCGCGCCAACAACATCGACGGCGCCAGCAGCAATCGCGGCTTCGGGGTGTTCGGCAGCAGGGCCGATGACAACAATCGACGTTGCTCTGGTCGCCATGATTCGTTCGATGGCTTCGAGTCCACCGCTCCAGAGGTCGAGGTCGAGGAGGACGGCGTTGGGAGTCATCGAGATGACGAGCTCTTCGGCTGAAGCGGGGTCCTGGGCTGTGCCACAGACGAGCACCCCAGGTTGGGCGAGCAACTTCTCAAGAACGCGCAGTCGGGTTTTTGTACCCGCGACGATGGCTACTTGGACAGGCGGCGACGCATGGCTTGCCCCCATGGCTCCCACCCCTGGGAACCCATTCGACGCCGGCACCGGTCCTCCCGCCGACGGCGTCGCCTGTTCGCGCCGTCGCCTTCGGTTTCGTCTAATCGCAGGCTCACCTTGAGCCAGGGGGGCTCGCTACTGCAGCTTGAAGACGGCCGGCTCGCTGATGATCTCTAGATCCCGGGCCACTACCTGGTAGGTCCCAGCGGCAGCCGCCTCTTGGGGAGTCGGACAACCTGGCTCTGAGTGTGTCCGCGACCATTGGACGGACTGAGCGAAGCTGTCGCCTGGGTCGAGGGTTTTCTCGCGAGGTTCGCCCCCCGAATTGCAGTCATCGGATGACCAGACCCTCGTCCCTCCAGTACTGACCCTTAGCTCAAGCGCGCTTTGTCCGACGTCGCGTCTGCAAGTGGCGTCAGACGTGTTCGTCACCGACAACGTGAAGGTGGGCAACTCGGTTGTCGTGTAGGTCTTCTGATCAGTGGTGACTGTCACGGAAACGTCCTTGTCGGCGCACGGAGGAGCTGACTCCTGCGAAGAGGTTTGGGAGGACTTGTCTTTTGTCTTCGTGGGCTTCGGTGTCGTCGTAGGAGTCGGGATCTGCGAGGTCGTTGACACTGTGGGTTGGGGCGTGGCGGCCGCCGGTTCCGGTTCATCACCAGCGCCACCGATGAGC
>DATKIY010000166.1:0-6926 GCA_035543875.1 Actinomycetes bacterium | reverse complement strand
TCTTCGCGTGGTTCGAGGTGGCGAGGAAGTCATCCCTGCGTTGACGGTGGAGGTCGCGGCTGGACAAATCACCGGACTACTTGGCCCGAGCGGTTCCGGTAAGTCCACACTCATGCGCGCGATAGTGGGCGTTCAAATCGTCGCGGGTGGCGAAGTCCTAGTTCTCGGCAGGCCCGCGGGGACGCCCGAGTTGCGAAGCCGCGTCGGATACGTGACGCAAGCACCATCGGTCTTTAACGACCTCACCGTGCGAGCAAATATCCGCTACTTCGCTCACATCCTTGGCGTGGACGGCACCGATGTCGACCGAGTGATGAATGCTGTTGACCTCACTGAGTCCGCGGACCGACGTGTGGGACGGCTTTCCGGTGGTCAACGCTCGCGTGTCTCACTGGCAGTTGCACTGCTCGGCAGCCCGGAGTTGCTGATTCTGGACGAGCCCACAGTAGGACTCGATCCGGTGCTGCGAAGAGACCTGTGGAACCTTTTTCATACGTTGGCTGACGAGGGCATCACGCTGCTCGTGTCGAGTCACGTAATGGACGAAGCGTCACGCTGTCATCAACTGATGCTGATGAGGGACGGCTCGTTGCTCGCCGAGGGCACGCTCTCAGAGTTGCTAGCCAAGACGAAGACTAGCGACATTGAGTCGGCGTTCCTGACGCTGGTTGAGGGTCATTCGCAATGACGGTTCGACGAACAACTGCAACGTCTGGCCGCGTACTTGGCCAGCTTCGCAACGATCCCAGGACCATTGCGTTACTGCTTGTTGTGCCCTCGGCGTTGATGGGACTCCTCGCCTGGATCGTCTCCGAGTCCGACTTCGACCAGTACGGGCCACCACTGCTTGGCATCTTTCCGCTCGTCGTCATGTTTCTCGTGACCTCAGTTGCAACCTTGCGTGAGCGGACTTCGGGGACCTTAGAGCGACTGCTATCTATGCCGCTGAGCAAGTCTGACTTCATCTTCGGATACGCGTTGGCGTTTGGCGCGCTCGCCGCGCTTCAGGCGCTCATCGCTGCTGGTTTGTCGTTTGGCGTCTTCGGACTCGACGTCATGGGTTCGCCGTGGTTGTTGTTTATTGTCGCCATTGTCGACGCGCTGCTCGGAACCGCGATGGGGTTGTTCCTTAGTGCGTTTGCAGTTACAGAGTTTCAGGCGGTCCAGTTCATGCCCGCTTTCATCCTGCCTCAGCTCTTACTGTGCGGAATCATCACTCCGCGCGACGAACTGCCAACGTTCCTGGAGTGGGTCTCGGCGATTCTGCCCATGTCGTACGCGGTCGACGCAACTACTCAGGTCGTTACCTCCACGAGCGCCACTGCTGAGTTCTGGCGCAGCGTCGCCATCGTCGCTGGATTCATGGTCGTGTCCTTGGGACTGGGTGCGGCAACGCTTCGTCGACGCACCCCATGATCGACCGGGACCGTAGGGTAAGCGCGTGATTCGACGTGCGTTGCTTGCTGCGTCTCGCAGTGAGACTGTGAAGCGGCTTGCGACGACAGCCCCTGGAGTCGGCGATGTCGTTACCAGATTTGCAGCAGGCGAGACCACTGAGTCAGCTGTCGACGTGACCCGGCAGCTGATTGATGACGGACTCCTGGTCTCACTCGATCACCTTGGTGAGGACACCCTTGATCGGGTGCAGGCCGAGGCCACTCGCGATGCATACCTCGAGTTATTGGGTTGGCTAGGCGACGAGGGGCTCTCCGATGCGGCCGAAGTATCGGTGAAACTGTCGGCCGTGGGTCAGGCACTGAGGGGTGGTGGCCCAGCTTTCGCCGCGGAGAATGCGTTTCTTATCTGTGAAGCTGCACACGCGGTTGGAACCACCGTGACGCTGGACATGGAAGACCATACGACCACTGACCTCACACTTTCCACGCTCGAAGACCTCAGAGGAGAGTTTCCTGCGACCGGCGCGGTACTGCAGGCGTACTTACGGCGCACTGAAGCTGACTGCAGAACGCTTTCGACTTCAGGGTCGCGTGTTCGTTTGTGTAAGGGCGCCTACAAAGAGCCTGAGTCGGTCGCGTTTCAAGGACGTTCTGACGTCGATCTCTCCTATGTTCGTTGCCTGCGAACCCTTATGGCGGGCGATGGGTATCCCATGGTTGCCACTCACGACAGTCGGCTTATTTCGATTGCGGAGGCACTGGCCGTCCGAAACAATCGGGAAACGTCAACGTACGAGTTCCAAATGCTCTACGGAGTGCGACGTGACGAGCAGCGCCGGTTGGCAGATGCCGGTGAGCAGGTGCGGGTCTACGTCCCCTATGGCGCCGACTGGTACGGCTACCTCGTGAGGCGTATGGCGGAGCGCCCAGCAAACCTCATGCTCGGGGTTCGTGCCATGCTTGGTGCTGGTTGATCGCCGAACACACGGAGGCAAGCAATGACTGACCGCGTGGCGATCCTGGGTGCCGGAAAGATGGGCGAAGCGCTGCTTTCCGGGTTGTTGCGTGCCGGTCGATCGAGCGCCGACCTCACCGTGAGCACCAAGAGCGAAGGTCGCGGCTCGGAGCTGAGGGAACGCTACGGCGTCGAGGTTGCTGACAATGCCTCCGCAGTAAAAAACGCAGACACAATCGTGATTGCCGTCAAGCCGCAGGACATGGCCTCGCTGCTCGACGAAATTGCAAGTCACGTTTCGCGTGATCAGCTCGTGGTGTCGGTAGCGGCCGGTATTCCAACCTCGTTCATCGAACGTCGCCTTGGCGATGACGTGCCCGTGGTTCGCGTGATGTCGAACACGCCCGTGTTGGTCGACGAGGCGATGAGTGCGATCTCGGCAGGCTCGCACGCCGACGAGTCACACCTGCATCGCACGGAGGAATTGCTCAAGCCGGTCGGTAGCACGATTCGGGTTCCAGAGTCGCAGCAAGATGCGGTTACTGCGCTATCGGGCAGTGGGCCTGCCTACTTCTTCTACCTCGTCGAAGCCATGACCGATGCAGGAATTCTGCTAGGGCTTCCACGAGCGGTGGCGCACGATCTGATCGTGCAGACTGCGATCGGGTCCGCTGTCATGCTGCGCGACTCTGGTCAATCACCTCAAGCCATGCGCGAGGCAGTCATGTCACCTGCGGGCACGACCATCGCCGCGATCCGCGAGATGGAGAACCACAAGGTCCGCGCCGCGTTCTTGGCGGCGCTGGAGGCAGCCCGTGACCGCAGCCGTGAACTTGCGTCGGGACACGAGTAACTCCACGGCGCGCGAATCAAGCTGGGTTATGGATGCGCTGTTCGTACGCATTCGGAAGTGAACGCGTCGTTCTCGCGGGAGGTTAGTGGAGGAGGAGGGTGAAGGGCAGGCGTCGCGTTTCTTCATCATCTAGGGACAGCACCATCGCGAAGCGGCCAAGTTCTCCGAGCGGTAGGCCGACAAAGTTGAACGCAAAGGGAACCAGTTGCTCCTCGCCGCCGGCAAGCTGTGGGGGGCGACCGACGTTGAACCGCATTTCACCGGTGAGTCCCCTCGGCACCACACCTTGCTCGGGACCCCCGCCCATGGCCGGAATACGCCCGTCCTCGGTGAGCAGACTGAGCGTCAGTCGGTGCTCGGCGTTGGTGGCCATCCACGGAACATGAATCAGGCCAGCGACCGCGTAACTAATTAGGTATGGCGGCTGTGCATCGGCCCCGACATGGATGCGATCGATGTTTGCTCCGGAGATGAAGAGCTTCCCACCGGACACTTGGGCGTGGTCACACAGCAGCGCGTCCAGCTTCATGGCACTCCTTCGTTGGCTGTAGGTCAGCCTAGTAAGGCCTTCCGAGTGACCTCGTGGCGTGCGATCCCCATTGCCAAACCTACGATGTCCAAGTGATTCCCCGTCGACTTGCCCCTGTGCTGTTCCTTTTGGCGCTTGCGGTATCACTTTCTGCCTGCTCCGACGACTCTGTCACTTTGATACGGACAGGTGAGGTGGGCACCGAAACGGTCGTCGAGGTCGTTGAGGCACCAGCCAACGTGGTGGCCGCCGCTTCAGCCGTCGTTTCGGCTCCGGCGACTGGTTCGGTCCAAAGTCTTCACGTTTCCGACGGCCAGAAGGTGCGCAAGGGTCAGGTGTTGATGGTCGTTAACTCGCCAGCGACCATGCAGGCGTTGGCCGACGCTCAGCAACTGGCCGCATCGGCGCCGGCGCCGGTCAGCCTGAGCGGTGCCGATCCGACGGCGTCCAACAGTTCGGCAAATGCGGCCGCTGAGCGCGCCTTCGCTCAGGCCAGGGCTGCTGCCAAGCAGATCCCGAACAAGCAGCTTCGTAAGCAAGCGCTGCAGCAAGTGGCCACAGCCCGCGCGCAGTATCGAGCTGCCCAAGCGCAAGCGAACGCGTCCGTTTCCCAGATCAATCAGGCAATCGCCGGCCTTGAGCAGGCACTAGCCAGCCTGACCCAGATGCAGCAGGTGCAGGGACAGGCGGCGGTCGCCGCAGCCCAAAGTGCGGTTGACTCGTTGACCGTTCGAGCTCCCATCTCGGGCAAGGTCGTGATCGGACCTTCGGCAGGCGCCGACGGTGGCGGTGCGGATGTTTCCGGACTGGTTGGGCAACTCCCGAGTTCGCTAACGGGTCAAGCTCAGTCGTTGCTCGGGAGTGGGTCAGATCAGGGAGGCGGGAGTACGACCGGCGCGTTGACGGTTGGTAGTCCCATCAGCTCAGGCGACCCCTTGCTGAGCATTACCGATATTTCGTCGCTGTCGTTGCGTGCTGAAGTCGACGAGACCGACGTGCTTCTTGTTCGGAAGAACGTCAAGGCAGACGTCGAGCTCGACGCCGTACCCGGAGCCAGCTACCGGGGGATCGTCCGGAACATCGACCTGTCGCCCACTACCTCCAGTCGTGGCGGTGTTTCGTATGTCGTCCGGCTGGACTTGCTTGGCGGAACGCTTCCCGATGGGCTGCCAGCTCCCACCCCTCGTCCTGGGATGTCCGCCGTTGCGTCGTTGCGGGTGGAGACTGCCAAGGACGCAGTGGCCGTGCCAGTCTCGGCAGTCTTCCGCGACGGAGACGCTGACGCCGTCTGGCTAGTGAGCGATGGTGTGGCACGGAAAACCGAGGTCACGTTAGGAGCGCAAGGTGAGGACTATCTGCAGGTGACCGATGGCCTTGAACTCGGCCAGGTCATCGTGACCCATGGTGCAGATCAGGTAAGTGAGGGGCAAGAGCTGCCGTGACCGCGCCCGCGATTGACGCCGCGGACGTCACACGCACTTATCCGCTCGGCGGCGAGCCTGTCCACGCGCTGAGAGGTGTCTCCTTGCGCATTGAGGCGGGTGAGTTCGCAGCGATTGTTGGACCGTCAGGATCTGGCAAATCGACCTTGATGCATCTGCTTGGGCTCCTCGATCGACCGACGTCTGGTGTGATCGCGGTGGGCGGTCGCGACGCCACAGGGCTATCCGACACTGAGCTTGCTGAGCTCAGAAACCAAACCATCGGTTTTGTGTTTCAGTCGTTCCAGCTGTTGCCGCGGACGTCGGCATTGGACAACGTTGCCCTCCCATTGCTCTACCGGGGGATTCGCAAGCCGGAGCGGCGCAGCAGAGCGGCCGACGCGCTCGCAGCCGTGGGCTTAGGTGAGCGACTCAAACACCGACCCGGCGAGTTGTCCGGCGGAGAGCAGCAACGGGTAGCTATTGCGAGGGCGCTTGTCGGCAGTCCAGACGTATTGCTGGCTGACGAGCCGACTGGAAACCTCGATACCAAGACTGGCCACGAGGTGATGGGGATCCTTGAACGCTTGAACCAAGAAAGCCGCGTAGCTGTGGTGCTTGTGACACATGATCCCGAGGTTGCGGCTCGTGCACGGAGGCAGATTCACGTTCGCGACGGTCTCATTGAGTCGGACTCGGCTGCCTCCTCACCAGGCGTGACTCCGTGAGGCTTGGCGAGGCTTTTCGAGTTGCGGTCGACGCACTGCGGTCGAACCGATTGCGCAGCCTTCTCACGATGCTCGGGGTCATCATCGGTGTCGCAGCCGTCGTGGTTCTGGTCGCCATCGGTGGCGGAGCGAAGCAGGAAGTTGAGTCTCAGGTTGAGGGACTCGGTTCAAACATCATCTTTGTCCTCCCAGGCAATGTGGACTTCGGAACGGCACCGTCGATCAGTCGGCTGGAACTTGACGACGTCGACTACCTAGCGAGGGTTGTCGGCAACCCAGACTCGGTTGCTGCAACTGTGTCGAGCGGCGAGTACGTTTCGGTCGGGTCAAACCAGCTGTTCGCGACCGTGGCTGGAACAAACGAATCCATTCCGACCGTCTTCAACCGACCCATCGCACGGGGCGAGTACCTCACGCGGACTGATGTTGATACCCGCAGACGCGTTGCAGTTCTGGGTTCGAACGTTGCTGACAAACTCTTTCCCGACATCGAGCCGCTCGGTCGGCAGGTAACGATTTCTGGCGTGAGGTTCAGGGTCATTGGTGTATTCGAAGAAGTCGGGTCGACGTTCGGCGTAAGTCGAGACGACGAGGTGCACATCCCTGTCACGACTGCGCAACAACTGTTTGGCGTCGATCGGATCGATGCTCTGGCAGTGAAGGCGCCAACCATCGACGACGTGGACCCGCTCAAGGCGAAACTACTGGCTGCACTCAAAGACAAGTACCCCGACGAGCAGTTCTCCGCAGTCACTCAGACCCAAATCCTGGGCACGCTAGGGGACATTCTGGGCCTGCTGACGCTCGTCCTGGCAGCAATCGCGGCGATCTCGCTGCTAGTAGGCGGAGTCGGTGTTTCCAACATCATGCTGGTCTCTGTGCGTGAGCGGACTCGAGAGATTGGGTTACGGAAGGCGCTGGGCGCGAAGCGACGCGACATCACGTTGCAGTTCCTGATTGAGGCGGTTTTGCTAACCACGATCGGTGGCGTGATCGGGATGGCCATCGGTGTCGGGTTCTCGATGGTTGTGGATTCGGCAACA